>ONDL01000094.1 GCA_900316555.1 uncultured Eubacteriales bacterium | reverse complement strand
GGTTTCAGGCAAGAAGTACGTCGATTTCCTGCGCGAGAACTTCTTTGAGCCGCTCGGAATGACCCACACCGGCTCCATCATCGAGCTCGACAGCTCACCATCTTGGGCGCAGGGCAACATCTACAAGCAGATTGACACTCAGCCCGGTCTCACAAAGGGTGCGGGAGATCTGATTTCCAACGCCGCCGACGTCACCGCCTGGATAAACGCGCTGAGCAGCGGCAAGGTGATTTCCGCAGAAGCCTACAAAGCAATGACCACTGACTATTCGCCAGAGGAGCACTACGGCTACGGCTTATATCTGCAGCTCGAGGGCGGCGTCGGACACTACGGCGCGATTCAGATTTATTCCGCCTTCGACTATGTAAACACGGACAAAAAGCAAACTCTCGTTGTGCTGAGCAATTCGGTTTATCCGCCGAGTATCGCGGGTCTTGCCGCTGATTTTCTGACAGACCTCAACGCTTAAATTGCTGTCAGGCTCATTTCGATTTTGAAAAGATAAAATAAGCCCCGTTCCTTCACGATGGAGGAACGGGGCTTTTTCACACACCAGTTATCTTATGATATGTACCAAATTACTTTGCAAGCATCTTCTTTGCCTTTGCAAGAAGTGAGAGATAGAGGAAGTAAGAAACGATTGAAACAACCATACTGATGCAGACGATAACATAAGCGATAACCGCGAGAGCGGGGTTGATGAGTACAAAGGTATAGCTCACAACACCGATGATAGCGATTACATAAACAGCGATGATAACCTTGAAGAGGGTTCTGCCCTTTTCAGCTACCGCATCGTCGCCGATCTGATCGGCAAGGTTGATAATACCCAGAATAACGTGGCAGGTAACACAGAGGTCAGCAATCTTTGTTAATGTGGTGCAGATGTTGTAAATGAAGGTGTTGCTGCTCTGGAAGCATGAACCTACGATGGTTGCGACAACAGCGAGAATAATAAAAGCAAGAGCAGTCTTGAAGCCGTCGTCGTCCTTGCTTGCCTTAACAAGGCCCACGATAGTGAGGATAAAAGCAATCAGAGATACAACTGCTACGCCGATACTGAATACAAGCGTGCCTGCGCCGAAGCCGAGGGTTGCTCCTGCGTTTTCGTTAGCGGCATTTGCGAGTGTTACCAGACCCATAACAGCAGCGGCGGCAAGCGCTACTGCAGCGATGATTTGGAGGATTTCTGCGGTGAAGAGCTTCTTCACACCATTTTCAGCGTTTGGGAATTTCATCTTTTCATTTCTCCTTTTAAAATAATTTATTAATGAATCCGTACTTCATTCTTTATGCGCGGATTTTCATACTAAAATTATTATTCAAGTTCCGGCAGAATCTGCCCTTACGAATATCAATTATACACTAATAAATTAGGAAACACAAGTGATAATTATGTATTTATTAAACAAGCTTTTCCGTTCCGCCGTTTATGACAACACACTTGATTTGCGCGATATTTCGTTGTATGATTAAAGCAGGAATACAGAAGGAAGGGAAGCGGACATCGTGCTGAAAAAATGGAAAAAGCAGCGTAATTACTACCGCTTTTACGGCGAGGTCCAGGCTGTGGGCTTCCGCTTTACGGCGGCTGCCGCGGCGGAAGAATACGGCGCAACAGGCTGGGTCAGAAACGAGGCTGACGAATCGGTTTCTATGGAACTGCAGGGTACCGAAAAACAGATCCGCAGCGTCCTCGGCGCGATCGAAGGCAACAGCTATATCCGTATTGACCGCGTTGAATCAAAGCCTCTCGCGGTCATTAAGAATGAGCGCGGATTCGAAGTGAAATGTTAAAACCGCCGGCGGTGCGCTTGCCGTCGGCGGTTTGCTCTGACTACACCACTTTTTTATTCCGCGTTCTTTTTGCATTTCAGGAGCAGAACAACCGCAAATATGACAATCGGCAGCCCTGCAAGCAGTCCGACAGGAGCCGAGCCCAGCAGTCTTGCCGTTCCGGTATCGGGTACGGTAATCATAAGCGGAAGCGTTCCCACGGCATTGAACGCGCCGTGGAACAGCGCGGGTATCCAGATACAGCCGCTTTTTTCATACAGCCAATCGCTGATAATGCCCAGGGCGACGGTGATAACACAGAACGCGAGCATTCCCAAAACCGGAAAGCCGAAGTAGTCGCTGCCGTACTCGTAGCCAATCAGCCCGATAAGCGGCCAGTGCCACATACCCCAGATAACGCCGCCGATAATCCAAGCGGTTCTTTTGCTGAACTTTGCTTTGAGCTGCGGATACAGGAATCCGCGCCAGCCCGCTTCCTCACCGACAGCCAAAAAAATATTAATAGCAGGCGCGTAGGTAACAGACGAAGCGACCGTAATCAGGATATAAATCGGATAAGAAATACCCTGCGCCTCAAGCTGAGCGACAGCGTCAACTCCAGCGATGGACGAGAGCGAATTTCCGCTGAGATCCAGATGTGAGGGAAAAAGCAGAAAGTACACCGCCGCGCCGATAGCGGTCAGAACGACAGGAGAAAGCCACGCGATAAGAATTGGCTTCAGATTTCCTCTGAAGCGCGGCCTCCAGCCGATATTCCTGAGCTTGTATCCCGATAGCAGCGTTCCCAGAAGCGGCACGAACATCATCGCCATCATCACAAGCTGATACGCGATCGTTAATCCGTTCGCGTACATCACCGCGACAGCCGCCTGTATCAGGTAGGCGATGCCGAACGTCCATATGAGATATCTGAATGTCTGTTTTTTGTTGAAGATTTCTTCCTGCATAATTACTCACCGCTTTGTTATTTCTTAATAATATACCGCAATAAGCAGCTCTGTAATCCCGGCATTTGAACAGGTGCAGGAAGCCATTACTGCGTCGGTGTGCTGATAAAACGGAAAGCACTCTCAGCCGAGAGTGCTTTCCGTTACGCTTTTTCGGAAAGCATGTTCTTTGCTCTGCCGAGATAAATCAAAAATACAAAATACGCGACAAACTCAAGTACCGAAGAAAAGAGGTCAAATATGTATTCGATTCTGGGAATAAAAACGGGAATGATGTGGAAGATTACCGATACCGCAAACGAGGTCGCGCCGACAAATAGAGCGATCTTACCGTGCAGCATGACGTTTGTGTTTCCCATTTCATCTGCGAAGTCGTATATTCCGAGAATGGTATATACACTGACGATCAGCGACGCGACCGCGCTGATACTCTCAAAGATGTTTCCGAACGTACCGCCCGTCAGGAAGGAAACTATGGAAGCGGCAACGCCTACAAAGACAAAGATGAACGCTGTTCTGAAATAGGGGTCGTCCTTCCGCGCCTGGTTCAGACCTACAAGCTGCATGATAAAGGCGATCAGCGCGGTAAGTCCCACAGCCATCATGGGAATAACAACAAACGGAAGGTAATTGGGGTTTGCCATTTTTTTGCTGAAAATAATGATGATAATTGACGTGACAAAGAACAGCAGCGTCGAGATGATATTGAGTATTTCAGACGCGAAGAGCTTCTTCACGCCCGCGTATCCTTTTGGAAATCTCATATTGCTCCTCCTTTTGTCATTCGCGGACGATCGTATCGCCCGAGTAATTTTCAAGAGCGTCAAGCGTTATCACGTCTTCCTGAGCGCCGCGCTCTTCTCCGTTGGTCATCAGGTCGTCGCAGTAGCGGTAGAGCTGATTGGTGGTGGTGACGGACCTTTTAGTACTGCGCTCGATGGTAATACGGACGCAGTACCAACTACCGGTTCTGCGCGAGGTGCGGTCATAACTTTCGATGCCTCACTATCAAACTCTATCTATGGTAGTTCTTCAACTGTTCAACCACCTGCTTTAACTTGTCTTATTTGCATTAAATACTAAGGAGAGACTATGAAATATTACTTATATGATGAAAAAACAAAGCAAGTCATTAAAGAGCAAGAAGGATATTTAGATCCTTTAGAAACAAAAGCCCAAGGTAAAAATGTATACATTGTTCCTCCTTTTTCAACTACTGAAAAGCCAAATCTCACAAGCTTGAAAG
>ONDL01000002.1 GCA_900316555.1 uncultured Eubacteriales bacterium | reverse complement strand
GGTCATCACCGCGGAAAAGGAAAAAATCGAGGGTGAGTACGAGAAAATCGGCAGACTCTACTACAAGAACAATTCCCACAAGACCGACGGTGAGCTCGGCGCGCTTGTAGCAGGCGTTAACGCCTCTAAAAAGAAAATCAAGGACAGCAAGCTGAAAATCGGTCAGCTGTTTGATATCACCTTCTGTGAGGAATGCGGCGAGCAGGTCGACGAGGACGCTCTCTTCTGCAACAACTGCGGCGCAAAGATGCCCGTCAAGCTCCTGCCGGGTATGGTTCTCTGTAAGCACTGCAACAAGGCTGTAAGAGAAGGTATCCGCTTCTGCACAAACTGCGGCCACTCGATGCTCGAAGAGCCCGAGCCTCCCAAGGCGCTCAAGGAATGCGCTAACTGCGGCTTCACCACCAATGACCCCGACCTGATGTTCTGCGAGAACTGCGGCAGACGTCTTGTCACCGAGGACGGCGAAGAGGTCACACAGGAAGAGGAAGCTCCGAAGGAGCCGACCAAGAAAGTCTGCACCAACTGCGGCTTTGAGATTTTTGACGTTGAGACCATGTTCTGCAACGACTGCGGCAGACGTCTGGTAGAAGCATCTGAACTCGAGAAGGCGAACTGATAAAAACAAAACAGGACACTTCAGTGTCCTGTTTTGTTTTTAAATCATTTTCTTTTCTTTGCCTTGTTCACAAGACGGAGGATCTCGTCATCGGAAACCTTCCCGTCCCTCGCCGCGCGGATAAGAGCGCGGATATGCTCGTTGTCGTTGATATACGTCACAATGTCCATCGGTACGGTCTTTTCGGACGCGGATTCGCTCGCTAGGTCGTAAAAATACGCCTGCTCATCTTCGTCAAGCCCAAACAATGACACCATTCTCTGCAAAATCTCGTAGCTTGGCGCGTAACGCTTGCCTGTTTCGATGCTTGACTGGTATACAGGCGAAATCCCGAGCATTTCAGCCAACACACGGATAGACAGCTTCTTCGCTCTGCGCTTCAGTCTGACAAATTCTCCGAACAGCATCTCAATCATCTCCTATTTCTTCTATACTTTCCTTATTATCCCAGTTTCTATTATATACAATGACAAAGCGGAAAGACAATTCATTTTTGTTAAAAAAATCACGAAAAATATGTTGGTTTCTGTTGGTTTTTGTGATACAATAGAAATCGCAAGAAGCCATTGACAAATTGGCAATAAAAATGTACTTTATAGACTCTGAAAGGGAGTTTATTATGGCAAATACTCTTACTCTGCTCGTCATTGAGGACGACGACTCCGTCTGCGGCGAATACGCGCGGCTGTGCAGCACCTCACGCGGTATCATTCTCGCCGGCGTTACGAATTCATCACAGGAGGGTCTTGAACTCACCAAAGAAAAACAGCCCGACGCGGTCGTGCTCGACCTCGAGCTGCACAACGGCAGCGGCAACGGGCTGCTATACCTTTCGGAACTGCAAAAGCTCAAGCTTGGTCATCAGCCGTACGTGATGGTCGTCACAAACAACATCAGCGCCGCCACCCACTCTCTTGCGCGCAAGATGGGTGCGGATTTTATCATCACAAAGAGCCAGACCGACTACAGCGTTTCGATGGTGCTCTCGATGCTCCAAAGCATCAGCGCCTGTATGTATGAAGGAAAGAAACCGGCTTCCGTTCCCGACGAAAGCTGCGGCGACCTCGACGGCAGGATATGCGCCGAGCTCGACCGCATCGGCATCAACCCCAAGCACAAGGGCAGACAGTACCTGCGCGAGGCGATCGCGCTGATTTGCGAGCGAAAGCAGCCGAACATAAGCGCCGTTATCGCGAAGCGCTATTCAACGACCTCCGCGAGCGTTGAGCGCGCCATGCAGCACGCCATCAACCGCGCGTGGAAGCTGACGGACATCGACACCCTGATAACCTGCTACACCGCGCGTATCAACCCTGCAAAGGGCGTTCCGACCACCACTGAGTTTATCTATTACTACGCGGAAAAAATCGTAAAATAACCATGGAACTTCGCCACATCTTTACCCAGAACAACATCGTACTCTGCTTTTTTCTGAACTGCCTTTTCACCTATTTTTCGGCGGGACTGCTGTTTTACAGATCGCTCAATGAAAAAATATCTCTCAGAAAGTGCTTCCTGCTTTTAGCCTTCGGGGTAGCAATATCCGCGCTCTACGCGTGGGTGTTCAGATACAGCTGCCAGCTCGCGCAGGTCATCTCGTTTGCGGGTTCGACAGCGGTATTTTCAATGAGCCTCAAGGGAAACCGCAACAAAACCACCGCCGTGGGCTTTATGTCCAACGGCTTCGCGCATTTTCTGAGGTTCCTCTCGGCGATCACGGTCGCCTGTGTATTCAGCGTGTTAGGAATCGGAGTATATAACATCTACATGGCGCTTACCGCCAACGCACTGACGCTTTTTCAGGCTGAGCTTATCGCGCGGCTGAAGCGTCTGAGAAACGGAGTACAGTTTTTCCACAAGACCGAGAACCTCGGCATCGGGATTTTTCTCTCGGGCATAATCTTCATACTGACCTCTATCGACCTGCGCCGCGTGATTGTATCTGACACGACTCTGCTGGCGCTGCTCGCGGGAATAACGGTATCGGGCATAGGTATGTTCGTATGGGTAAAGCTCGCAATCACAAGGCACTATAAATCAAAGCTGCGCGACCGTGACGCTACGCTCAACCTGCGCGAGCTCGAGAACCGTGGTGAGGAGCTTGACCGCCTGAACCGCACAAACGAGCTGCTCTCGGTAGTAGTGCACCGCGACAACCACCTCTTCCTGTCGCTTAAATCCGCCGCCGACAACGCGCGCAGCAAGGAAGAGCTCGCAGATGAGATACGCACACTCGTCCGCGAGCGCTCGGAGCTGATCGAAAGCGAAATTCGGGAAGCAGATCTGATGCCCGAAACAGGCGACAGAATGATTGACAACACCCTGCACTCACTCGCGCTGAGCGCGGCTTCAAAGGGAATCCGCCTGAGCGCAAACGTGACCGCTCCCGTGACCGAAATCATCGGCGACAGCCTCAGCCGCACGGCGCTTCAAACGCTGATTTCAGACCACGTAAAGGACGCGGTGATCGCTGTCGGCAGCCGTGACGACAAGCAGGGCAATATCCTGCTCAACCTCGCGCGCGACGGCAGAGTTTACACCCTGACGGTGCTCGACAACGGCGCGCCGTTCGAGCTCCATGTATTTGACAAGCTCGGACGCGAGCGCGTCACCACCCACTCCGACAGCGGCGGCAGCGGCATTGGCTTTATGCAAACCTTCTCGACGCTCAGAGCCTGCGACGGCAGCATTGTGATCACAGAATTCGAGAGCGGTCTGCCCTTCACAAAATCAGTCGGCTTCCGCTTTGACGGCAAGGGTAAGTTCGTCATAAAATCACCGCGCGCCGAACAAATAAAAAACGCCCTCACAAGAGAGGACGTTTTGGTAATCAATGAATAGTATCTGTCCTTCCCCTATCGGAAGGGCAGATTTTTTCTTTATAGGGAACTTCTCCGTCCCGCCGTTGATGAACTTTTCCAAAGGCGGGAGAGCGCGCCCATCGTGGCTTTTATTTCGGCTCCAGCTCGCCGCTTTTGTACATCTGCAGCAGGCGGAAGAGGTCGGCGATCTGACCGCGGATACGCTCGCCCGCGTCGGTGTCGTCGACCATCACGCGGTAGCGCTCCGTTTCGACGATCTCTGAATGAGATCTGATATCGCGGTTGGCTCTCAGCGCTGCCTCGACGCTCTCGAAGGGCTGGTGAGCCTTGAGCCGCAGACCGTGGGAATTGAAAATCAGAGTGTAGCCCGCGATACCCGTCGTGTCGTGGTAGTCGCGGCAGAAGCCGCCGTCGATCACAAGCAACTTGCCGTCCGCGCGGATAGGAAGCTCGCCTCTGACGGTGCGCACGGGAGTGTGACCGTTCACGATGTGCGCGTACGGTGAGTTCAGCCCGAACTCCGCGAGGATATTTTCACAGGTCGCGCGCTCGTGGTACAGGCGGTAGTATGGGTTCTGTTCCTCGTGCCAGGCGCTTTTATCGGAAATAAAGGTGCGCTCAAAGGTCTTGATGTTCCTGCCGCAGAGAGGCGACCTTCTGCCGCACCAGAGGTACCACATGAAGTCGAGCTCGTCCTGATTCTTATGCCTGCTGAAAAACGCCCTTCGCGCGCGGCTGTCAGCCATGTCGAAGTACGCCTTTCCGCTGTACTTTTTGCCGAAGTGCTCGACCTCGTCAAAGCTGCCGTCGTCCCTGAGAGGCACGCAGCCGTGATAGAGCAGGTTTCCGTTGCAGCAGCGGTACATTCCGCCCTTTTCGTACAGAAACGTGATGTGGCTCCTGAGAACCGCGCTGTTAAGGAAGGAATCTCTCAGTCCGTCGATGACCTCGCGTTCGCCTTCCGTCAACTCATATGGACCGTCGGGGTTTACGGTCGGGAAAAAGCTGTCGTTGAGCTGATATGTAACTCCCTCGCTTTCGACCGTGCTGCCGTTTATTTTTCCGAGCAGGAGCCTGTCGTCCATGCCGTACTCGGGGTGACGGAGAATCGCCTGACCCTCGAGTTTGAACTGAATGACCGCGATCGCCTTGAGAGCCGCGTCCATCGGTTCGCCGCCGTAGGTTTGACGAGCGAACAGTGTCAGCGCGCGAAGGCTGACGCCGTAGCCGCTCTCGAGGGTGCGAAGATTCCGGTATTTTACGCAGTTGCGCACGACGTTTGCGATACAAGCCTCGCTGCCCGACGCCGCGCCCATCCAGAGAATATCGTGGTTGCCCCACTCGATGTCGAGGGAATGTCTGCGCATGAGCAGATCGATAATCTTTTCGGCGGAGTCTCCCCTGTCGAAGATATCGCCGACAATATGCAGCCTGTCTACCGCGAGGCGCTTTATCAGCTCCGCGAGCGAAATAACGAAGTCCTCTGCTCCGAGCTCGGTGATGGTATCAAGGATCTGCTTGTGGTAGCGCACCTGATTGTCGTCCTCGTCGCGCTGGGCGTGGAGAAGCTCGTCGAGAATGTAGGCGTAGTCCTCGGGCATCGCCTTGCGCACCTTTGAGCGGGTGTACTTCGAGGACAGAAACCGCGCGACCTCGAGCATGTTGTTTATTGTCTGCTCGTACCACGCGCGGTCGGGCTCGCCCGATTTGCGCAGCAGCCTGAGCTTTTCCTTCGGGTAGTAAATAAGAGTGCACAGCTCGCCGCGTTCCTCCGCGGACAGAGTGCCGCCGAGGAGCATATCGACCTTCTCGCGCACAACGCCCGAGCAGTTGTTGAGAATGTGGCAGAACGCCTCGTACTCGCCGTGAATGTCGCTCATGAAGTGCTCGGTGCCCTTCGGCAGGTTGAGAATCGCGGTGAGGTTGATGATCTCGCGCGAGAGCGAGCGCATTGTCGGGTACTTTTCGGAGAGCAGCGCGTAATATTTTTTCTGTTCGTCCACGGTAACGCCCCCTTTCAGAGCCGCGTATATTATTTTACAGCTTCAAGCCTGTGGTTGTTTTCAGGAATTCCTGTAATTTGCCGAGAATTATCTCAACGCCGCCCTCGCTGTCGCTCTCAATGTTGAGCGGCATGATCGGGTCGTGAACCGAGAGCCTGAGCAGGAACCAGCCGTCGCCGTTGTCCCTGTCAAACGAAACGCGCACGCCCTCGCGGTTGTCGTCGGCGAGGTGCCAGTCGGGCTGAGCCTCGGCGTAAGCGGTCAGGTCGGCGATGATCCTCTCACCGCAGGCGCGGAAGTCCTTCTCAGTGATCTGATAGCGGATCTCGCGGCTCTCGAGAGGCTCCCTGAGGTCGGCGGTCAGTTCGTCGAGCTCCTTGCCTTCCTTGCGCATCTGAGCCGCCTTGATGATGATTTTGGTACAGAGATACGCGCCGTCGTCGAGGAAGTAGTTCTCGCGCATAGCGGCGTGACCCGAGGTCTCGATAGCGAGCGGACAGTTGATGCCCTGCGCGTTGAGCTCGAGCGCCTTATCGATAACGTTCTTGTAGCCGCGTCTGTAGCGGTAGTGCCTTCCGCCGAGGTTCTCCTCGATGAAGGCTTTCAGACCGCTTGAGGTTATCGAATCGGTGACAACGGTGCCGCCGTCGTTTCCCTCGAGGGCGATAGCCGCCGCCACAGCCACAAGGCGGTTGCGGTTTATCTCGTTGCCCTTGCTGTCAACAGCGCCGCCGCGGTCAACGTCTGTGTCAAAAATCACGCCCAGATCGGCGTTGTTCTCACGCACAGCCTCGCTGATGGAAGCCATAGCCACAGCGTCCTCGGGGTTCGGGACGTGGTTCGGGAACATTCCGTCGGGGTCGAGGTATCGGCTGCCCTCTGTATCGGCGCCCAGAACGGCGAGAACCTTCTCTGCATAAAAGCCGCCAGCGCCGTTGCCCGCGTCGACGACGATTTTAAAGCCTTTGAGCGGGTGCTCGTAGTCATCGGCGTTGACCTCGCGCTTTATCTTCTCGCACAGACCCTTGGCGTAGTCGGTCATGTAGTCGACGTCGGTGGTGCTGCCGCCGTCCATTAAATCGGGGTGCTTACCGTCCTGCGCGAAAGTGAGGATATCCTCGATGTCACTGCCCTCAAGACCGCCGCCGCGTGTGAAGAACTTGAGTCCGTTGCGGTTGAACGGGTGATGGCTCGCGGTGATCTGCAGCGCGCCATCGCAGCCCAGATCAACGGTTGTCATGAACATACTCGGGGTGGACGCGAGTCCGCAGCAGAGCACCTGAGCGCCCGCGCGTCTGAATCTCTCGGTGGTGAGCGCCATGATATGCGGTCCCGATATACGGCTGTCCCTGCCGACGGAAATCTTAAGCTCCGAGGGCTGCTTGCCGACCTTTTTGCTGAGCCAGTGCACGAAGCCGTCAGCCATATTTTCTATCACATCATCGGTGAGGTTCACGGGCTGACCCGCGACTCCCTCAGAGGCGACTCCGCGGATATCGGTGCCGCTTTTGAACTGTCTGTAAAACTCATTGAGCATAATAATCTCTCCATTCACTCGTTTTCTTCATTTTAACACAACCGCAGGGAAATCTCAATACACATAATCGGGAAGTTTGTAAAAACCTTACCTTGTTTTCACCGGGAGTCAATTGAAGTTGTATAAAACCTCCAAGGCGAATTTGTATGTTTGCGGCTGATATATTCTTTTTTGCGGTTACGCTTAGTAAGTATTACCAGTTATCGCGCGGTGGTTTTGTATATTTCCGACACTCAATTAGCGTAACTTACAAATATTACCGCAATTTCTTGTTGACATTTCCGAAGAAGTGAGTATAATAAAGAACTGTCAGGAGCAGTTCACCTGACAGAACATTTTCATCAAGCCAATCCACGTTTTTCACGTTAATTTCAAAACTTCTAAATCCGGAAAGGGACGCTGCCAAGCGCCCCTTTTCGGTTTTTGCGGGCATTCGCGGCGGGCACGCGCCCGCGGGCAACACGCGTACTCTGGGTTTTATGATACTTCAAGTACTCATTTTCGCGGGAGATGTTCATCTGACCTTCGCTGCGGCTGTACCGGTTCTTGGGGCATTCATTTTGTGACAATTATTAAATCTTCTTAATAAATATTGAAAAGAATATTTTTCTGTATTATAATTAAAACGGAAATAAGATATTAGGTGATATTCTTTGTACAAGAACTTTCTTTTTGACCTAGACGGCACCCTGCTGCCGATGGATATGAAATATTTCATCGAGCTCTATGTCGCGGCTTTCTGCAAATGTCTGGCTCCCGTCACCAAAATCGAGTCGAAGCCGCTCATGGACTCTATCTGGGCGAGCGTGGCTCAGATGGCGCGAAACGACGGCGACTGCCTCAACGAAACGGTTTTCTGGCGCACGATGAACTCACGCTGCAAGCGCGATATGCGCGTTTTCAGCGATAACTTTGACAGCTTCTACCGCGGCGAGTTTTCGGTATGCCGAGCCGCTACAAAGGTTCAGCCGCTCGCAAAGGTCGTCGTTGACTACATCAAGAAGCGCGGCGGCAGGATTATTGTCGCTACCAACCCGATTTTCCCGAAATCCTCAACCTACACCCGAATTGAGTGGGCAGGTCTGAACGTCAACGACTTCTCCTACATCACTACCTACGACAACTCCTCAGCCTGCAAGCCTAACCTCAACTACTTTGAGGAGGTCTGCTCAGTCTGCGGTATCCACCCCGAGGAGAGCCTGATGATAGGCAACGATGTCGACGAGGACATGATTTCCTCACGCCTCGGCTTCGACACCTTCCTCGTCACGGACTGCCTCATCAACCGCTCTGATAAAAGCCTCAGTCTGTTCCGCCACGGCGACTTTGAGGACCTGTTCGATTTCATTCAGGATTCATATAAATAAACTTCACGGTTTGGCGCGCGCCAAACCTTTTCTTTTTTCCTATACCGAAAAATAATTACTGTCGGATATGATAGAATAAAATGTAATATGATTCAGGAGGCTGATGGCATGTCAGACGTAATCAGAATTTTTGTAGAAAAACGCGAGGGCTTCAATGTTGTCGCAAAGCAGACGCTTTGGGACATCCGCCACAACTTGGGCATGAGGTCCGTAACCGACCTGCGCTATATTGTGCGCTACGATATCGAGGGTCTTACCCGCGACGAATATGACAAGGCGAAGGGTATCGTGCTCTCAGAGCCGAACGCCGACGTTATTTACGAGGAAACTCTGCCCGTAGAAACCGGCTGGAGGGTCTTCGCTATGGAATATCTCCCCGGTCAGTACGACCAGCGCGGCGACTCCGCCGAGCAGTGCGTACAGCTTTTGACTCAGGGCGAGAGGTGCAAGGTGCTCACCGCGAGAGTCATCGCTCTCAAGGGCGACCTTACCGACGAGGAACAGAAGAAGGTAGAGGATTACCTTATCAACCCCGTTGAGAGCCGTCTGGCTTCCCTCGACAAGCCCGAGACGCTCGACATGGAAACTCCCGTTCCCGACGACGTTAAGCGCGTTGAGGGCTTCATCGGCTGGAACGACGACGAGATGGCTGAGTACTACGGCTCGATGGGCTTTGCCATGACGCTCGACGACCTCAAATTCTGCCGCGACTACTTCCGCGACGAGGAGAACCGCGACCCGAGCGTTACCGAGCTCAGGGTAATCGACACCTACTGGTCTGACCACTGCCGCCACACCACCTTCCTCACAAGACTCAGCGAGGTCGAGATCGAAAAGGCGGCTCTCGGCTCTGTCATCGAGGACGCTCTCAAGGAATACTACGCGACCCGCGACGAGGTTTACGGCAAGGACACCGACCGCATCGTGTCGCTGATGGATATGGCTCTCATGGGCATGAAGTCCCTCAAGAAAAAGGGCATGATCCCCGACCTCGACGAGAGCGACGAGATTAACGCCTGCTCGATCGAGGTCCCCGTAACGATCGACGGCAAAACCGAGAAATGGCTCGTTCAGTTCAAGAATGAGACCCACAACCACCCCACCGAAATCGAACCCTTCGGCGGCGCGGCTACCTGTCTGGGCGGCGCGATCCGCGATCCGCTCTCGGGACGCGCCTATGTATATCAGGCTATGCGCGTAACCGGCTCGGGCGATCCTACTATCCCCTTCAAGGACACAATGCACGGCAAGCTGCCCTCGCGCAAGATCACCACGGGCGCGGCTAACGGCTACTCGTCCTACGGCAACCAGATCGGTCTTGCCACGGGTCAGGTAGTTGAACTCTACGATCAGGGCTATGTCGCCAAGAGAATGGAGATCGGCGCGGTAATCGGCGCTTCCCCCAAGGAGAACGTTATCCGCGAGGTACCCATGCCCGACGACGTTATCGTGCTTCTCGGCGGCAGAACCGGACGCGACGGCTGCGGCGGCGCTACAGGCTCCTCCAAGGCTCACACCGAAAGCTCCATCGAAACCTGCGGTGCTGAGGTTCAGAAGGGTAATCCGCCCACAGAGCGCAAAATCCAGCGCCTGTTCCGCAATCCAAAGGTCGCAAAGCTCATAAAGCGCTGCAACGACTTCGGCGCGGGCGGCGTATGCGTAGCGATAGGCGAGCTTGCAGACGGTCTGACCGTTGAGCTCGACAAGGTAACAAAGAAATACGACGGCCTCGACGGCACAGAGCTCGCTATCTCCGAATCTCAGGAGAGAATGGCTGTCGTTCTCGATAAAAACGACGTTGACAAGTTCATCAAGTACGCAGAGACCGAAAACCTCGAAGCTACCGCAGTAGCTGTAGTTACCGAGAATCCGCGCCTGACGATGCACTGGAGAGGCGACAAGATCGTCGACCTCAGCCGCGCATTCCTCAACACAAACGGCGTAACACAGGTTGCAAAGGCGTTCATCACAGCTCCCAAGGCTGAGCACTGCTACCGCGAGGCGTGCCCCGAAAAGCTCGCAGACCTGCCCTTTGAGGAAGCTATCACTGAAAACATGGCTCGTCTTGAGGTCTGCTCACAGATCGGTCTGAGCGAACGCTTTGACGCTTCCATCGGCGCGGCGACCGTAATCATGCCCTTCGGCGGAAAGACTCAGCTCACTCCTCAGGAGGCAATGGCTGCCAAGATACCGCTTGAGAAGGGTGAAACCGACGACGCCACCGCGATGAGCTACGGCTTTATCCCCGGTGTTTCGCGCTGGAGCCCGTTCCACGGCTCGGCTTACGCTGTCGTTGAATCTACCTCAAAGCTCCTCGCAATCGGCGCTGATCCGCTGACGGCACGACTCACCTTCCAGGAATATTTCGAAAGACTAAATGACGTTCCCTCACGCTGGGGCAAGCCCGCCGCGGCTCTGCTCGGCGCTATGCAGGCTCAGCTCAAGCTCGGTCTGCCCTCTATCGGCGGCAAGGACAGTATGTCGGGTTCCTTCGAGGACATCGACGTACCGCCTACCCTCGTAAGCTTCGCCGTAGCCATGACAAAGGCAAGCAAGACTATTTCCGCAGAGTTCAAGAAGTCAGGCTCAAAGATAATCTACGTTCCCGTTCCCGAGAACAAAGCGACCCTCATGCCCGACTGGGACAAGCTCATTGAGATGTACAAGGCTGTTTACGCCCTCATGGAGAGCGGCAATGTTCTCTCTGCATCCGTTGTCAAGGAAGGCGGCGCTGCGGCAAGCGTCTGCAAGGCGTGCTTCGGCAACGGCTTCGGCTTCAGCTTTACAAAGGAGCTCACCAACAAGGAACTCTTCGCTCCGCTCTCGGGCTCGCTTATTCTCGAGCTCGCTGACGGCGCGGCTCTCGACGGCGTGCTCAGCTACGACCTCGGTACCGTTACCGACGACGCGAATATCACAATGGGCGGCAAGTCAGTCGCTCTCAGTGATATTATAGAAAAGTGGACCTCTCCGCTGGAGAAGGTATTCCCGACTCAGGCTGAATGCCCCGAAATCTCGGTCGACGCTCCTCTGTACACAGAGAGAAACACCTCCTCTCCCGTCATTAAGACAGCAAAGCCGAAGGTATTCATTCCCGTATTCCCCGGCACAAACTGCGAGGTAGACACTGCGAGAGCCTTTGAGAAGGCAGGCGCTGAGGTCGAGATGCTCATCGTCAAGAACCTCACCCAGAGCGGAATCGAGGAAACCATCGAGCGCATGGAGCAGATCATCCGCCAGTCACAGATGATAATGCTTCCCGGCGGCTTCTCGGGCGGCGACGAGCCCGACGGCTCGGGCAAGTTCATCGCCACGACCTTCCGCAATCCGCGCGTGTCTGAGGCGGTAAGCGACCTGCTCAACAACCGCGACGGTCTGATGCTCGGTATCTGCAACGGCTTCCAGGCGCTGATAAAGCTCGGACTTGTTCCCTACGGCGAGATCCGCGAGCTCAAGCCCACCGACCCGACTCTGACCTTCAACACTGTCGGCCGACATATCTCCCATATGGCGTACACGCGCGTTACCTCGGTCAAGTCACCCTGGTTCAGCGGCGTCAACGCGGGCGACGTGTTTGCAATCCCCGTATCCCACGGCGAGGGCAGGTTCATGGCTGACACCGAGACCGTAAAGCAGCTTGCAGCAAACGGTCAGATCGCTACACAGTACGTCGACCTCGGCGGCAAGCCCTCAAGCAGCATTGAGTTCAACCTCAACGGCTCCGTCTGCGCGATCGAGGGTATCACCTCGCCCGACGGCAGAGTGCTCGGCAAGATGGGTCACAGCGAGAGAAAAGGCGAAAACCTCTACAAAAACGTTCCGTTCGAGAAGGATCAGAAAATCTTTGAGAGCGGCGTAAACTACTTCAAATAAGCTGATTTTAATGGGCAGCCCGCAAAAGGCTGCCCATGTTTTTCTGTCCACAACACACAAAAATCCTCTGTTTGCATTGTTAAAATACACCAACCGACAATTCACGGATTTGTATTTTTAGGCATTGCTACAAAGTTGTTTTTTATCCGTTGACAACGTGCGCTGATTGGCTTATAATTTAGCTTGCTAAAGCCAAAAACATAAGGCTGTTCCGCCCAAACAGCGAGGAACGGTCAGAAAAAACAACTTGTAAAAAAAGGAGTACTATCATGGCATTTTGTAAGAATTGCGGACAGCAGATCAATGATGACGCGGCTTTCTGCCCCAACTGCGGCACAACCGTTGACAACGGCCAGCAGGCTCAGCAGCAGGCTCCCGTTCAGCCCCAGGTTATGAGCAACAACGGCGAACCCCTCCCCAACGAAAAGGGTCTTGCATGGCTCTCATACGTCGGACTTCTCTTCCTTATCCCTCTCTTCGCGAGAAAGGATTCCGAGTACTGCAAGTTCCACGTTAAGGAAGGCGCTACACTCTTCGCTGTAGATCTGGCTTACCTCATCGTTAAGAGCATCCTTCTTCTCATCATCGACCTGCCCACCAGAACATATTACTACGGCTTCTACATCCACAGCGGTATCTACCACGTATTCAACGTTCTCTTCAGCCTCGGCTACATCTTCCTCGTTGTAGTTTCTATCATGGGTATTGTCCGCGCGGCTACAGGCAAGAAGCTCGAGCTTCCGCTTATCGGCAAAATCCCCTTCATCAAGACTCTGATGGACAAGATTTACGCTTCTATCAACAAGTAATATATTTACATAGAATCAAACCCCGAAGCACTTCGCTTCGGGGTTTTGCTTTGTTTAAAGTATCACTTTCCACTCCTGCGCCAGCCGTTCAAGGGAGTACGCGGCGTTCGCAGGGCTTGTCGACGGCAGCTTCACAGCATCAATGCCCGTCGCGGGATAGATATATTTCATGTACATTTTATGGGAGAGCGCGCCGTTGCAGAACACGCGGCTGACCTTGCTGTTCTCAAAAATCACGCTGAGGTCGTTCGGCACAACGTCGCGCACCGAGCTGTCCGACGAACCTGTGATCGTGCAGGAATGTATAGAATCCCACAGCGCAAGGTGGTGTCGCAGTATCAGCGCGGATTTCTCTTCGATTGTAACAGGCACATCCTCATTGCACAGCAGCGCAATCAGCTTCCAGAAGCGGTTCTGAGGATGTCCGTAGAAGAACATTGCCTCACGGGATTTGACCGACGGAAAGCTGCCGAGGATCAGCGTGCGCGATTCGCTGTCAAACAGCGGCGGAAAAGGATGGTCGATTCTCTGTGCCTCGCTCATTTCTTCATTCTCCTGATGTAGGCGAAGGTCTTCTCCTCGCCCTCGTCACGCAGCATTTCGAGCAGCTTGTTGAGCATCGCCTCGGTGTTCTCGTGCATTCTGTGCTTGCCCTTGACGCGAAGAAAGTACCCATACGGGTGCGCGTCGGTGTAGTTTTTGCCGTTGTATATCTTGCTAGCAGCCACACGGTCGCAGAACATCTCTATCAGAAACCTTGTCGGCATCTCTACGTTCTCGATCTGCTTTGTCTTTGGGTTGTAGTCGTTCCAGTACTCGTAGTGGTGGCGGTTCCTGCCCTTGTGATGCATCCACGCACGCGAGCTGCCGTAGATCTCGCGTTCCTTCTCGTTGGGGCTGCGGTCGCCCTGAAAGAATTTTGCCCCGGGGATAAACTCCGTCGGGCTGTACTTTGACAGATCGTGGCGCAGACCCTGCCAGAGGATTCCCGCGCGCGCGCAGTTGGCGATAACCTTGTGTCTGTGGTTGGTTATTGTCAGAAAGTGTTTTATCGGATGTCCCATATTTCTATCACCTTCCCTATTTTATCACAAAAAATAGCAAATGTAAAACTATTGATTATTTTTCCCGAAAATTGTATAATAGTAATCAGTATTACAATGAGGTAGATATATGACAAAAAGAATAATGATTATCGTATTATACGTAATCGCCGCCGCCATCATGCTGCTCTCGGGGCTGTGCCTTATCGGTCTGACCCAGAGCCTGCATATCTCAAAGCCCGAACCCGTATTTACGACGACGGAACCGACAGTCACCGAGGAAGCCTTTATAATGAAGCAAAACGAACCGACTGTCATTCACATCAAAAAAGAAAACGAGGATAAGCTGCTCTCCTGGGAAAGCAGCGACGAGAGCATAGTTGAGGTCGACAGCGGCGGACGTCTTGACGCGTATACAACAGGCGTCGCGGAGATTACGGCGCGCTACAAGGACGGCAGTGAGACCGTCTACACTGTCACGGTCGAGGAAGCCGAGAAAAAACCCGAGCGAAATATCTTCTCCACTGCAATAACCGCGAATGAGGATATCCTGGAGAGAAACGAGCTGGGAAATCAAGACCTTTATCACATTCTCGTCAACCGCGAACAGAACATCGTCACCGTCTACACCTACGACGATGACGGCGAGTACACCGTGCCTGTCCGCGCGATGGTATGCTCCTGCGGACTAGACAAGGGCACGATCACGGGCGAGTTCGAAACCTACTTCAAGACGGAGTGGCACGCGCTGTTCGACGACGTATACGGAAAGTACGTCACGGGCATCGACGGCAACTTTCTTTTCCACAGCGTACCTTACACCGAGCTGCTCAAAAACGACAGCCTCGAGAGTGACGAGTACAACAAGCTCGGCACAGACGCTTCCCTCGGCTGCGTAAGGCTCGCGGTGAGCGACGCGAAGTGGATCTACGACAACTGCCCCGTCGGCACATACGTTAAGATTTATGACAGCGACGAAACCGAACCGCTCGGCAAGCCCGTACCCATGCGCGTTGCCGACCTGAAAATCGGCTGGGATCCGACGGACAACGAGAAGGACAACCCCTACAACGGCAAAACTCCCGAAATCAAGCTGCCCGAGAGCACCAGCGTGCACCTCGGCGACGACTATAACATCTACCGCGGAGTTACGGCGACGGACAGCTGCGGCAATGATATCACCGATAAAATCGAGGCTATTGGCAACGTTATCAGCTCGCGCAGGGGCGAGTATAAAATCACCTACCGCGTAACCGACGCACTGAACCGAAGCGCCGAACAGTCGTTGATAATCTGGGTGGAATAAAAGAATAAAAATGACCGGCTCAAAACCGTTTCTGGTTCTGAGCCGGTCAATTATTTTATTAATCAGGGTTCGTTGGAAACGCCCTCGGGAAGCACGCCCTTGGGAGCATCGCTCATGAACAGCGCCTTGATGGTCTTGTTGTCGGCAATGCCCGTTACTTCAAAGCCCGCCGCCTTCTGGTAGTCCTTTACAGCCTGCTCGGTGAGATCGCCGAAATAGCCCGTTACGTTATCTACGCCGACAAGATAGTCGAGGTTCCACAGTCTGTGCTGCAGCTCCCATACGTCCTTGGAGTCGCCCTTGTCCTCGTCGCCCTTCTTGAGAGATAGGTCGTCGGTGATCTTGATGTCATATCTGTCCGCCTCTGAATGAGGAGCCGCGTTCGCTGGCTGAGTAGTTGCAGCCTGTGTTGCCGCCTGAGTCGCTGCCTGAGTCGCAGCCTCGGTAGCGGTCTGAGCGGGAGTCTGAGCCTGGGTCGCTGCCTCGTCTGTAGTAGCCTTCTTCGCAAGCTCGGGGTGCATGAAGCCGATCATCTTCTCGAGGGTAGCGAGAGCGGTAAGTCCCTGACGTGTGATATCCTTCTCGGAAACCTGGAGAGCCTTGCCCGAGGTGACCGCGGTGAGCTTTGAGAGAACGTCGTCGCTCTGGATCGCGTTGAGGGTCTGCTCGTCTGAATAGAAAATATAGTTGGGGTTCGCGATGCGCAGGGTGTTGACCTCAACGTTGCCGTCAATGATATTGACCGCCACGTTTACGGCGCCTGTGTAGCCGATGAGCATATCGACATAGGTGCCGCTCGTCATCACGCGAAGTCTGCCGTCGTCAACATAGAGGTAGCATGCGGTCTCGAGAGCGCCCGAGGTAGTCGAGGAAGAAACCTCGATCTTGAGCTTCTCCATATGCTCAATGAGCTTCTCGTAGGACGAGGTGCCCTTTTCAAGGCCAGTCACAGCGCCGCCGAGGATTTTGCCGATGGTCAGGTAGTTTGTCTCGAGCTCCTTGGGAGTGTCGGCGAGCGACATCTTAATAACCTGGATCTTCTTTTCCTGGAGCTGCTTTACGGCGTCGTCGTTGATCTTGTCGCCCGCGAAAACGACCTGTGCGCCCGAATTGATGATGCTGTTTACATCGGGCTCTGCCGCAGCGCCGAAATCGGGTGCAACGGAAAGGTAGCTCTGGTCAACCTCGGTGCTTCTGCCGACAATCTTGCCGTCGTAGTTCATATACGAGATGATGTCCGCAGCCGACGGATCGAGAACTACGATAGCCTCGGGTTCCTTGTCGATCGTAATGTTCGCGACAGTGACGGGATAGTTGCCGTCGCCGCAGCCCGCGAAGATTACCGCCGCGGTGCAGACCATGACTGCCGCGAGAAGAACGGAAATAATTCTTTTCATATTTAATCCTCCTGTTTATGTGTATAGTGATTCAACGTACTGCTTCGCACAACGCGGAGAACGTCCGCCCTTGACAAGCGCGAAACGCTCGGCTCCCGCAAACAGCTCAGCCTCGCTGATATTGATTCCCTTTTCCTTTGCCATAGCCGCAACGATCTCGAGGAACTCACTCTTCTTGGGCACGGTGTAGCAAACCGTCAGACCGAAGCGGTCGGAAAGCGAGAGCGTCTCCTGCATATTGTCGCGTGTGTTTACATCGTCGATCTCAAAAGCGCGGTCGGAGAGCTTCTCCTTGACGATGTGCCTGCGGTTCGAGGTGGCGTAAATAAGCGCGTTGCGCGGACGTGCCGCCAGTCCTCCCTCGAGAACCGCCTTGAGGGTGGTGTAGCTTCTGTCCTGATGCTGGAACGAGAGGTCGTCGATAAAGATGATGAACTTCATCGGAAGCAGCGAGAGCTTGTCCGCCAGCAGCGGAAAGTCGGTCAGCCGCTCCTTGGGGATCTCGACAATGCGCAGTCCGTCAGCCCTGAATGCGTTGGCAACCGCCTTGACGGTCGAGCTCTTGCCCGTTCCCATATCTCCGAAGAGCAGGCAGTTGTTGCAACTCTTGCCCTCGAGGAACGCCTTTGTGTTGGCAACGACCTTGTCGCGCTGGCTCTCATAGCCGGTGAATTCATCGAGCGAGATCGTGTCGTAATTTAGCACGGGACGGATATCTCCGTCGCGCCAAACGAACGCTTTGTATCTCGCGAACATACCGCAGCCGTTTTTGCGGTAGTAGGCGGCTACGTTATCGAGCGAGCCGTCGAACATTCTGAAGCTCT
The DNA here is from genome assembly GCA_900316555.1 of uncultured Eubacteriales bacterium. Classification (GTDB taxonomy): domain Bacteria; phylum Bacillota; class Clostridia; order Oscillospirales; family Acutalibacteraceae; genus Ruminococcoides. The sequence continues at coordinate 43,434 of ONDL01000002.1, read as the reverse complement.
CGGCGCACTCGCCGCACTTCCACCTCGGCAGGCTGTCAGTCACAGCCAAAAGCTCCTCGGCGTGCGGATAGGCGGAAATCACCTTGTCGGCACTGAGCTCGGCGGCTGAGAGAATAGCCTCGCAGTCGCGTCTGACGGCGTGAAGCACGTCCTCGGGAAGCTCCCTGTATGTACCGCCCGCAGCGGCTCTTGTAAAACAGTTTTCGTCAAAAAGCGCCGCCTCGGTCATCGCGTAGGCGAGCTTGTCGGAACAGCCTCTCTCGCTGATAAGTGAGTAAAATTCGCCGTAGCACTCAAGAAATTGCTCGGGCGGCTTGTCGAGCGACGAGAGAAGGCGGTAAAACGCCCTTGGAACGCTCCGCGTGAGAATTCCGCGAAATACGGAAAGTGAGGCGATCCGCAGCCGCGTCAATTCGACCTTATTCATATGCATCATTCCAATCAACTTATATTGTACCCTTTTTTGACGTTTTAGTCAAGAGCGGCGCAGGATTTGAAAGGAAAAAATTGTCGCCTGACGAGCGACCTTTTCGCCTTGTAACTCTGTTATACTGTAGTTGTCAAAGGGAAAACACAGTATCATTCAAAACGGAGGTATTTATCATGAAAAACAATATTACTGAGATCGTTTTTATCCTCGACCGCAGCGGGTCCATGGGCGGACTTGAGAGCGACACCATCGGCGGCTTCAACTCCATGCTCAGAAAGCAGAAGAAGGAAGAAGGAGAGGCGTTCGTTTCCACCGTACTCTTCGACCACGAGAGCGTGGTTCTCCACGACAGGCTCCCAATCGCGCAGGTGCCCGAGATGACCGACAGGGATTACACCGTCAGAGGCTGCACCGCTCTGCTTGACACTATCGGCGACGCCGTGCACCACATCAAAAATATCCACAAATACGCAAGACCCGAGGACGTGCCCGAGCACACGATGTTCGTGATCACCACCGACGGCATGGAAAACGCCAGCCGCAGATACTCGTCAAGCGACATCAAAAAGCTGATCGGGAAACAGAAAAAGCACGGCTGGGAATTCCTCTTCATCGGCGCCAACATCGACGCTGTCGAGACCGCGCGCTGCTACGGAATCAGCGAGGACAGAGCGGTCAATTACCACGCCGACAAAAAGGGTACGGCGGTTGTTTTTGAGACCGTAAGCGCCGCCGTTGGCTCGGTGAGAAGCAGTGCTCCGCTCGCGCCGTGCTGGAGCAAGGAAATCAACGACGACTACAACTCAAGAAAGCACTGATAAAACAAAAAGGAGAGGCTGAAAACCTCTCCTTAATTATTTTGTAGTGTCGTCAAGGGATGTTACCTTGTCGTAGTAAACGCTGAGGAACAGCTCAAAGAACTCGCTGTCCTTGATATAATACAAAGCTCTGCCGTCGTCGGGATTCTCCTTGATATCGCAGTTGACACGGTAGAATTCAAAGTCCATACCCTTGCCCGAAATAACCTGCTGCGCCAGTGTAGTAACCTTCGCCGGGTTCATGTTTGTGCATGAATACGGCGCCGACTCGTTGAACAGCGTCAGCGGAACGGAAATATCCTGCTTGGTCTGCGAGATTACCTTATCCATAAACGACTTGGTATAGACCTTCTGTCGTTCCATTCGGAAAAGGTTGGCGTCAAGCCTGTCCATTCGCCTCTTGCGCACAAAGGTCTCCGCCTCATCGCCGACGAGGTGGTATTCCTCACCCTCAACAAACTGTTCTATAGTTTCGGGAGAGATAACGTCGACTCCGCCGACCGCGTCGTTCAGCTCGGAAATGCCGTCGAGGTCGAGCGCGAAGTAGGTGCTGATCGGAATGTTATAGAAAATACGGCGCACAGACGCTACCATATTCTCACAGCTCGATTCCTTGCCGTCGCCGTAAGCGTAAGCAAGACAAAGCTGCTGCTTTCTCATTCCGGCGTAGCTGCCGCCGACCGAATAGACTGCGACGTCGGTAATGGTATCTCTCGGGATTGCGATCATGCTGGTCTTGTTCTTGTCAAAATCCATAGCCATCATGACGATCGCGTCAGCCTGACCGCCGAGTCCCTCGGAAGTCAGATTCTCGATATCGCGCATATCCACGCCCATGAAAAGCAGGTTGGTGATATGCTCGTTCATTTTATAGGTCTCGCCGTTATAGACAATGTATTTACCGTCGTCCTGAACCTTGGCGGGAACCTCTTCGGGCGCGACGATCTTGATGTCCTCGCTGTTGAACAGCTCCCGGTTGCCCTTGTTATACAGAATCAACACTGTGCCCACTGTAACCAGTATCAGAGAAAGCAATACACAGCCGATTATCAGCAGCGCCTTCTTCCAGCCCTTCATCTTCTTTTTGCGGCGCGAGCCGTGGTGATGATGGTGGTGATGATGGTGATGGTGCGAATGTCCGCTGTGGCTGTGACTGCGGCTGCCTCTGCTGCTGCGGGTCGACATGACAAACTGCATATCATCGGCGCTCTCAGTGCTTTCATCCTGTGTTTGTAAATGATGGTGAGTGCGCTTTGTCTTCAGATAAAGATAGTCGTTTGCGTCGTCCTTGACGGTTCTTTCGTCCTGCTGAACAGGTACCCTCTCTCCCGTCGGACGGATATCCTCAGATGCCGAATATATATCTTCAAACTGTCCGTTTTCATCATTCGGTTTTTTCATCGCTTACCAACACCCCCTGCACCAGATAGCGGCCGTCGCCGTAATTCAGACAGGTGCTCAGAACAACGAGCTTGGAATCAAGGCCCAGATTGACGGAATCTCGCACATTGCTGTTCAGACTTCTCGGATTCTTTGCCTGATCAAGCCAGTCCTGAAAAACAGCGTCGTCCTTGAAGTCAAATGAATTCATAATATGTCTGCTGTCGTATTCGAAAGCGCTCACTACCTCGTAGGTCAGCTTTCTGTCGGCAGTATAAATGTAAAAATACGGATGCTCGTCAAAGAACGTCTTGTCGCTGAAATTGTACAGCGTCGCAAACATCGAGCCGTTAAGCATATTGTGACCGTAAAGTACGGTTACTCTGTCATTGTAAGACAGGCTGTTGCAGGATTGGGTGTAAATCGTTCCCGGGAAGCTGTAGTTTTTGTATACGTCGTGGTCGAGATAAAAATTATCCTCTTCCTCGCTTTGTGCCACGGGATAGTTTACATTCGTATCCGGAATGTATATCCACGAGTAAATGTCCGGGTTCATAGCAGACAGTTCCTCAAGGTTTACCGGATTCTCTTTGGTATCCGTGTCTACCTTATCAGGTCTGGCAACCTTGGTTTCTTCAGGCTTTGTGGTGCCGTCAACTTTTGGAGCTGTAGTTCCTTCAACGTCGATATTCGACGCAAAGGAGCTTGCAATATTATCATAAACCTTCTCTTCGGCGTCTGAGCTGATGGTCTTGTAGACCAGATAACCGCATGTGCCTAGAGCGATGAGTGCACAGATAACAATTACCGCAATCAAAACCCCTTTTTTGCTTTTGTGCATAAGGCGTCTCCTTTAATTCAATAAAAAAGGCCTCTTTTATCAAAGAGGCCTTTTCAGCTTTCAGGCTTATAATTACTTTCTTGACTTAGCAAGAGCAACGGAAGCCGCGCCGCAAGCTGTCAGAGAAAGAGCAATGACGGAATAAACCGCGATGTCTGAAGAACCAGTCTTGGGAGACTCCTTGGGATTGTCCTTCTTCGGAGAAGTAGCAGTAGTTGCTACAGGACTATCCACAGACGCAAATGCGGGTACAACAGAGAAAGCCATAATAGCGGTGGCTGCAAGAGCCGCAAAAATCTTTTTCATGTTCATTATCTCCTGTTACAATTTTGATGTATTGTGCGTACCAACTTGCCCTCTCATTGAGGACATTAACATTATATCACATCGTTTAAGAAAAGTAAAGAGTAAAGTTTTATTAATTATAACTAATATGCGGTTTTTTTTCTTTATTTTTCCATGCTTTTAAACAAATGCTACCCCAAATAACAGTATTCTGTTGAAAGTTCAGCCTCAAAAAGCTATAATAGAAACAATGAAATATGAAAGGGCTGATGACGATGAACGTCGCTTCACTTCAACAGGAAATACTCAAACTAAAAAAGGAAAAAGACGTATGTGTGCTCGCGCACAGCTATGTCGCGCGCGAAATCTGTGAGATCGCCGACTTCACCGGCGACAGCTACAAGCTCAGCGTCGACGCGACTAAGGTCAGCAACAAAAACATTCTGATGTGCGGCGTGCGCTTCATGGCTGAAACCTGCAAGATTCTCTCTCCCGGCAAGCACGTATGGCTCGCACAGCCCTTCGCGGGATGCGAGATGGCCGATCAGATGGACAGAGAGATGATCTCCCGCGTAAAGAAGGATTACCCGGACTACACCGTCGTCGCCTACGTAAATACCACGGCTGAGCTCAAAACGATCTGCGACGTCTGCGTCACCAGCTCGTCTGCGGTAAAGATCGTAAATAATATAGAAAACAAAAATATCCTCTTCATTCCCGACTGCAACCTCGGCAGCTTTGTCGCGCAGCAGTGCCCCGACAAGAACATCAAGCTGCTCAGCGGCTGCTGCCCTATCCACGCCTCTGTCACTGCCGCGGACGTCAAAGCCGCAAAGGAACAGTATCCGGACGCGGAGCTGCTCGTTCACCCGGAATGCAAACCCGAGGTGTGCGAACAGGCTGACTACATCGGCTCGACCTCGGGCATCATGGACTACGCCGTAAAGTCGGACAAGAAGGAGTTCATCATCGGCACCGAGATAAGCATTGCCGAGCACCTGCAGTATATGTGCCCCGACAAGACCTTCCACATTCTCTCGCTCAAGCTGATCTGCCCCAACATGAAGGCGACCACTCTGATGGACGTCTACAACTGTCTTTCGGGCAAGGGCGGCGAGGAGATCCTGCTCTCCGACGAAACGATCAGAGATGCGGGCAAGTGCATTGACGAAATGATCAGACTGGGTGAATAAATGAAGGCCCTTATCGCGATGAGCGGCGGAGTCGACAGCTCCGTCGCCGCATATCTTACAATGAAAAGCGGATACGACTGCACTGGCGTTACCCTCAAGCTGTACGACAGCGAGGATACGGACGAGCTGCGCGAAAAGACCTGCTGCTCGCTCGACGACGTTGAGGACGCGAGAAGCGTCTGCCGGCACCTCGGTATCCCGTACTTCGTGCGCAACTTCAAGGAGAGCTTCCGCGAAAACGTCATCGAACGCTTTATCAGCGCTTACGAAAACGGCGCGACCCCGAACCCCTGCATCGACTGCAACCGCTATATTAAATTTGAAAAGCTGATGCTCCACGCGCGCGAGCTCGGTATGGACAAGCTCGTCACCGGGCATTACGCGCGCGTTGAATACGACGAAGAGAGAGGCAGGTATATTCTGAAAAAAGCGATCGACCTCAGCAAAGATCAGAGCTATGTGCTCTATTCGCTCACTCAGGAGCAGCTCTCGATGCTGTATCTTCCGCTCGGAGAACTGACAAAAACCGAGACCCGCGCAATCGCCGAACAAAACGGCTTTGTCAACGCCGCCAAGCGCGACAGCCAGGACATCTGCTTTGTGCCCGACGGAAAGTACGCGGAGTTCATCGAGCGCCGGACGGGCAAAAGCTATCCCTCCGGCGATTTCGTCGACGAGGAAGGAAACGTACTCGGCGAGCACAAGGGAATCATCCGCTACACAATCGGTCAGCGCAAGGGTCTGGGACTCGCTCTTCCCCACCCGATGTATGTCAAGGAAAAGAACCTCGAAGAAAACAAGGTTATCCTTTGCGAAAACGAAGCGCTGTTCTCAAAAGAGCTTACGGCGACCGATGTCAACCTGATTTCGACCGACAGGATCGAAGGCGAAATGAGGGTCAGCGCGAGAGTGCGCTATAACCAGAAGGAACAGCCCGCGACCGTTACGCAGCCTGACGGCGACAGGATCCGCGTAGTCTTTGACGAGCCGCAGCGCGCTGTCTGCAAGGGGCAGGCGGTCGTGCTCTACGACGGCGATACCGTGGTCGGCGGCGGAGTAATTGAATAGAAAACAAAAGGCGTCCGCACAGGACGTCTTTTTCTTTGCAAAATTAAAGGCAGACGTCAGACCGATGAGAGCTAACGCCTGCCAGTTCATTGTGGGGGATTCCACAAATATTGACGTTAAATTAATCTTGGATTATGCCAAAAGATTGGATTAAAACGCCCCGAAAATTGGCGGCGTTTTAATCCGAGCATAACCATTTTTCAATTTGATCCTGCAGGCCGTCAGCGGTGCTGATGGTCTGTTCATCACATCCGAGAAAATCAGCCAAAAATGGTGGCTTCACTTCTTCCGCCTTCTGGTGAGCCACGTAAACGGCGACATCGTGGGTGAACTTATGAATGTCGCCCGGTCTGCGCTGCCCCGACAGAATTCTGGAAATATACGAGGGATCGTAATTAAGTTTTCTGCCGAGCTCATTGTTGCTGATTTCAAAACTTCTCAAAAGCTGCTTCAGATTTCGGATATAGGTATCAAAAGAAATTGACAGTACATTTCCGATGGAATCACAGATACTGTCCCTGATCTCTTCCACAGAGGGAGGATCGGGCAACAGCTGATGAAGGCCTTCGGCGAGAGCACGCACCTGCTCGCTGTCAATGCCGGGTACTCGATAACCTTTTCTGTACCTGCTTATTGTTCCTTCCGATAGCCCTGAAGCTGTCGCAAGCTCCTTGCTTGAACACTTTGCCTGCAGAATGTAGTCATTTAACCGATTCCGGAAAGTCATTTTCATTTCCCCATTCTGTATATGATGCATTCTGTACGTTAAGAGAATTATATCACAAAAAAACTCACTTTTGTGAACTATTTCCGATTTGTCAATGACATTTTGGTTGGAGAATTGACACTTTCGTCATACAGATAATATTATTTTGGGGAAATGGTGATAAAAATATTCATTTTTTGCAAGGTTTGTTTGTGCACAATGATTTTTTGCAAATGTATATTTTTTACTTCGGTTACATTTTTATTCAATTTTGTTTAGTACACTTTATATATTGCGGTTGCCGAGTTCCTCCGAAATCCTGTCAACCGTTCCCTCGATATCCGCCGCTGAATTTACGCTGACCGTAAGGTCGGAATATTTTGCGTAGAGCGGTGAACGGTTGCGGAAAACATCCTCAAGGGTTTCGTTCGGTTGGAAAACGATACCGCGCGTGCGGATATTTTTCACCCTGCGGCTTATCTCCTCAAATGGCACATCGATAAAAACCACCGTTCCGACAGAATGCAGATGCTCCATCGCCTGTGCGCTGAGAACCATCGAGCCGCCCGTGGCGACAACAGTGTGGTCGCATTCAAGCTCCGAGCCGACGGCTTCCTCGAGCGCGAGAAAGCTGTCCAGCCCGTCGGAGTCCAGTATTTTTTGCAGAGGCTTGCCCGCCCGTCTGCTGATGATCAGGTCGGTATCGACAAACGAATAGCCGATTGCCTTGGCAAGCAGTACGCCGAGCGTACTCTTGCCCGAGCCGGGCATGCCGATTAAAATTACGTTGTTTTTCATTAAAGTATACGGATATTAAGCGAGTCTGTGCTCGAGGTGGGTACGGTCTTGTTCGAGGAGAGAACAACAACCGTGTCGCCTCTCTTGACAAGGCCGGTGCCGAGCGCTTTTTCCATTGCCTGTGTGGTGATGTCGTCGGAATTGAGTTTTTCCTCGCCGACAAGCGCGGTAACGCCCCAGTTGAGGCTGAGCTTGCGGCAGACTCTCTCGCTCGTTACGACAGCGATCACGGGAACCTCCGGACGGTAGTGAACCATCGCGCGCGCGACGCGGCCGGTGGCGCTCTCTACGATGATAGCTTTTGCGCCGACTTCCTTCGCGATCTCCTTTGCCGCCTTGCAGATGCTTCCGCGGAAAACATTCTGGTCCTTGATGGCGTGGCGCTCTACATAGTTCTGCAGCGCCTCAAATTCGCCGTTCTTCTCCGCCTCGGTGCAGATGTCGTTGAGCGCGCATACGCTCTCGAGGGGATATTTTCCCGCAGCAGATTCGCCCGACAGCATAACGGCGCTGGTGCCGTCGTATACAGCGTTCGCAACGTCACTGATCTCCGCACGGGTCGGACGCGGGTTGGTGGTCATGCTCTCGAGCATCTGGGTAGCCGTGATGACGTACTTGCCCTTTGCTACGCACTTGCGGATAAGTCGCTTCTGGATCTCTGGCAGCTTGATGAAGGGAATCTCAACGCCCATGTCGCCTCTCGCAACCATGATGCCGTCGGCGTAGTCCATGATCAGATCCATGTCGTCAACGCCGCCCTGGTTCTCGATCTTCGCGATTATTTCAACGTGCTCGTAGCCGATACTGTCAATGAAGTCGCGGAGCGTGCGCACATCCTCGTGATTTCTTACAAATGACGCAGCGACGACGTCAGCGCCCTGCGAAAGACCGAACTCGATGTCGCGTCTGTCCTGCGCGCTTACGTATGGCATGCTGATATGATAGCCGGGGATATTGATGCTCTTGCGGTTCTTGATGACGCCGCCCTTGTTTACGCGGCAGACGATGCGGTCGGGATAGACCTCCTTGACCATAATGGAAATCAGACCGTCGTCAAGCAACAGCTCTCTGCCGATTGCGGCGCTGCCCTCGTTGAAGAAGATGTCGACGAGCTTCGGGTAGGAAATCGCAACTCCGTCAAAATCGCCCTCATCGCGCTCCTTGTAGAGTGTGAAATCCGCGCCTTCCTGAAGGGTCGCCTTTCCGTTGGCGAAGGTAGCGACTCTGACCTCGGGTCCCTTGGTGTCAAGAAGGATAGCGACGTTCTTTCCGCTCTCGGCAATCGCCTCACGGATCGTCTGGAAAACGACCGCCAGGTCCTCGTGGGTGCCGTGCGACATATTGACTCTGGCAACGTTCATGCCCGCGTCGATCATCTTGAGCAGCATTGGCTTTGTATTGCAGGCAGGGCCTATCGTGCAGACAATTTTTGTTTTTCTCATAGTTTATCCCCCTTTAGAATAGTTTAACCATACATCTTAATTATACAATAATATTTACGCAATTTCAATAATAACCTGATATTTTTTTACCGTTTTATAGCTAAAAGTAAGCAATTTCTTTGATATTACTTTGCATAAATCACGGGTGAGAAAAGCAAAATCTTGTTTTTTTGTTTCAGTTATTTTTATCTCAACGGCAAAATATTGCCCGTTTTGCCCCGAAAATGATTGTTTATTTTTATTTTATCACGCGAAATTCACAATGAACGGCATTTTTGTATATTTTTTTGGGAAGTTATAAATTTCATCTTTATTTTTTGATTTTTATTTGTTATAATAACAATGAACCAAAAGTGAAAAAAGGAAGTGTATTCATTTGAACCAGTCAAAAAACCGTTTTCTCATAGTATCGACAGCGGCGGCACTCGCTGCGATGCTGGCAACAGCGAGCATCCTCTCGGGATGCGGCGGCGGAGAAGGCGAGGCGAAGGAAACAAGAGTCGTCACCGAAACTCAGATCGTCACCAAGGTTGTCAACGGCGTTTTTACCGATGAGGAAGGCAACATTATCAAGGACGCAGACGGCAATCCGATGACCGCTCCGGCAGGCACACCCGATACAGACGCTAAGGAAAAGAGCGAGAGCGAGGCTAAGGAGAGCAAGTCGAACGGCGAGAAAAGCGAAGCTGCCGAAAGCAAGTCAGACGACGGAGATAACGGCAGCAGCAAATCCGACGACAGCAAGGAGAGCAAATCCTCCGAGAGCAAGGAAAGCAAGTCGAGCAAGTCAAGCAAAAGCGAAGGCGGCGGCAGCGGCGAGGTGCTGAAGGTAGGCGGCGAGAGCTTCAGCGTCGGCGATGAGATCACCTGTGTTTACAGCGTTACATGTCCCGACAGCTTCATCAACTTCCAGGCCACTCTGAACTACGACAGCTCTGTTCTCAAGGCTACGGGCGCCAAAATGCAGGGCGACGCCTCCTCAGGCAGCGTTGTCAACTACAAGCTCGACGGCAAGGTCAAGTTCAACGGTATCAACCTCGCCGGATATGATTACACCGACGGCGGCAAGTTCATGTATGTCACCTACGAGGTCATCGGCTCAGGCTCGACCTCTCCCGAAATCAGCTGGGAAATCGTGACCGACGAGAAAAACAATCCTATGGTCGTCAACGGCGACATCAAGAGCAGCTTCAAGATTTCCGAGAGCTGGGAATAATTCAATAAAAATCCAAAGGCAGGACTGAGCTCCTGCCTTTGTTTTTTGCCGAAAAAAAGGAAGCCCGCAAACGCGGACTTCCATACTATTAAAATTCATCGATAATATCAGCTACATACTTCTGGATCAGAGTAGCGTCGGAAATATCAACAACGCCGTCACGGTTAACATCAGCCGCAAGGAATCGGTCCCCCGTCAGAATATTAATCTCTGATGCGTGCTTCTGAACAGCGGTGGCGTCCGAAATGGTTACATCACCGTCGCCGTCAGCGTCGCCGAGGATATAGCCGCCCTTTGTCCTGAAGGCAAAGCCGTTATCGTTGGCGTAGCGCTCAGCCTCACTGCCCTTTTCGCCGACGATGGTGTAGTCCTTGACCTTTACCAGCTCGCCGACCTCCTCGTCAAAGCAGTAGCCGAGCGCCTTGTCCATGATCTCGGTGACCTCGGCGGGAATCTCCGCCTCCTTCAGACCGGAACAGCCCCAGAAGAGGTTCGCGGCGTAGATCCTCGTCATGGTGGACGGGAAGACCACGGCAATCAGGTTCTCCTTTTGCGACGCGTCCGACATGCAGCCGGCGGCGATCGCAACGGTGCCTTCCTCGATGGTGAGCACGGTGTCCTTGGGGACGCCGCCGTGATAGCCGTAGAATACCTTGCCGAAATAGACGGGACCGTTGGGCTGGTCGTTGAACCATTTGGTGTTCTCCGCGACGCCCGCGCCGACGTTGTAGAGGGAATCGGGAACGTCGATCTCCGCGAGGTTTGAGCATCCGCCGAACGCAAACGGACCGATCGACTCTACCTTGTCGGGAATATCGATCTTTTCAAGCGCGGAACAGCCGTTGAACGCTCCGCCCGCGATAGATTTGAGGTTCTTTGAGAGCTTTACTTCCCTGAGCTTTTTGCAGTCCCTGAACGTGATCATGCCGATATGCTCGACGCTGTCGGGAATTGTTACGCTCTCGATATCCGTTCCGTTGAAATTGCATGAGCGGATACCTTTAACGCCGTCCTTGATGTCGACGTTCTTTACCGTGAATTCGCTCCACGGCGCAGGATTTTCCTCATCATATCCGCCTGTTTCGCCGTTTCCGCTGATCGTCAGGGTGAAGGTCGCGGGGTCGTATCTCCAGTCGCATTCGCCCGTCTTGCCGCTGTAAACAGGCTCGGGCTCTGTACCGTCGCCGACATGGTGGTACTCATTGGCGTTGAGCGTATAGTTGTAAGAGCCCGTGTAAACGGTGTGGAAAGTGTCGTGGAGCTTATCGAAATCAACGCCCTCAGCCTGAGTGACGATGCTATAAGTCCGTCCGCCGTATTCGAGCATTTCGCCGGTCATGACAAACGGTACCTTTTTCCAGTTCGCAAAGTAAATATTGCCGTCGTCGTCCTTGTAAATGTCATATGAGGCGTTAACGAAGGTGCCCATGGTCGTAAGATCATAGGGCTTTGGCTCAAACTTCTGAACGATGCCTCTCGCGGCGATCTCCTCAAGCGTGATGTCATCGTCCGTATTCACAGTATCTACGAAGTAGAAGCCCTTTTCCTCGTCGAATACAAGGTGGTGAAGGGTATAGTGAAGATCGTCCTCATGTCCCTCGCGATACCAGTTGTAAACTACGTATTTCTCGTCGCCCTTCTCCCAGAGGTTGCTTTTCATCGTATCGTCCGCGATCTCGTAGTCGGCGGGCGCGCAGCGGAGAGTCACTTCCTGAGTTACGGTTTTCATCTTGTACTTGAAGTCGCAGTCTTCACTCGCGAAATCCTCGTCCTTGATCCACCACTCGTACTCTTCCTCGGGATCGTAATACTCGCTCTCCTGATTCCTGTCATACAGTTTGACAAAAGCCTCGGGATCGTCGCCTGAGGTGTAGTGTACCTTCTGAACGATAACGCCGGTTTCTTCGCCCTGAGCCTTTGTAGATCTGTATGTCGCTGTCATTACATATTCGCTGTCCGGATCCGATTCTCTGGTAATTGCCTCGAGTTCCCTCATATTCCTGTCGGAGCTGTCCGGAGGCATATCCCAGCAATTCACCATTACATGCTCCTGCACGTCCTCGGTCACGACCGTGTAGCCGTTAGCCTCAAACTCGTCCTCGGTGAGCTTTACGTAATCGGAATCACTGTCGGCAACGTAGATTTCCTTCTCATTGTCCCAATGGTACTTGCTGATTTTGTATTTGTCGTCCCACTGCTGGACCGCGGCGTAAATGCCGTCGGGGTCGCCGGATTTTTTGACGAGTATGCCTTCGGAGCCGCGGTGTTCCCATTTCCATTCGTCGAAATAACCGATAGTGACAGGCTGATCCTTGAGAGCGAATTCGAACTGCTCGTCAAACTCCTCTTCTGAGAAGGTTTCCCATCTGAAGTCGGGATCCTCGGCGTAAACGTCGAGCTCGGGTATGTTGATATAGTGCGTCACGGAATATCCCGGCTCCTCCGAATAGTCGGACCAGTACGCGGAATAAAGTCCGTCGGGATCCGCTTTGCATATAACCTTTTTGTTGTGATGCCACTCAACGTCCGGGTCATCAACATAGGCGATATCTTCCCTGTCGGCTGCTACGTAGGTTTCCTCCTTGCCCGTCAGACCCGCCGCAACAGGCTTGCCGTCCTCGGTGAACACGGTGTCCTTGTCATCGTTCTCGAGATAGTTTGCGACAAATGCCGGTCCTTCTTCACTTTGCGCGTACATATTAACGGTAACGCTCTTGTCTATATTAAGGAACTGGTTCTCACCGCCGTTGTAAACGTAATATGGAGTGTCGCCCTTCTTATCCGCGTTGAGATTGAGAGTACCCGTTCCCGTGATCGTTACGGAGGTGTTGTAGCCGTAGTTTATGACATCTATTCCCCTGAAGTTACAGGTTCCCGTGACCTTGAGCTTGAAGTCGTCGCCCATCATGTTTATGTAGATCGCAGCTGCGGGCATATCGACGTCTGTGACCGAGAGTGTGTTCGTCGAGAGGTTGTAGGAAACTCCCTCGGGAATCTTCCTCTCCTCCGAATACGCGTCAAAAATAATATAATAGTTGTCGTGCTCCTCGTCAACCCATTCATTGATTCTGATTGACGCGTAACCGAACAACGGAGGATTGTCCGGTGTGACCGGCATCGGTCCGTTCGCCGCGAACGCTGTCACGGGAACAAGGCTGAACGCCATTACTGCCGCGATAAGTACCGCGATGAATTTTTTCATAAAAATACTCCTTTCAAAATATAATATTAAATTCCCAATAACTGCTTTTTCTTAGCCGTGAATTCCTCGTCGGTGATCACACCCTCGTCGCGGAGCTGAGCGAGCTTGCGGATCTCGTCGGCGGTGAAATTCTGACTCTTTGCCTGCTGTACGGGCTGCGGCTGCGGGATCGGCGCACCCTGAGGCACATACGGCGCGCCCTGCGGAACGTAACCCTGCTGAGCGGTGTTTGCGTTAGGATCGCTCTCAGCCCAGTCGACTGCCTTGTCAACGCCTTCCTTGCCCGAAACTATGATCGTTTTGCCGAGGTCGCGGAAGGCGTGTCCGAGACCCGTGCCTGTATTTTTCCATGAATTCTTCAAATCAGCCATAATTTTTTCTCCGTTTAGAAAGTTTTTATATATAATGATTGATATTATTATAGCTTATTTTTTCAATATTGTAAATAGTTTGCTCAAAATTGCAAATTGCTAAATCGGATATTTCTTATTTTAATTGTGCTTGCAAGAAGCGGCTGTTTATGCTATAATGTAGATTGATATTTTATCGACTATTCATCGGAAACAGGTGTATTTATGAGCAGACAGAGAACCGTGGTCAAGGTCGGCACCTCGACGCTTACCTATGAAAACGGAAAAATGAATTACAGGCGCGTTGAAGCGCTGTGCAAGGTGCTTTGCGACCTTCACAACAGCGGCGAGGACATTCTCCTCGTTTCGAGCGGCGCCATCGGCGTCGGAATGGGCAAAACAGGCCTTTCGCGCCGTCCCGAAAGCACAAAGAAAAAACAGGCTCTCGCCGCGATCGGTCAGTGCGAGCTGATGTTTATGTACGACAAACTCTTCGGCGAGTACAACCACAATGTAGCGCAGATTCTTCTGACCGCCGACGTGGTTGAAGCCGACCATACAAGGCAGAACATCGCGAACACCATTGAAGAACTGCTGGAAATGGATATTATCCCGATCATCAACGAGAACGACACCGTCGCCATCGACGAGATTTACGGCAACAACATCGGCGACAACGACATGCTCTCCGCGATCGTAGCGAGGATCGTCGAGGCTGACAGGCTCGTCATTCTCACCGACATCGACGGGCTTTACAGCTCAAACCCCAGAACCAATCCCGACGCCAAGAAGCTCGACGTCGTCAAGAAAATCGACTCCGAGATACTCGAAATGGCGGCGGGTTCAGGCTCCAACCGCGGCACAGGCGGTATGATAACGAAATTACAGGCGGCAAATTACGCGACAAAATGCGGCACCGAGGTGCACGTCGTCAACGGATCCGACCCTGCGATACTGTACAGGGTTTTTGACGGCGACTGCCCCGGCACAAAGTTTTTAGCGGTTAAATAAAGGAGGAATAACCATGACTCAACTCGAAATTATGGGCGCGGCTGCCAAAAAGGCGTCACGCTTTCTGATGAACGCGGGCTCCCGCAAGGACGAGGCTCTGCTCGCTATCGCGAAGGCTCTCCGCGAAAACTCCGCTGCGATCATCGCGGCAAACGACATTGACATCGAAAACGGAAAGGCGTCAGGTCTTACCGAATCACTGCTCGACCGTCTCAGACTCGACGAGGGCAGAATCGAGGGCATGGCGACAGGCGTTGCCGAGGTCGCGGCTCTTCCCGATCCCATCGGCAAAATCCTCGACGGCAGAACCCTCAAAAACGGTCTGAAAATCGAGAAGGTCACCGTCCCCATGGGCGTTATCGGCATTATCTACGAGGCGCGTCCCAACGTCACCTCCGACGCTGCGGCTCTCTGTCTCAAAGCAGGCAGCGCCGTTATCCTGCGCGGCGGCAAGGAGGCTATCAACTCCAACCGCGCAATCATGGACACAATGCGCGCGGCGATCAAGACCGTCGGCTTCCCCGAGGACTGCATCGCTCTCGTTCAGGACACCACACGTCAGAGCGCCACTGAGCTTATGCAGCTCACAGACTACCTCGACGTACTCATTCCCAGAGGCGGCGCGGGTCTTATTAAGAGCGTCGTTGCGAACGCAAAGGTTCCCGTAATCGAAACAGGCGTCGGTAACTGTCACGTCTATGTTGACGCGAGCGCCGACGTAGAGATGGCTAAGAACATCGTATTCAACGCCAAGACATCACGTCCCTCGGTCTGCAACGCGATCGAAACTGTGCTTGTCCACAAGGACATCGCCGAAAAAGCTCTGCCCGAAATCAAAGCCGCCCTCGACACAAAGAACGTCGAGATCCGCGGCTGCGAAAAGACAAGAGAAATCCTCGGCGACAGCGTGATTGCCGCCACCGAGGACGATTATGCGAGGGAATTCCTCGACTATATTCTCGCGATCAAGGTTGTCGACAGCCTTGACGCGGCGATCGAGCATATTGCGACCTACAGCACAGGCCACAGCGAGAGCATCGTTACAAGCGACTATGCCGCCGCCGAGAAGTTCACCGCCTGCGTTGACTCAGCCGCTGTTTACGTAAACGCCTCCACCCGCTTCACCGACGGCGGAGAGTTCGGACTCGGTGCCGAAATCGGCATTTCCACCCAGAAGCTCCACGCCAGAGGCCCCATGGGCCTTAACGAGCTGACGAGCATGAAGTTTATCATCAAGGGCAGCGGTCAGATCCGCTGATCACAAGAGCATATACACCAGCGCAAGCAAAAGCCCCGGATCGCTGTTTTCGTCCATGAGCAGGAGCAACAGCGTCATCAGCAGACTGCGTTCCCTGTCACGGAAAAACAACTCCAACACGCCGCCCTTATTCGCTGGCGCGGACTTTGGCGGCGGCTTCGGTTCGGGCTTCGGCTCGGGCACGGGTTCATCTCTCGGCGGCTCGGGTTCGGGATGACTCGGCTGACCCGGCGGCGGTCTGCGCTCCTGTGAGCGCTTCATCTGCCTTGCGCGTGCGAGGGCTTCTTCCTCAAAGCTTGGCATACTCCACCTCCGTCAGAAAAATAATCCGCTGTCCTTCAATAGCGGAATTACCTTTATCAGCTTCATCAGCCGCTGCGCCTGATCTAGCCTTCTGAGCTTTTCCTCTCCGAGAAACGGACGAAGAGCGTTGAGCAGACGGCTTACCTCGTCATCCGAGGAGTAGCTGCTCATCAGCGGCGCGAGCGACTGCATGGCACCGATCATCTCGTTTTTCGGCTCCGGCTTCGGCGCGGGTTTACCCAGTCCCAGCTGCTCGCCTATGCTCTGAACCTGCTTCATCGCCTCGGGATTGCTCAGTATCTGATTGAGCGCGTCCTGCATTTCAGACATACGACCTACCCCTTACTTTTTATTAAGAAGCTTCATTATCGCCTGAGCCTGCGGACTGTTAAGAATCTGCCGCTGCTTCTCGGGATCCGAGAGGATCTCCCTGACCTGCGCGTTGTCGCAGTCGGAATTTTGCAGCAGGGTGTCAACGTCTCCCTTCTCGGCGGCGGACTGGACTTTTTCGGGCGACATATTTAATTTTTGCGAGAGCTGCGCCATCAGCTCGTTCATTTTATCGGACATAAAACCACCTCACCATATACTATGCGCGAGGGTTGATTTTAGAACGGAGTTTTTATGCGTATTTTAGTGCTATCCGATACACACGGCGACTTCAACTCAATGCTCAGAGCGGTCGACGCCCAGAAAAACGCCGAGGTGATCATCCACTGCGGCGACGGCAAAGCCCAGATCGACTCGCTCACCGAGAAGTTCCCCGACAAAAAAATAATCGCCGTCCGCGGCAACTGCGACTTCGGCGCAAAATACCCCGACGTCCAGAATGTCGAGGTCGGCGGAAAGAAAATCTTCGTCACCCACGGACATCTCTTTCAGGTGAAGTTCACGCCTTACAACCTAATCTGCGCCGCGCGCGAGAACAAGGCGGACATAGTCTGCTTCGGCCACACCCACTGCGCCATGAACGAGTACGAGGACGGGCTGTACATCATGAACCCCGGCTCGTGTCACGGCTATTGCGCGTCCTACGGCTACATCGACATCACCGACAATGGCGATATCGTCACGAATATCGTCAGACTCGACAGAGAGGTATAACGTGAATTTCTGCGGATTCAGCTTTGACAGCGAAACGCGCGGACAGGTCAGCCGTCTCGCGCAGTCGGGCAGACTGCCCCACGCCGTCATTATCGAAAGCAAATCGGAAGAACAGGCTAAGAACCTCGCCGCGCTCTTATCGGCATACGCCGTGTGCGAGAGTGAGGACAAGCCGTGCGGAGTGTGCAGACAGTGCAAAAACGCGCTCAGCAACGCACACCCCGACATCAAAAAGCTTGAGCCCGACAAGAAGAGCAAATCGGGCATCTATTCAATTGAACAAATACGCGACCTCGCCGTTGACGCACAGGTGCGGCCAAACGACGCGGACGCGAAGGTATATATATTTGAGGAAGCGGACAAGCGCTTCCCCGAGGTACAGCAAAACGCCTTTCTCAAGCTGCTCGAGGAACCGCCGCAGCGGATTTATTTCCTGTTGCTCGTCAAGAGCGCGAAGGCTCTGCTGCCGACGATCCGCTCGCGCTGCACGGTTATCAGAACAGGCGGCGAGGAAGCGATAAGCGGTGAAGCCGCGCAGAGCGCCAAGGAGATCATCACGGGCATTCTCTCGCCGAGGGAATACGAGCTGATGCTCGCAATGCGCGCGCTCACCGACAAAACGCAGCAGGCGGGAATTTTGCTCGCGGTTAAGAACCACCTGCGCGACGCGCTCGTAACGCTCTCGGGCGGCGACGCGAACAGCGACAAAAAGCTTGCGAGAAAGCTCGCTTCAAAGCTTACGCGCAAAAAAATAATCGAAATGATCGAGCTTACCGACAGCTGCGACTACAAGCTCAGGCAAAACAGCAACATCAACCTCCTCACAACATGGCTGTGCGGAGAATACAGGAGGATATTATGGCAGAGGTAATCGGAGTACGCTTCAAGGAAGTGGGCAAGGTATACTACTTTGACCCGCTGGACAACAAGCTCTCCACAGGAGATAAGGTCATCGTCGAAACCGCCCGCGGTCTGGAATGCGGCGAGGTCGCGATGCCCAACAAGGATATCGACGAGAAGGAGCTCAACCACCCGCTGAAGCCGCTCGTCCGCATCGCCACAAAGGACGATCTGCGCCGCGTTGAGGAGAACCGCAAAAAGGAAAAGTCAGCCCACAAAATCTGTGAGGAGAAGATCGCGAAGCACAAGCTCGTGATGAAGCTCGTCAACGTCGAGTACACCTTCGACAACAGCAAGATCATTTTCTACTTCACAGCCGACGGCAGGGTCGACTTCCGCGCGCTGGTAAAGGATCTCGCGTCCGTTTTCCGCACAAGGATCGAGCTGCGCCAGATCGGCGTCCGCGACGAGGCAAAGATGCTCGGCGGTCTGGGAATCTGCGGCAGACCCTTCTGCTGCAGCCGCTTCATGGGCGAGTTCCAGCCCGTTTCAATCAAGATGGCGAAGGAACAGGGGCTTTCGCTCTCACCGACAAAAATCTCGGGCACCTGCGGCAGACTGATGTGCTGCCTCAAGTACGAGCAGGAGGCATACACAGACCTTCTCCGCCATACCCCAAAGGTCGGCGCTGTCGTAAACACTCCCGAGGGCAAGGGTCTTGTGGTCGAAAACAACCTTATCGCGCGCACACTCAAGGTAAAGCTCGACAACACGCCCGACGACGTAGCACCCAAAACCTTCAAGGTAAGGCAGTGCAGACTGATCAAGGACGGCTTTATCAAGGTCGACAAGAAGGAACTGGAAAAGCTCAACGGCTTGGAATAACAAAGTTTGATAAAAAAATTTGCCGCACCTCTTGATTTCACGGAAATAGATGTTATAATATAAGTGAAATTTAATCAAGGAGGATTTACCTATGGCATATGTAATTACTGATGAATGCATCATGTGCGGTGCTTGCGCAGACGAGTGTCCCTGCTCTGCTATTTCAGAGGGCGACGGCAAGTATGTAATTGACGCTGACGCTTGCGTTGATTGCGGTTCCTGCGCAGAGGCTTGCCCCGTAGGCGCTCCCGTAGAGGGCTGATTTCGGGCAGCTGAAATTGAAACATCGGCGGCAAGGGTTTTTATCCTTGCCGCTGTTCTTTTGTCAGAGGAAAAGCTATGAACAACATTCACCTCGAGCCGCTCGGCGGCGGCTTGGAAATATACGTGTCGGAGAGCTACCGCTTTTCGACCGACACAATCCTGCTTGCGAACTTCTCGCAGCCTAAGGGTCGGAAAAAATGCGTCGACCTCGGCACAGGCTGCGGCACGATTCCGCTTATTTGGCTGAGAGAAAACAAACAACTCGAGATCGCGGCGGTGGACATTCAGGAAAACGCCTGCAAGCTCGCGCAGGACAGCATAAGCCGCAACGACCTCATTCAGATGACGGTGTATAACGCCGACCTAAAGGAGCTAAAGGGCGTACTGCCGTTCGGATACTACGACCTCGTCGCCTGCAATCCGCCCTACAAGCTCGGCGGCAGCGGCATCAGGAACCCCGAAAGCGCGAAACTAATCGCACGGCACGAAACCGAGTGCACGCTCGACGATATATGCGAGAGCGCGTCGCGCCTATTGCAGTTCGGCGGAAGGTTCTGCATCTGCCAGCGCCCCGAAAGGTTAGCAGACGTGATGGAAGCCATGCGAAAGTTCTCGATCGAGCCGAAGGTGCTGCGGCTGGTTCAGCAGCGCAGGTCAAAGGCTCCGAAGCTCTTTTTAATCGAGGGCAGAAAGGGCGGCAACCGAGGGTTCCTGAACGTCCTGCCAACGCTCTTCATCGAGGACGATAGCGGCAGCTTCTCAGAGGAAATGCTGCAAATCTACGGAGACTACAAATCAAATCATATGGAGTAATTATATGTCCGGTATTTTATACGTAACGGGAACGCCGATAGGCAACCTCGGCGACCTCTCGCCCAGAGCCGCAAAAACTCTCGGGGAGGTCGACTTCATCGCCGCAGAGGACACGCGCGTGACCCTGAAGCTGCTCAACCACCTCGGGATAAAAAAGCCGATGGTGAGCTACTTTGAGCACAACAAACGCGAGCGCGGAGAGATTATCTGCCAAAGAATCGAGCAGGGAGAAAACTGCGCGATCGTCACCGACGCGGGCATGCCCTGCATATCCGACCCCGGCGAGGATTTAGTCAAGCTGTGCGAAGAGCGCGGCATAAAAACCGTCGTCGTACCCGGCCCGAGCGCGGTGATTTCGGCACTGGCAATATCGGGACTTGAAACAGGCCGCTTCTGCTTTGAGGGATTTCTCAGCGTCAACAAAAAAAGCCGCAGCGAACACCTGCAGAGCCTTCAAAACGAGCGCAGGACGATGATTTTTTACGAGGCTCCGCACAAGCTGCCCTCTACCCTGCGCGACCTCTATTCCTCGTTTGGAGACAGAAAGCTCAGCATTGTGCGAGAGCTGACGAAAATCCACGAGGAGGTTATCCGCACCACCACCGCGGAAGCCGCCGAAAAATACTCTGACGGCAGCATCAAGGGTGAGATCGTTCTCGTTCTCGAGGGCAAGCGCGAGGAGGAAGCGGCTGAAAGCTGCACACTGCATGACGCGGTCGAACTCGCGAAACGCCTTATCGCCGACGGTCAAAAGACGACGGAAGCCGCCAAAAACGCCGCCGCGATGACGGGCTTTAAGAAAAACGACATTTACAGGGAGCTGATTTGATGACTTACAGTGAGGCGCTTGAAAATATACACTCTCTGCTGAGCTTCGGCTCGCGCCCGGGACTTGACCGCGTGAGCGAGCTGCTCAGACGTATGGGCAATCCGCAGGACAAGCTCAGATATATCCACGTCGCGGGCACAAACGGCAAGGGTTCGACCTGCGCGATGCTATCGGCAATTCTTCAGGCTGAGGGCTACAAGACAGGACTGTTCATCTCGCCATACATCACCGACTTCCGCGAGAGGATCCAGATCAACAACGTGCCTGTGTCCGAGGAAACGCTGACAGACGCGGTCGAAGAGACCCTGCCGCTCGTAAATCAGCTCCGCGACGAGGGCATAATCATCACGGAATTTGAGTACGTCAACGCGCTCGAGTTCTATATTCACGCCGAAGCGAAGTGCGACGTAGTCGTTCTCGAGGTCGGCATGGGCGGTCTGCTCGACTGTACAAACGTGATTTTGCCGCCACTGTGCTCGGTCATCACTACCATAGGACTTGACCACACCGCTATTCTCGGCGACACGGTTGAGGCGATAGCCGAGCAGAAATGCGGCATATTAAAGAAAGGCTCGATCGCAGTCACGTCAAAGCAGGACGCGCGCGCGATGGGCGTGATCGAGAAAACCGCCGAAAAGCTCGGTATTCCGCTTCTGAAAAGCGAGAATATTGAGGTTGAGGTAAAGGAAATCTCGCTCAAAGGCAGCCGGTTTGTTTATAACAACCGCGAAATCACCCTTCCGCTCGCAGGTGACCACCAGATTGAGAACGCAAAGACCGCTCTCGCGGCGGTTGAGGCGGTCAGAAAAGAAGGTCTGCTCAAAATCAGCGACAGTTCTATTGTTGAAGGAATGAAGAACGCCGTTAATCCCGCGCGGCTCGAGCTGCTTTCGGAAGACCCCGTCGTTTTGCTCGACGGCGCGCATAACCCGAACGGCATAGAGGCGCTCAAGGCGGCGATTGACCGCTTCCTGCCCGACACGCCGATTATCTGCGTGATGGGAATGCTCGCCGACAAGGATATCGACAGCTCGATCGCCTTGCTCGACGGCGTTTTTGAGCGCGTTTTCACAGTGCCTATCGACAACCCGAGAGCGCTCTCGGCAGACGACCTCGCAAAAAAATTCGAGAACCACGCAAAGGCGGTTCAGCCGTTTGAGAGCCGCGAGGACGCTTTTGACGCGGCTTACGCTCTCGCGAAGGGCACCGACAGCGCGGTGCTGATTTGCGGCTCGCTTTACCTTGCGGGCGAAATCAGGCCGTATATTCTTAAATAATTTTTCCGCGCGACAAATACAAACAAAATTTACGCTCCGTACTCATTATCATGGGTATGGAGCTTTTGTTATGAAAGGAAGTTTATTATGCGAACTACATATGAAAACGGCGTGCTGACCGCGTTTCTCGACGGCGAGATCGATCACGACGCGGCGGCGAAAATCAGGACGCGCGTCGACGCCACAGCCCAGTCGCTGAAGCCGAGGGTGCTGTGTCTTGACTTCGGCGGCGTAGGCTTCATGGATTCCTCGGGCGTGGGTCTTGTGATGGGCAGGTACCGCGCGATGAAGCTGATGGGCGGCAGTCTGCGCGTTGTAAACGTGCCGGAGCGGCTGTACAGGATATTCGCGATGTCGGGAATCGAAGGACTGGGGGTGCTGAGATGAAAACAGTAAACGAAATTAAGCTGAGCTTTCCGTCAAAAAGTCAGAACGAAGCTTTCGCGAGGGCGGCGGTATCGGCGTTTATCGCGCCGCTTGACCCGACCGTCGGCGAGCTGAGCGACCTCAAGACCGCTGTGTCCGAGGCGGTGACGAACTGTGTTGTTCACGGCTACCGCAGGCAGAGCGGCATGATCACTATCAACGGCAAAATCACCGAGGACAGGCGCGTTATCATCAGGATACGCGACAAGGGCGTAGGCATTGAGGACGTAAAGCAGGCGATGGAGCCGCTGTTCACCACCGCTCCCGACGAGGAACGCGCGGGCTTGGGCTTTGCGGTCATGCAGAGCTTCTGCGACAGGGTGCGCGTGACCTCAAAGCCCGGCAAGGGAACCACCGTCACGCTCGAAAAGCGCATTTCAGATGTCAGATAAGGACAAGCTTGCGCAGCTGCACCTCGGGCTCGTCCACGCCTGCTGCAAGAGATTTTCTGGCAAGGGAATCGAATACGAGGAGCTGTACGCCGCGGGCTGTCTGGGACTTACAAAGGCGATAAATAACTTTGACGACAGCCGCGGTCTGCAGTTCTCGACCTACGCCTTCCCCGTTATCATGGGTGAGATAAAGCGGCTCTTCCGCGACGGCGGTTCTGTGAGGGTCAGCCGCAGCCTGCGCGAGCTATCGCTGAAAATCAACCGCCTCAATAACGAAAACGAGCTGAAAAACGGCACTGAAATGACCGTTTCCCAGCTCTCAAAAATTCTGAATGTAAGCCCCGAGGAAGTCGCCGAGGCGATGAACAGCGCGCGGCCTGCGCTCTCGCTGACCGCTGATTACGACGAGGACGGCAACCCTCAGACCGACGTGCCGACTCCCGATATACAGGACGAGATCTCCGAGCGGCTCAGTCTTGAGGCGGCGATCAACGCTCTGCCTCAGAATGACCGCGAGATAATCCGCCTGCGCTACTATCAGTGCAAAACGCAGGTTCAGACCGCGAAGGCCCTGAACATGACGCAGGTTCAGGTCAGCCGCCGCGAAAAGAAAATCCTCGGCTTTATCCGCGAAAAAATGGTTATCTGACCGCCTGCTCAAAGAAATCGCAGACCTCACCGATGAACTCTCCGTCGGTTTCGGTCGCTCTCTCGGCATCCACTCCGCTGTAGAAGTCCTCGAGCACGCTGTCCGGTACCTCGCCGCCGCACGCCTGCGACAAGTCGTCAAGCTCGTCCTGCAATTCGGCAATGTACCTCGCCGCGTCGTGAGAGAGCCACATATAGTTGTGGCCGTTGCGGTACTCGTCCTCTATCAACTCGCAGTGCGCGTTGGGATTTCTTAGCTCGCTCTCGTGGGAATACATGCTCAGCTCGAACGGAATCACCTTGTCGCCGCTGCCGTAGCAAATCAGCACGGGAGTGTCACCGGAATTAACGCCGTCGACCGCTCTGGTATCAGCGTCTCCGCCGAACACGATAAAGTTTTGCAGGTACAGAAACGGGTACTCGATATCCGCCAGAAAGCCGACGTAGCCCTTGGCGGTGCCGTACATCGTGCCGACAGGCGAGTCAAACCCCGAAAGGCAGATTGCCGCCTCAACGTCGGTCTGCTCAAGGGCAGCCGCAGCTGCGTAAGCGCCGAGGCTGTGCCCGTACAAAAAGACAGGCATATCTCTTGTAACGGAATCGTCTGCCGCAAAGTCGATCGCTGCGAGCAGGTCGCGCTTTGACTGCTGCAATCCGATACGGCTCTCTCCCTCGCTCTCAAAGGTGCCTGTCGCGTCGTAGGCGAGCACCGTGTATCCACTGTCTACAAAGCTCATGATCTCTGCTAGGTGGGCGTCCGCATCGGAGCTGATTCCGGGAGCTATGATAATAAGGCCGTTTTTGTTCTGCTCGCCGTAAAGGTAGCCTTTGAGCGTGTTCTCTCCAGAGAGGAAGGATACCGCGCGGCGGGTATACTGCCCGGTGTCGATCAGCGAATAGTCGATCCTGACGTACTCGCGCACGCTGTCGCGGCGTGCGAACATGAAGTGAAAGAACACCGCCGAGAATATCACCGAGCTGAGCGAAAACACAAGGACGAATACGATAGCGATAATGACCACTCTCCTGAGTATTTTATGTAGGCGCGTTTTATTCATAGTCTTCCTCCTTTATTTTTGACAATTTTTTGGCTTATATA
The DNA here is from genome assembly GCA_900316555.1 of uncultured Eubacteriales bacterium. Lineage (GTDB taxonomy): Bacteria > Bacillota > Clostridia > Oscillospirales > Acutalibacteraceae > Ruminococcoides. The sequence continues at coordinate 18,556 of ONDL01000002.1, read as the reverse complement.
CAAACGCAGGGCTGTCGCTGACAGCCCTGTTTGTTATTTTAATTCGCTGACAAATGAAATGATAGTTTCGTCGTACTTCTGCGGCGCGTTGACCCTGACGCGCGAATGCGCGCCCTTGTCGAACCATACGAGCCGCTTGTTGGGAGATGTGCACCTATCGAACAGCTTCTGAGCCTGGTCGGGCGTTGAGTACGTGTCCTGGCGGCTGTGTATGAACAACATCGGCTTTTTCATCTTGTCCACACGCCACAGCGGGCCGTCGGTGACGACGTTCGCGTGAGAGAAAATCCGCATGTACATATACACGAGCGACTTCGCCACGAACTTCGGGCGGTCGTCCTCGATCATGTGGTTGCGGAAGCTCTCGGCAAAGCGCGTGTACATACCGTCGCCGCACATGCCCTCAATGTAGTCTGGGCATTCGGGGTTTGTCAGCGCAAAGAGCGCGACCGACGAGCCGATACAAATGCCGTGCAGGAACACCGCCTTGTTGCACAGTTCCTCGACGAGCAGCTTGCTCCACGCGAACATATCCCTGTACTCGCGGTAGCCGAGCGAACAGACGATTCCGTCGGAATAGCCGTGAGAGCGGTTGTCGATAACGAGAATGTTGTAGCCTGCCTTGCGGTACGGCTCTGCAAAGTAGTAGGAATACTTGAGCGACTCTGTGCGGCCGGCAATGATAATCGCCGCCTTCTCGCCGCCGAAGTCAAAGTACTCGCCGACAAGACGCAGCCTGCCGCTCTTTACCTCGACCTCGCGCTTGTAGTCCTCGTACAGCTTGCCCCATTCAAGGCTCTCGAAGTACATACCCTTGTACTCCTCGTCGTCGGGCAGCTTGACATCTCTGTCCCACTTCTTTTTTGAAGTTCGCACAAGAAGAACCGTGTAGATGACTCCCGCGATAAGCAGCTCGGAAAATACGATGAACGCGGCGATTCCCACGAGAATCCATATTAATATCTGCAAATTGTTCACTCCTAAACAGGTTATGACAGTCCGATGATGAAGCGGTAGAGCTTCTGACCTCCGTCGATGATCTCGGCCTCAAGCATCGGGAATTCCTCCTCAAGACGCTCGCTGAGCTCGTCAAGCTCGTCCTCGCTAACACCCTCGCCGCTGAAAACTACGCACGTTTCCGCGTCGTCAATGTCGGGCACAAGGCGCATAGCCTCAATCAGACACTCAAGCCAATTCTTGTTGACGCTGACGATCTCGCCGTTCATGAGGACGATCTCCTCACCCTGACGGCAGGTCAGGTCGTGATATGAATAATCGCGCGAGGCGGTGGTTTCGATCATAGTAGTGACGTCGCGAAGTCCGCTTCTCATGGAGTTTATGCGGTACTTGTTGTCATTATCGGGCACGTCCATCGCGACCGCGAAGTAGCCCTCGGCGATGCTCCTTGAGGGCAGGATATGGATATTATCTCCGCCGTGAAGCTGTGCCGCCTGCTGTGCCGCGAGAATGACGTTCTTGTTGTTCGGGAACACGACGATATCGTCCGCGTCAATTCGGTTGAACGCGTCGACAAACTCCTGAGAGGAAGCGTTCATCGTTTCGCCGCAGCAGATCACAACGTCAGCTCCGAGCTCCTCAAAGAGCGTTTTCAGACCCACGCCGTTGACGACAGAAACTATAGCGAGCTTTTTGTGGGGCAGCTTGCGGCTGTAGGTTTCTTCCTTGATGACCTCATTGTGCTGCAGCTGCATATTCTCGAGCTTGAAGGTGAGGAACTCGCCGTACTGGCGGCTGAGTGCTATCACCTTCTCGGGGCGCAGGGTGTGGATATGCACCTTGACGCGCGAGCCGTCGCGCACAACAACAAGGGAGTTTCCGTAAACGCCGATGTCCTCAATATAGCGGTCGAGGTCGAATAGCTGAATGTAGCTGCCGCTCTTTAAGAGCTGCAAAATGAACTCCATACAGTAGCCGTCCGTAAACTTGCTGTACTCGTTGAAGAGCGAGAAGTCGACGCTCTGCACGGGCGCGTTAATGCTCTTTGCGGCGGGCTTGTCGTCCTTGACAATGTCGCCGTAGAGGTAGCCGAGCATTCCCTCGACTATGTAGATAAAGCCCTGACCGCCGCTGTCGATAACGCCCGACTCCTTGAGCACGGGAAGCAGCTCGGGAGTATAGGCGAGAGTTTTTTTCATCTCCGCGATGTACATGAGGAGCAAGTCCTCGATTGCGGTGGCACGGCTGATCTGCGGGCGGATATGCTCGATACCCTCGCGGAAAACCGTGAGGATAGTGCCTTCGACGGGCTTTACGACCGCGCCGTAGGCGTTGCGGTAGCCGCGGATAAGAGCGTTTCGCAGCTCGCCCGGTCCCGCGACAACGCAGCGCGCAAGCTCGAGCTGCATTCCCTTGAAGAACTGCGAGAGGATAACGCCCGAATTGCCGCGCGCGCCGAGAAGCATTCCCTCGCTGAGAGTCTTGAGGTAATGCGCCATGACCTCGTTTGACTTTGCGTACTCTATTCCGTTTTCAAGAGTCAGGCGCATATTTGTGCCCGTGTCGCCGTCGGGTACGGGAAAAACGTTGAGCTTGTTGACTTCCTTTTCCCTTTGGCGCAGGTAAGCGAGGCCGTTGCGAACCATTCCCTCAAACTGCGTGCCGTTTATTTTCCTGTTTTTCATAGCGTTTATGTTAATCAGCCTTCCGCCTTGATCAGTTTTTCAATCATAGCCTTTTCGGTGACAAGTCCCTTGGAGATGGGCTTGCCGATGTAGTATGCCGCCATAAGTCCGGGGCCTACGTTTACGCCGCAGAACGGGAAAACGTCGACGATGACTACCTCCTTGGGCTTGAAGCGCTCCTCGATCATCTCCTTGTACTTAACAGCCTGGGTGTAGCGGTTGGTCTGGGCGATGAAGATGGTCTGCTCGGAAGGATTCTCAATTGTGTTCTCAAGGTAGTTGAGCAGAACGCTGTACGCCTTCTTTGCGCCCTTTACCTTGCCGATAACGGTGGTAAGACCGTTGTAGTCAAACTCACCGATGGGCTTTACGCCCGCGAGCTTGCCGAAGAACGCCTTGGAGTGGGTCAGTCTGCCCTTCTTGGCTACGAAGCTGAGGTCGTCGAGCCAGCCGCACTGGTGAATGCGGTTCTTGTTGTCCTCGAGATATGCGCTTACCTCGTCAATGCTTCTGCCGTTTGCTCTGAGCTTTGCGGCGAGAATCACGAGAAGGCCGTGGCCGATGCTGAAACGCAGAGAGTCGATAACGGAGATTCTCGCGTTGGGGTACTTCTTGAGCACCTCGTTCTTAGCCTGAACGGCAAAGTTGTACGCGCCGCTGATGCCGCCCGAGATCGTGATGCAGATCACGTCCTCGCCCTTTGCGGCGCTCTCCTCGAATGCGTTCTTGAACTCATCGATATTGGGCGGCGCTGTAGCGTAGCCGTCGGGATTCTTGCTGAGCTCCTTGTAGAACTTATCTCTCTCGGCAGGCTCCCACTTAAGATAGGTGGGCTTCTCGCCTACCTCGGGATAGTTTACGTGTCCGTATACAATGCGGATATCGTATTCCTTCTGATACTTTTCACCGAGGTCACAGGACGCGTCGGCCATAATTGCAAACTTGTTCATGCTGTACTTCCTTTCAAATGTTTGTTGATGAACTCCTCTGTTTTTCTCTGAACCTCTTCCCCGCCCGTTACATAGGCGAGGATATGATCCGCCCCCGCGACTGAGATAAATTCCTTTTCGCTGCCGCAGGCTTTATAGTTTTCCATACCCTGTTCAATGGGCACGGTTCTGTCCGCCTCTCCGTGAATGAAGAGTACGGGTATGTGTGTGTTTTGAAGCGACTTCCCGACAGGACGGTAGATGTCCTCGTGCATATCGAACCAAGCGATCACACGCATTACGGGAAGCAGCAGAAATGTCGGCAGCTTACGTGTTCTGCCGTCGCAGCGAAGCTGTCTGTCGGGAGATACAAAGGCGCAGTCGATGACGAGAACCTTTACCTTCGGCTCAGTGATCTTGTCGCTCGCGTAGCCTACAGCCGCCGAACCCATTGACGAGCCGTAAAGGACGATCTCCTCAACGCTGCTATTTCGGGCTTCAAAATCAATCCATTTCAGTAAATCGTACTGCTCGAGCACGCCTAAGCCGAGGCGGTTGCCGCCGCTGTCGCCGTGCGCGCGCTCTGTGATAAAGAGCAGGTTCCAGCCGAGCTTGTAGAACCTTTCCGCCTGAGCGCAGAAGTTGCTGACAGGTGCGCCCGCGTAGCCGTGGGCGAATATCATCGTCCGCGGCGATTTTTGATCGTAGTAGCTTCCGCACAGAACCACTCCGTCGCGCGCGGTTATGCTCACGCTCTCGTGCTCACGCGACTGCACGAACCTCTCGGCAGGCAGCAGCGCCTCAGAAAACGGCGCATACCGCGTACCCTCGAGGGTGCCGCGCTCGTTGAGCGGAGTGCTGCACGGCTTCCGTCCGAAAACGAATCGGTACAGCAGCACGGCAGGCACGATTATGAAGCCGATATAGCTTGTTATCAGAAAAATGAGAATGATAAGCAAAATCATTTTCACGGGTATTACACTTCTTTATTGAATTTCTCTCTCCAGAACGCGCGTATGGCGTCGGTCTGTTCGCTCTTCTTCTCGCCGAAAACGCATTCGTAGGCGAGATGCTCGCAGTTGTTGTGGATTATGTTGTAGCCGCCCTCGCCGATCCTCGCGCGCGCGATCTCAGCGGTCTTTTCCGGAGGCAGGCGCTTTTTCTTTTCCTTGCGGTCGAGCACCGCGACCTCGACGATATGACCGCAGGAAAAGGTGTCGATATCAACCGCGACGACGGTCACAACCGCGTTCTGCTCGCTGAATTCGGGTATCGGCGGATAGCCGAACTGCACCACCTCGTCCTCGCTGAGGAACACGCCGTAGTGGTAGATCGAGCCCAGGCGAATACGCACCATGTCGCCCGTTTTGCAGTCGGTAGGCTCCCACTTCATCTGAGCTTACCCTCGATGTAGTCGATGACCTCGCCGACCGTGGAGAAGGAATTTACGCCGACGTCGTCAAAGTAGATGCCGAACGCCTCCTCGATAGCGATTACCATGTAGAGAATATTGACCGAGTTGAGTCCGAAGTCCTCCTTCAGTCTGGACTGCTCGCTGCAGCTCTCGGTGATAGCCTTGTTGCCGCTGTCGGCAGCAACGAGGATTTCCTTTAATTTATCTAAAATTTCCTGTCTTGTCATCAGCATTTCTTATATCTCGCAATCTTCATGCTCGGTGTGCGCTCAAAGTCGCTGTCACGCACCTCAATGCGGTTTACGCGCTCAAACGAGGGCAGAGTGAGGTTGACCTTCTCAAGCTCCGAGATGATGTATTCCTTGGGGTTTTCCAGATCCATTTTTGAGAGCACCGTCTGACGCGGCACTACCTCGAGCGCGAGGATATGCTTGCCGTTCTCCGCGACGTCCTCGAACACCTGTGAATCCTGGATAAAGGGAAGCGCGTTGAAATGCGCCTCGAGCTCCGCGGGAGAAACGTTTTCGCCGTTTGAGAGCACGATGATCTCCTTGATTCTGCCTGTGATTCTGAGCAGTCCTCTCTCGTCGATGCTGACAAGGTCGCCCGTGTGGAACCAGCCCTCCTCGTCAAAGCCGCTCTCGTCGCCGCCGACGTAACCGTCCATCATGTTCTTGCCGCGTATCCACAGCTCGCCGTCAACGACCTTGAACTCTTGGTTGGGGTACGGGAAGCCGATCGAATCGGGATACTTGAGGCTCTCGGGGTTGCCCGAAACGAGGTTCGCGGACTCCGTAAGGCCGTAGCCCTGGAGAAGATTAACGCCTATTTTGTCATACTCTTCAATCAGATACGGCGCAACTGCCGCGGCTCCGCAGATGATATACTTCAGCTCCTCACCGAGCATATTTCTGCCGAACTGCTTCGAGAGCGAGAGCGACATCTCAGCGAGCGCGGGTACGAATACGAGCACTGTGGGCTTGAAAACCTGAATGTCGCGGAACATATCCTTGTTGTTTGTGCAAATCCACATCGTGCTGCCCGTGTAGAGCGAGGTCATGAGGTTGCGGATAAGTCCGAATACGTGCGAAAGCGGAAGGACGAGCATATATCTCTGTCCGAAAACAGGGCTGATACCGTAGCAGCCGTTGACGGTTCCCTGCATAACAGCGCCGTTTGAAAGCAGAGCGCACTTGCTCTTGCCCGTGGTGCCGCCCGTGAACATCATCACGCAGGGAGTCTTTTCGTCGCAGTCGGTCATACCGGTCTTTTCGTCCGAGGTCAGTGTAATGTCAATCAACGGAACCTTGACGAGGCTGACGCTCTCCTTAAGTTCGGGCTGATAAATAACCGCGTCGAGTCCGAACATAATCGAGCAGCCGAAAACGCTCCTCTGATCGAGGTGCGCCGGCAGGATAACCGCGGTTCTGCCCGTTGTGACTACCGCGAGGTACGCTTTTACAAAGTCATACGAGTTCGCGCTGAGGATACCGACGCGCTTGCCGTCCTTTACGGTGTTGTCAAGAACGGTGCGGAAGCCCGCGGCGTCGCTCTCGAGCTGAGCGAAGGTATAGCTCTCGCCCTTGAACACGATCGCGTCCCTGTCGGCAAATTCCGCCGTACAGTCGCGCCACATCGCGGTGACGGTGGGCTTTTCAACAATGCGCTCAAACTCCTCGTCGTCTGCAAATTGTCTGAAATACTCTCTTGGATCCATAATTACATCTCCTTTAATACAATAATATAACCCATTATTAATTTATAAAACCGCTCAGCTCCGTTTCGCGCTCATAGAGCAGCTTTGTTGCCGCGTCGATCTGCGCAAAGGTCGGATGCTCTCCGTAGAGCTCCGTGACGCTGACACGCTCCCCCAGAACGATCGTCAGCCTCTCGGTCGGTTTGGTTTTCGGTTTGATATACATAGGCACTATCGGCACTCCGCTGCGCACCGCCATCAGCACCATGCCAGACTTGAACTGCGAGGTACTGTCGTCGTGGCTGATGTGTCCCTCGGGGAACATCGAAATCACCTCGCCGCTCTTGAGCCGCGCGATGATCTCGCGGAAGGTCGCAAGGTTCGGATTGTTTCGGTCAATGCGGATACACCTGCACGCCTTGAACAGCGCACCGACGGGCTTGTCCATGACCTCCTCGCTGATGATGAAAAACTGCCTGCGGTACGGCACTCCAAGCATCATGTACACGGGATCGTAGATGCCCGTGTGGTTCGCTATCAGAAGCGCGCCGCCGCGGATTTTTTCCTTTGCCTTTTCACTTGTATATATGATCTTCGGCCGCTGCCAGAACACGACGGGCGCGCCTGTCAGCCACACAAAGTCGTGAGCTGTGTTTTTGAGGGAAAATACCCTCGCCTTATTTGGTTTGCTCATTGAGCAATCTCTCCAGTTCAATAATCCGCTGCCTCATAGCGTCGCTGAAACGGCGGATATTCTCTTTATCGTCCGAGCTGTCGTCGGTATAGTCGCGCGGATACATGGGTTTTCCGATAATAACCCTCGCGCGCTTTTTGAAGTTGAAATAAGCGCCGTTTGTGTAGACCGGAATAACGGGCACGTCCGCCGACAGCGCGAGGTACGCCGCGCTCGGCTTGAACGGCAGCGGAGTTTCCTCACCCTTGAGCGGCAGGCGGCTCTCGGGAAATACTCCCACTACCCTGCCCTTTCGCAGATGCTCCTCGGACTCCGAAAGAAAGCCGAAGTCGTGAGTATTGCGGTTGACGTAGATGCCGCCCATCATCTTTAGGAAAAGTCCGAGCGGCTGCTTTTGGAACAGCACCTCCGCCATCTGTACCCTGAGCGTGCGCGTAAAGAAAACAAACAGAAGAAGCGCGTAGTCAAAAACCGAGGTGTGGTTCGACACGACCATCGCCGCGCCCTTGATATGTCTGCCCTGAACGCTCTTGTCCTCGTAGTAAACCTTCGGGCGGAATGCGATTTTGTAGGCAGGCCAGCCCGTGACCTTTACAAAGCCGTTAAAAAATTCTGTCAGCATACCTGTTACTGTTTCTCCAGTATGTAGTCGTGAAGTTCCCGCACGGTGCTCATGCTCATGTCGCCCGTGTGGAAGGACACGCGGAACTCGTCGCGCATACCCGCGACAAGCGAGAAGTAATCTAGGCTCGTGCCGCCGAGGTCGGTGAAGAAATCAGCGTCGTAGCCGATTTCGTCCTCGGGCTTCTGCAGAGCCATAGCGAACATCAAGGTGATTTTGCGCGCGATATCGTCGTCCGCTCTGCCCACAAGCGCGCGGTCGGGCACTACCTCCGTCAGTTCTCCGTCTGCGAGGGCTTTGGATAGTCTTGAGCGGTTGAGCTTGAACTCGGTGTCAGTCATCAGGCTGTCCTCGACGAACACAAGGCGCGTCACCTGACCCGAAAGATTCAATCCGGCGATTTTCTCTCTGAGCTGCTTTTCAACCGCGCTCAGACGCTCGCCCGTGATATATTTGCTGACCGACACAATAAGCGTCGGGATATGCTTTCCGTTTTCCTGCGCGGCGACAAGGCATACTCCACGCGTGCCCGCAACCTCGAGCTTGCTCTCGATGAGGTTCGGGTTGAGGTTCTCGCCGTTCGGCGCGATAATCAGATCGTCCTTTCTGCCCAGAATGCGGTAGCAGCTTCCGTCGAAGGACGCGAGGTCGCGGGTGTTGAACCAATCCTCGTTTGAGTGCCTTTCGCCGTCCTCGATGATGAACTTCGCCATCGCCTTTCCGCGCACGAGCAGCTCGCCCTGTTCGTTGATTTTATACTCCATGCCCATCATCGGCATTCCGACCGAGCATGAGTTGAGCAGGCTGCGCTTGCCGCTGAGCTCGACGGAGGTTATGCCAATCTCGCTCATGCCGTAGCCGTCCGCGAGGCGGTAGCCTATCGCGTTGAAGAACTCGAGCACCTGCGGACTGATGTAGCTGCCGCCCGTGATCATGAACTGCACGCTCTCGCCGAACATTCCGTCGCGGACTTCCCTGAACGCCTTCTTCGAGAACAAATCCGACAGCGCGGAATCACCGAGCTTTCGGCTGATTTTCATACCCTTCTCAAACTTCTTCACGGTCTTTTCGCCGCGCTCGGAGATTGTACGCATCGCCTGCTCGTATACCTTCTCCCAGAAGAGCGGCACCGCGAAGATGTGGGTCACCTTGTGGCGCTTTATCGTGTTGAGTATCGTCTGCGGCTGCATATCGTTCAGGCGGACGAAGGTGCGCGAGAAGAACGCGAACCAGATGTAGACCGCGACCAAACCGAAGATGTGATAGAACGGCAGGAAGGTCAGCAGCTTAAGCTCGCCCTCGTAGTGCTTTTTTATCCGGGCGCACTGCTTGATAATGCCGTAGCTGCCCTGAATCTGGCAGCAGAACTCCTCGGCGGTGTAGCCGCAGATTTTGACGTGCGACGACGTACCCGAGGACATCACCATAACGGCGGTACCGAATTCCTTTGTGTCAATACCGGGCGCGTCCGCCGTCAGCTTCTCGGCAGGAATCGTTTTCACAGAGAAGCGCTTTCCGTCCGACACCACAGCCGCCGCATCGGTCACTCGCAGCGCGTACTCGAGCGTATCATCGTCGAGTCGGAGATTTAGCAGCAGCGGACTGAAGCCCGCGCGCAATATCGCCCAGAACACCTCGATCCAGTCGAGGGAGTTGTCCATGTACAGACCGACGACCGAGCTGCTTTTTGCGTCCGGCATAAGCTCTCTGAGTCTTGAAGCGCGGCTGAGGATATGCTCCCGTGCCTGCGCGTATGTGGTTTTTGAAACGCGGTAGCCCTTGCTCTCCTCCCAGAGCACATTGCTGCTCTCGGAAAACATAAGCTCAAAAAGCGACTCAAAGCTCCTGTCGGACGAGTTGCAGCGTCCGAGCTTTGCGTCGACAAAGCTGTCAATTGAGGGGTAGCCGCCTAAATTTGTGATCTTCATACTATCTTCCCACTTTCGCATACTCAAATAGTATACCATTTTTCTGCTCATATTGCAACAAAAATCGACTAAAAAACAGTTTTTTCCTGTAGAATTATCACGGAAATCCCGACATTTTTTTATTCACTTCATTGACAATCACACCTCCGTGTGTTACATTATTCTCGGGAGGAATGGTTATGAATAAAGAAATCCGCAGATTATCAAACTTCAGCTCGCTTCCCGTGCTGATTTTCGTCCTGTTTATGCAGCTCTCCGCCTCGGCGATACAGATAGGCGTTTCACTTCTTGAACGGTTCGCGCACATCGCTCTTCCGGAGCAGCTCGTATATATGATCATGTATATCTTTGTCTACCCTATAGGTGGCAGTCTTGCGGCGCTTATCTTCTACAAGACGCGCAAAAGAGAAACGGGACTCAGGCTGAGTCAGACGTTTTGCAGGCCGCAGATGAACGCAGGTTGGATAATAAAATACATGATCATCACCTGGGGACTCTCGCTGCTGATGTCAATGGTCACAAACATAATTCTCCAGATTCTCAAAAGTCTGCTTCATCTGAATTTTACTGATATCAGCTTCGACTTCGGCGACGGCATTGGCGGCTTTATCGTGAGCTTTGTATCGCTCTGTATATTCGCGCCGATTTTCGAGGAGATCATCTTCCGCTCGGCAGTCTACCGCCACACGGAAATCATGGGGCAGAGCTTCGCTGTCGTCTTTTCTGCGATCGTGTTCGCGCTGATGCACGGCAACCTTGAACAGTTGCCCTACACCTTCGTTATGGGACTTGGGTTCGCTTATCTCTTCGCGAAAACCCGCTCGCTGCTGATACCTATGCTGCTGCATTTTCTCACCAATACAACCACTGTCATTTTTACAAGCATTATCGGCACCACGGATACAGACGAGCTTTCAACCCTTCTGAGCAACAGAGACTTCGCGGCGGTTATCCCGACCGTGCTCTACAGCTTGGTTATCTACGGAATTATTATCGCGGCGATCGTCCTTGGCATCATCGAGCTTGTCCGCACTATCAGGCGCAGAGAACGTCTTATGGGCAGTATCTTCCCCATCTCGGGCGCGAAAAAAACAGCGGTTTTCCTCACAGCGCCCGTCACGATCATTACGCTTATTCTCCTGGTATTATTCTTAACGCTTACAACCATAAATCAGCTCATATTAAAATAACAAAAGGAGCCTTACGGCTCCTTTCTTTTTGCGTTATTCGGTTGGTTCCTCGGAAGGCTCCGTCGCGGGCTCTGTCGCGGGTTCGGTCGTCTCCTCGGGAATATCCTCTTTATCGCTGCCGTTGACGGTAACAACGCAGCCGACGTGCAGTCCGTTGTGAGAGGTCAGGGTAACGTTGCACCTGCCCTCCTTTAAGGCGGTCAGGTAAAGCGTTCCGCTCTTGTACTCCGCCTTGACGCAGGAACTGTCCGTTGCGACGGCAATGCGCTTGTTGGCAGCATTCGACGGCTCGATACTTACCTCAACCTCAGCAGTATCGCCCTTGTCGAGCGTCACGCTGTCGCGGGCGAGGCTCAGACCTGTCACCGCAAGCTCGTTTATCTCGTTGATGACGTTGCTCTGGATATAGCTGAGATATGGATTTACATGACCCGCCGTGATCGTGTCCGGCGGAATGTTGTCCTGTACGGGCTTTGAGGTAGCCTGGGGTTTTGTTGTGGACGGAGCCGTGGTTGACTCAGCCTTCGTCGTTCCCTCGGGAGCTGTGGTCTGCTGCGCCGTGGTCGCATGTGCGGTTGACGCCGCCTGACTGCGGGTAGCCTCGCTCAGGGTTGCCGCTGTTGTCTCGGACGCGCCTGAGCTTTCTTCCTTGCCGCAGGCGGCAAAGAGCAGCATTACCGCGAGCAGCGGAATTATCAGATATCTTTTCATTATTTCACCTTGCAAACTATGTTAAAACAAAAATTGTATTATCAGGTTATCATTATACAACAAAAGTGCGAATTTCGTCAAGTGCCGACGGAAAATTACCAAAAAAACAGCGCGGACACTGCCTGTGCCCGCGCGTTTGTTTATCCGGATCTATTATGCCTTCTTGACGATATTGCCGAGCTTGTTTCTCGGGATAGAGAAGGCTACGTTGTTTGCGTGGTCGCCTACGCGCTCGAGGATAGTGAGCATATCGAGGAATACCGTGCCGTTTTCTGCGCTGCAGATGCCCGCGTTCATTCTGCCGATGTGGTTGTACTTGTAGACCTTTACATGGCTGTCGAGCGAGCTTTCGGTTTCGATGATCGTCTTGGCGAGCGAGAAGTCCATATCCTGCGCGTTAAAGAGCGTCAGACCGTCGTTGAGCAGCTTTGTGGTCAGCTCGTCGAGGTTATGAAGCTCCTGCATGGCGGTGTCGGTGAACTTCATCTTGCCTTCTATCATCTGCTTGGTGCAGTCGATTATATTCTCCGCGTGGTCGCCTATGCGCTCCATATCCTGAATCGCGGAGTACATAACGCCCATGGTTTTGCGGTCGCTGTCGAGGATATCAAGACCGTTGATCTTTACGATAAAGCGCGTGATCTCGCTGGTGAGGTAGTCAATGACCTTCTCATTCTTCTCAACCTTGGCGATGATCTTCTGATTCTGCTCAAAGAACGCCTTCATCGCGTACATGTAGTTTTTGCGCGCGAGGTCGCCGAGACGCTTGCACTCGTTCTCAACAGAGAGTACAGCCATCGGCGGTGTGGTGAGGAGTCGGGTATCTAGGTAAACCGCGGCCATCTTCTCCTTGTCCTCGTCATGCTCGGGCAGGATAAGCGTCGTCAGCTTGAGAATGAGGTTGGAGAACGGAAGCAGGATCACTGTGATCGCGATATTGAAGAAGATGTGGGTTGCCGAGATCTGAGCGGGCAGACCTAATTTGTCCGCCGGCAGCAGCATATTTACCCACGTGGTGAACGGCAGGAATATCGTCAGCAGCGTCATGATTATCGCGCCGATTCCCGAGATAAGGAAGTTCGATAGCGCGATCTGCTTTGCTACGCGGTTAGCTCCGAGCGAGGAGATAAACGCCGCCGAGCACGCGCCGACGTTGAAGCCGTAGATAACGAAAACCGCCTGGTTGAGGTCGGTGATAACGCCCGCCATGGCGAGAGCCATGAGGATACCTACGGAAGCCGAGGAGCTCTGGATAATCGCCGTAAAGACGAAGCCCACCAGAATACCCAACAGCGGGAAGGAAAGGTTGTCGGCTATGCTGACAAAAGCACTGCTCTCGCCCATCCACTTGAGGTTGTCGCTCATCAGTGAAAGACCGAGGAAGAGCATGCCGAAGCCCGCGGCGATCTGGCCGTAGTATTTGCGGTTGTTCTTGTGGCTGAAGGTAATGATGATCGCGCCGAGGAAGATAAAGATCGGCACAAACGCCTTGATGTCGATCGCCATCAGCAGCGACGTGACGGTGGTACCGATTTTCGCTCCGAAGAGCACGCCGATTGCCTGGCCGAGCTCCATCAGACCCGCGTTCGCAAAACCGACGACCATCGCGTCGGTAGCCGATGAGCTCTGGATTACAGCGGTTACGAGCGTGCCTACGAGCATAGCAAAAAACTTGTTGCTCGTGATTTTTTGCAGCAGGGTCCTCAGTTTGTTACCTGCGGCAAGCTCCAGGCCCTCGCCCATGTTTTTCATACCGATGAGAAACAGTCCGAGGCCGCCGAGAGCCATAATTACTTTCAATAAAATACTGTAACTGTCCATGTTCATACCCTCTCAAATTACTGTTTGAGTTTCCATACAGGCAGCCTAATTATATCACACTTTTTGCGCTTTTTCAACGCTAATATTGCTATTTGCCGAAATATTGCCACCCTGAAACAGATTTGTACAAGGCATACAATTTGTTGAAAAAATTTTGTTTTGATTGACATTTGGTCAGTCTTATTATACAATTATTATGGTGATAATATGAAGATAAAAACCGAAAGGCTTACGCTTGTTCCTATCTCCGAGGCGTTCCTCGACAGCGCCTGCGCCTACGCCATGAATGCCGATAACGCAAGGCTGATGGTATACCTTCCGAAGGAAGATCGCGACGAGGTCAGAGAATTTCTCCGCAGCGCCGGGCGCGAGTGGCAGAAGCCTCAGCCCGACATATGCGAGTTCGCGGTTTTGCGCGACGGAGAGCATATCGGCGGCATGACGATGTACTTTGAGGGCGACTACACCAGAGGCGAGCTCGGATGGATAATCCGCCGCGACTGCTGGGGCAACGGCTACGCTGTTGAGGCGGCAAAGGGACTGATGGAGCACTTCCGCAAGGCAATGGGACTTGACCGCTTCATCGCCCACTGCGACAGCGAGAACACGGCGTCGAAGCGCGTTATGGAAAAGCTCGGCATGCACTACGTTGAGACCCACGGAGGCAGGTTCAACCGCCTGACCGAGGGTGAGCGGCGTGAATGCCTTTACGAAATAATCTTTAAGGAGTGAGATAATGAAAAGGAAACTGATCGCAATCCTGCTCACCGCCGCTCTGGGCGTTTCGTCGCTCGGCGGCTGCGGAATCATCAGGCAGGTCAACCATGACCTGAAATCCGAGCTGAGCAGCGCCATGAGCGAGGTTGAGTCGGATCTGAACAGCGCGAGAAGCGAGATCGAGTCCGACCTCAACGACGCAAAGAAGGACATCGCCTCGGGTATTGACGAAGCTAAAAACGCGCTCGACCCCGACGCGACCAAAGAAAGCGGCTCGTCATCTTCAAAAGCCGAGAGCAAAACCGCGGGCAAGACATACAAGATGGCAGACGTCAAAAAGCTCAGCGGCACCTCGAATTTCTCGAAAAAAGCGCTCGAGCACATCTTTGACGGCACGATCAACTCAAAGGGCAAGGCGACGGGCTACCACTACAGCAGCATAAGCGACAGCAAGGGAAAGATTATCGCGGGCACCGAGAGCGAACCCGACAGCCACGGAGTTTTCACCGCAAAGGTCGAGGTCGACGGCGTGAAAAAGAACGGCTTCTCGTCCTTCTACCCTGCCGACTGGTCGCCGCAGGAGGTTGTCGACGCGATAAACAAGGCGTATGACGACGCTCTCTCGGACTCCGACAACCCGCACGGAGAGCTTTGGATCGGCTACAGCGGAGATCTGGAAATCGACATGTATCTCGACAACAACAAGAAAATCACTACAGCCTATCCGATTTATGAGGAGGACTGATGATGGAATACACGTTCAGAATCAAGGAAGGCAGAAAAACAATACCCATCGCGGTTTTTGCCGACAACCGATACGCTCTCGCGGGTGAGTTCCTGCTCGCGGAAAGAAGCATTTTGAAGGAAATCAACGCCCTGCTCAAAGCTGAGGGCGACGGCGAGCTCAGCGGAAACATCTTCACGCTAAAACTAAATGGACGCGACGCGGAGATCACAAACGAAATCACGGGCAGCGAGCTGACAGTGACCCGCGACGAGCTGAAAGCCCTTGCCGCGGACTACAGCGCCGAAGTTAAGCGGCTCAGAAAACGCAGCTAAAACAAAAACCTTGTACCCAGACGGATACAAGGTTTTATTTTTTATTTTACATCAGCGAGCAGACGAGGTCGGTGTACTCGGAGGGATTCTCGAGCGGCAGACCCGCGATAAGCAGAGCCTGGCAGTAGAGAACCTCGGCGTACTTGCGCGCCTTGTCGATGTCGGTCTGAATCAGCTCCTCCATCTTCTTAACGGCGGCGTGGTTCATGTTGAGCTCGAGCACGCGCTGAGCCTTCATGCCGCTGTCGGGCTGGACGGCGTTGAAGTACTTCTCCATCTCGAACGAGATACCGCCCTTCGCGGTCAGGCAGACGGGGTGGGATACGAGCTTCTTTGAAGCCTCAACCTCAGCGACCTTGCTGCCGAGGGTTTCCTTGACGAAGGTCAGAACCGCAGAGATGTCCTTTTCGTCGGTCTTTTCCTCGTCGTTCTCGATGCCGAGGTCGTCGTTTGTGGCGGAGCAGAACTTCTTCTCCTTGTAGGTCATGAGCGTCTGGAGGGTGAACTCGTCCACGTCCTCGGTGCAGTAGAGAATCTCAAAGCCCTTTGAGCGGAGCAGCTCTGTCTGAGGCAGAGCGTCGATCGCCGCGGCGTTTTCGCCTGTAGCAAAGTAGATGAACTTCTGTTCTTCATTCATGCGGTCAACGTACTCGGAGAGGGTCACCGGCTTCTTCTCGGTTGAGGAGTAGAAGAGCAGCAGGTCGACAAGCTCGTCCTTGTGCATGCCGTAGTCGGAAACAACGCCGTACTTGAGCTGTCTGCCAAACGCCTTGAAGAACTTCTCGTAGTCCTCGCGGCTGTTGTTGAGCATGGAGGTCAGCTCGTTCTTGACCTTCTTCTCGAGGTTCTGGGCGATCGTGAGCAGGTGACGGTCATGCTGCAGCATCTCGCGCGAAATGTTGAGCGAGAGATCGGCGGTGTCGACGATACCCTTTACAAAGCGGAAGTGCTCGGGCACGAGCTCCTCGCAGTTGTCTGTAATGAGAACGCCGCTTGAATAAAGCTGCAGACCCTTCTTGTACTCCTTGGTGTAGTAGTCGTAGGGAGTTGAGGTCGGGATATAGAGCAGAGCCTTGTATGTGACAACTCCCTCGACGGAGGTGACGATTGTGCGGATAGGCTTCTCCATCGCCATGAACTTTTCCTGATAGAACTTGTCGTACTCGTCCTGGGTGACGTCCTTCTTGGGACGCTGCCAGATAGGAACCATGCTGTTGAGGGTTTCGCGCTCGAAATACTCCTCATACTCGGGGTGATCGCTGTCCTTGGTTTCCTCCTTGACGCGGCTCTTTGACATTTCCATAACGATCGGGTAGCGGATATAGTCGGAATATCTCTTAACAAGTCCCTGAATGCGGTACTGCTCGAGGAACTCGTCATAGCTCTCGTCGTCGGTGTTGTCCTTGAGCTCGAGAATGATCTCTGTACCGAGATTCTCGCGGTCGCATTCCTCGATTGTGTAGCCGTCAGCGCCCGAGGATTCCCAGCGGAAAGCGGTGTCGCAGCCGTACTTCTTTGTGATCACGGTGATGTGCTTTGCGACCATGAAGGCGGAGTAGAAGCCTACGCCGAACTGACCGATGATGTCGATATCGTCCGATTTGTTTTCAAGCTCCTGCTTGAACTTGTACGAGCCGGAGGACGCAATAGTGCCGAGGTTGTTCTCGAGGTCATCTCTGTCCATGCCGATGCCGTTGTCGGTGATAGTGAGCGTGCGGCTGTCCTTGTCGGCGCGAAGCTCGATGAAGAAGTCGCTGCGGGTCATGCCGAGCTTGTCGTCGGTCAGTGCGATAAAACAGAGCTTGTCGATCGCGTCGCTCGCGTTTGAAATCAGCTCGCGGAGGAAGATTTCCTTGTGAGTGTAGATAGAGTTAATCATCAGATCCAGCAGACGCTTGGACTCGGATTTAAATTGCTTTTTTTCCATGTTGATACCTCTTTATTATTTTATTTCCTATAATATTGTAGTCCTTTTAATAAATTTGTCAAGTCGTTCTCCGTTTTGACTTTGCGGTAAAATAATTGCCGCTCATTTTTAAATAGTAATTGACAGTGCTTGCTGTAATCAAGTATAATGTTGTCGAAGATATTACAAAGGGGGTATCCATATGCTCTGGTACATCTGTCTTATTATCTCCGCGCTGATAATCGCCGTAACGGTTCCGCTGTTTGTGCGTATGCGCGTTTTCAAAAGAAAAAAAGCTGTCGTCAGCTATCAAGATTCTGTTTCTAGGCTTCTTCCTCGCGCAGGTCGTCATGTTCTTCCCGATCCAGCTTGATAAATACGGTAAAGGCGGCGCGGCGGTACTCAAATCAATCCTGATGTCGATCAACCGCGCGATGCGTTCATTCGCGCTGACGGATATCGACTTTATAAATCCTACACACAGCATCAATCCCTCGGCATATAATTTTTACTCCCTTTTCCTGATGGTTATCTGCTTTGTCTGTCCCTTCCTCAGCTTAGGCTATATCCTCTCGCTGTTCTCGAAGGTTCGCGCAAGCACAAAGCTCGCTCTCTCCTACGGCAAGGACGTCTATGTCTTTTCTCAGCTCAACGAGGAGTCGATAACCTTTGCCTCGGACATCTCACAAAACCACCCGAAGGCGGGAATAATCTTCTGCGACGTCATCGACTCGTCGGGCGGCGAGAGCAACCCCTTCTCCGACCGTGCCGAACAGCTGAACGCCACCTGTCTTAACAAGCCGATCACCGCGGTAAACTTCAAGCTCCACAGCAAAAAGCGCCGCGTTTACTTCTTCTGTATCAGCGACAACGAACAGGCAAATACCAACGACGCGCTCGAGCTGATAGGCAAATACAAGAACCTCCGTCACACACGGCTGTATTTCTTCTCTACCCTGCTCGAGAGCCAGCTCGTGCTCGCCAACTGCGACAGCGGCTATATCCGCGTCAGACGCGTTGACAAGGCGCGCACCTTCATCAACCGCTTCCTCTACGACAACGGTCAGATGCTCTTTGAGCACGCCGCGCCTCCGGAAAAGGGCGAGAGCGAAAAGCGTATAATCTGCTCTCCGACCGCACCAAAAAGAAGGATCGCGATATCTCGGTCAACAAGTAATATTTTTCCGCTTTTTCACCGCGAGCGTGGTGACAAAGCGGAAATTTTTT
>ONDL01000092.1 GCA_900316555.1 uncultured Eubacteriales bacterium | reverse complement strand
CATGGGCATCCTCAAGACCGAAAAGCCCTACGGCGTGGTCGTCGCGTTCGGCGGACAGACCGCTATCAAGCTGACCAAGTTCCTCAGCGACAACAACGTCAACATTCTCGGCACCTCCTACGACGCGATCGACATGGCGGAGGACAGAGAGCGCTTTGACGAGCTTCTCGAAAAATACCACATCAAGCGTCCGCGCGGTGTTACCGTTATGACGACAGAGGAAGCTCTCAATGTTGCCGATACGATCGGCTATCCCGTTCTTCTCCGTCCGTCCTACGTTCTCGGCGGTCAGAACATGATCATCGCCTTCAACGAGGCTGACGTTAAGGAATACATGGCGATCATCCTCGCTCAGAACATTGAAAACCCGATTCTTATCGATAAATATCTCCAGGGCACCGAGATCGAGGTCGACGCCATCTGCGACGGCGAGGATATCCTCATTCCCGGTATCATGGAGCACGTTGAGCGCGCGGGCGTTCACTCGGGCGACTCCATCGCGGTATATCCCGCATGGAACATCTCCGACGAGATGACCGAGATCATTGTCGAAAGCTCGCGCAACCTCGCAATCGAGCTTCGCACCAAGGGTCTGGTAAATATCCAGTACCTCATCTACAACAACGAGCTTTACGTAATTGAAGTTAATCCGCGTTCCTCGAGAACGATTCCGTACATCAGCAAGGTCACGGGCGTTCCGATGGTCGATCTCGCAACCAGAGCGATGCTCGGCGAGAAGCTCGCGGATATGGGCTACGGTACAGGCTTGTACCGCAAGAGCCCGTATATCGCGGTAAAGGTTCCCGTATTCAGCTTTGAGAAGCTGATTAACGTAGACAACCACCTCGGCCCCGAGATGAAGTCCACGGGCGAGGTTCTCGGTATCGCTGGCACCCTCGAGGAGGCTCTCTACAAGGGACTTATCGCCGCGGGATACAAGATGAAGAAGGACGGCGGCGTGTTCATCACCGTCCGCGATTCGGACAAGGCAGAACAACACCCTCAGCCTGATTGAGTCGGGCAAGATCCAGTATGTCATTTCCACCTCCGCGAAGGGCAGAATTCCCTCGCGTGACTCCGTAAAGATCCGCCGCAAGACCGTTGAGAGAAACATTCCGTGTCTGACCTCTCTCGACACCGCAAACGCGCTCGCGGATTGCCTCAAGAGCCGCTATTCCCAGCACAGTACCGAGCTTGTGGACATAAACAACATGAGAGATTCCAAGACAAAGCTCCGCTTCACAAAGATGCAGGGCATCGGCAACGACTATATTTACTTCTCCACCTTCGGTCAGTGGATCAATAACCCCGAGGCTCTTGCGGTTCGTCTGAGCGACCGTCACTTCGGTATCGGCGGCGACGGCGTTATCCTCGTTGCTCCCTCAAAGGTCGCTGACGCTCAGATGAAGATGTACAACCGCGACGGCACCGAGGGCAAGATGTGCGGCAACGGTATTCGCTGCGTCGGCAAGTTCCTCTACGACCACGGCATGGTCAACATCAAGGAGAAGGACGAAATCACAATCGAGACCCTCAGCGGCATCAAGTCGCTTAAGGCGTACACCACCGACGGCGAGGTCAAGACCCTGCGCGTCGATATGGGCAAGGCTATCCTCGACCCGAAGCTCATTCCCGTTGACCTCAGCGGCGACAAGGTTGTTGACCGCAGAGTGACAATCGGTATGCAGGATTACAGAATCACTTGCGTATCAATGGGCAACCCGCACTGCGTTGTATTCGTCGACAGCGACATCGACAACATCAACCTTGAGGAAATCGGCCCGCTGTTCGAGAACGACCCGATCTTCCCCGAGAGAGTAAACACCGAGTTCGTCACAGTCCTCAACGAAAAGACGATCAAGATGCGCGTATGGGAGCGCGGCTCGGGCGAGACATGGGCTTGCGGTACAGGCGCCTGCGCGGTTGCGGTTGCGGCATGCGAAAACGGCTTCTGCAAGAAGGGCGACGACATCAAAATCAAGCTCAAGGGCGGCGATCGGATCATCAACTACACCGACGAGACCGTCTACATGACAGGCAATGCCGAGAAGGTTTACGAGGGAGAGGTTGAGGTATAATACTAACACCGGTTATCAGATATTAGGAAAAAGTCTGATATAAAGGAATGAATCCACTTTGAAAATCAACAGAAATTTTGACAATCTTGTACCGAACTATCTTTTTGCTGATGTTGCGAGAAAAACCGCGGAGTATGCGGCGGCGAATCCCGACAAGAAAATCATACGCCTCGGTATCGGCGACGTTACCCTGCCTTTGGCTCCCGTTGTTGTGGAGGCTATGAAGCAGGGCGCCGAGGAGCTTGCTCACAAGGAAACCTTCAAGGGTTATCCCGAGTATGAGGGCTATGACTTCCTCAGAGAGGCGATTTCGGGTTACTACAAGAGCTTCGGCGTAAGCGTATCGCCCGACGAGATATTTGTGTCGGACGGCGCAAAGTCCGACTGCGGCAACATCGGCGATATCTTCTCACAGGACAACACAGTCCTCGTCACCGATCCCGTTTATCCCGTTTACGTCGATTCGAATATCATGGCGGGACGAAAAATCATCTACACCGCCTGCAACGAACAAAACGGTTTTTCCGCGATGCCCGACGAGAGCGTAAAGGCAGACATCATCTTCCTCTGCTCTCCTAACAACCCCACGGGCGCGGCATTCACCTTCGGCCAGCTCAAGGCATGGGTCGATTACGCCAACAAAAACGACGCGGTCATTCTCTACGACGCGGCGTATGAGGCGTTTATAACAGAGGATCTGCCCCGTTCAATCTACGCGATCGAGGGTGCGAGAACCTGCGCCATAGAGCTTTGCTCGCTCTCAAAGACCGCCGGTTTTACGGGCACTCGCTGCGGCTACACGGTTATCCCGAAGGAGCTTGAGCGCGACGGTCACAATCTGTATGCCACATGGTACCGCCGTCAGGCAACAAAGTTCAACGGCGTTTCATATCCCGTTCAGTGCGCTGCGGCAGCAGTGTTCAGCGAGGAGGGACAGCGCCAGATCCGCGAGAATATCGCCTACTATCAGGAGAACGCGCGCATTATCGCGTCTGCTCTCGATGAGCTCGGTATCTACTATACGGGCGGCAAGAACTCACCCTACATCTGGCTGAAATGCCCGAACGGCATGGGAAGCTGGGAGTTCTTTGACCTGCTCTTGAAGGAAGCCAACGTAGTCGGTACACCGGGCGAGGGCTTCGGCGAAAACGGTGCGGGCTACTTCCGCCTGACCTCGTTCGGCGACAGGGAAAGCACCGTTGAGGCTGTTGAAAGAATCAAAAAATTATTATCATAAAAGTCAGCTCCGAGGAAACTCGGAGCTGATTTTTGTTAAGCGGCGGTGAAATAATCTTCGCCGGTGATTATTTTATATTCTTCCGCGGTAATCCAGTTTTTAACAACAGCGTTGTGGACTCTCTCGATGCTCCACAAGCCGCTGTCATAATAGCCTTTTACTTTTTTGAAGTGCTTACTCATTCAAGCTCCACCTCCGTCATCATGGCGATATACTCCAAGTCTGCCTGAGCCTTTTGATTTGCTTCGTCCATCAGTCTGATGTACTCATCCTTGCTGTATTGCACCATGTGATATATCCAGCCTCCGTTTGCTTCCGTGATGTCTGTGTTGACCCACAAGGAAAACTCGTCAACGACCTTTTCTTCGGGTCTGACCGCACTTTTTACAATACCGTAATCTGTCATAGTAATACCCCCTCAGACTGTTGAAGTCGGCACATACAGCAGGCGACCGCCTACGCTTTGATGCTGCGTATTTGGAACAGAATCACAAGATAAAGAGAATCCGCCGGCATTAGCACCATAATTCCAAAAACCGCCCAATCGGACAACGCGGTATCCATTCAGATTTGATGTGCAATAGTAGTTGTCGCCTACGGGAAGAGAACTGTTGCCTGCTGTTTCTGACGGCAAGAAAAGCCAGTCATAATCTTTATCGCCATAGCCAAATGCGGAAATATAACCACCTGCATTTGCAAGGGTCAAGCCCGTTGATTTGTAATTGCCGGAATGACTGCTTTCGTTGAAGGAGAAATCATCTGCAATATACACCTGACCGCTGCCCATTGTGCCGTCACCCCAAAGGTTGATTCCGTTGATGTGCTTCCAGCTATTACCCCACAGATTTTCAATTCCGCGATAGCTGACAGATACCTTGCCGTCAGAGCTGAAAGTCGTTTCCGTTCCGGCAACATCATAAATTGTTTCGCTTGCCATACCCGTTGAGTTGCCTAGAGCGGAGGTTGAGCCCGTCAGTGACGAGCAGTTATTTGAATTGACACTTGAGTTTAAAACAACACCCATGCCGATAGCGTTCTGAGTATTAAATGTTCCGAACTCGATAGCCATGAGCAGCTGATTTGCTGAAACAGACTGGATCGTGTCGAGGTGCCAGTTTGGTGATTTTCTCAGAGCGCAGTTCTCCATATTGAGCTTGTTCATTGTCTTGTATTGACCTGAGATCGGCTTGACGCCCGGCAAAGATTTCAGAACCGCGCTGGTGTCAATCGTTGTGTCTGTGTCAACTCCGTCATGGAAAATCTCATATGTTCCTGCTGTTGGTGATATTGCGCGCCAATACATAAAAGACGCCTCGTACGCCGAGAAAAGTACATAGTCAATTTCGTTGCCGTTCTCGTCATAGAAGAGCGGGTGAAGCTTAAAGCCGGCATGCGGCGTCGAGCTGATGTAGTAATTCGCCTTGCGGATATGATATCCCAAGCCGCCGGACTGCTTCTCGAGCTTGAGCGGTACGACCTTGTAGTAGAACTTCGGCTGATAGACCATGACGTCAACATTAGTATCGGATTCGTCAACATTTTCCGGAGAATAGCTGTCGTCTATCACGCCGTTCGAATCGACAACAACGCGCCTGCGCTGACCGTACATCGGGTACGCGTTGAAATCGTTGCCCGCGCTCAGACCGACAGCAGCACCGAGCCTTGTAAATACCTTGTTCTCAAAATCTGCATGCAAGCCAAGGATATCGCCCGAGGTGTAGCCGATATACGCCTTGAGGTCGGATAGGTTCGAATTGGTTTCCGTAATATCTTCATTAACGTCGTCAATAATCTGCACGCCGAAATCAAACAC
>ONDL01000088.1 GCA_900316555.1 uncultured Eubacteriales bacterium | reverse complement strand
CCATCAGCAAAATCCCGTTCCGCCGCCGTGCTCAAAGCCGCAGAATCAGCTCCTGCGCGAAACGATAGACGCCGTGCGTCCGTATCCGGACAGGCTCGGAATAATGCCGTGGCTGCGTATGCAGCACGAGCTGCCCGATGAGGAATTTGTTTCACTGATAAAGGAGAACCGCGATATTATCTACGGCTTAAAGCTGCATCCCTTCCACTCGCTGACCGCTCCCGACGAAGAACGCCTTGAGCCGATATACAGACTTGCGGCTGAATTTAATTTGCCCATAGCGTCGCATACGGGCGGCTGCGAGCAGGCGATGTCACCGCACCTCTACAACGCCGCGAAACGCCACCCCGAGGTAAAATTCATCATGGTACACATGGATTTGGGCACCGACAACTCCGTCGCGCTGGATTTGCTCGGAAAGCTGCCCAACCTCTACGGTGACACGACATGGGTTCCCGTAAGCACCACCGTCGAAGCGATACGCCGTTACGGCAGCGAAAAAATGCTCTTCGGCACCGACAATCCGATCGACGGAAAGGATACCCTGCTCCATAACCGGACAGGAGACCGCTCACTGTACCAGCAGTACTTCAACGAGCTCAGAGAGCTGATCTCAGCCGATGACTACGAAAATCTCATGTACAAAAACGCTCAGAGGATGTTCGGGCTATGATACGGCAGGACTTTATTCCCGACCGTTTCAGGGTGCTCAGCGGAAGCATGCTCAAGCTGATCGCCGTGGTTTCGATGTTCATAGACCACGTCGGCGTGCATCTCGTTGACCAAAGCATAATACTGCTTCAGTTCGGCACGTACAAGCTGACGCTGTACCGCCTTATGCGCGACCTCGGGCGGTTTGCATTCCCGATTTTTTGTTTCCTGCTGATTGAAGGATTTCTGCATACACGCAGCAAAGTCCGCTACGGAATCAGTCTTGCAGTTCTGGCGGTCATCTCGGAAATACCCTTCGACCTCGAGCACAACGGCACGCTCTTCTATTCGGAACAGAACGTCTTTTTCACCCTGCTGCTGGGATTCCTCGGGCTGTGTGCGATCGCCCGTTTCCGCGAAAAGCCTTTATTTGCGTTTCTCTCTCTTCTCGGGCTAATGGTGGTCAGCTACTATCTGAATGCGGATTACTGGGTACAGGGCTTTGCCTTCATCATTCTGCTGTACGCCCTGCGCGAACAAAAGCTGCTGCGGATCTTCACCGCGTTTTTGCTCAACAACTTCCGCTTTGTCATGCTCGCGTTTTTGCCGATCGCGCTGTACAACGGCAAGCGCGGCTTTATCCGCGGGGCATTTCTCAAATACCTGTTCTATCTTATTTATCCGCTTCACATCTTCATAATCTATCTTATCAAGCTGAACCTCGTCGGCTTCGAATAGAAAAAAACGTCCCTGATAATCAGAGACGTTTATCTTTTACTGTTTACTTGTATCTTTTGCCGTTGCGCGGGGTCTTTTCCTTTTTCGCGGAAGGCTTGTAGCCGTCGTCGTAATCATCATTCGCGCGGTAATAGCCGCCCTGCGCGCTGTTGGAGCTCATCGCGTTTTTGAGCTTTCTGCGGCGCGAAACAGCCGAGGCAATCAGGTAAATGAAGCCCGCGAGGCTGAGTGCGAGACAGGTTGCGCCCGCAATGATGATCCAGTGACCGTTATCCTCTTTAGCGGTGTTCTGCTGAATGAAGGTAAAGTCGCCGCTGCCGTCGTCCTCGCCTGCGGTATTACCGGCGTTTTTGAGCTTTGCCGCGATATCTCCCCAGTCGTTGGATGACAGGGTCTTGTCGTCAACCTTCTTGTCCTTTGTATCGTAGAGCGCCGCTGACGGTGCTGTACTCTGAGGGGGCTGATAGCTCTGGCCGCCGCCGACATATACGTCCTGCGGGCTGCTGAAAACATTGCCGTCGCTGTCGACCCAGCCTGAGCCGTTGTTGCCTGTACCGCCGCCGGTATTGTCACCGGTATTTCCGCCGGTGTTGCCTCCGGTATTGCCTCCGGTGTTGCCTCCGTCGTCATAGGGCTCGGGATTGTACGGATCGGGATTATACGGCGGATCTGTTACCACAGGTTCGGGCTCGACCGGCATATCGGGATATGTCGGTTCGGGCTCGGGATTGTACGCGGGCTCGGTGTAACCGGGATCGGGATTAGGCTCGACGTCCTCGGCGTAAACCGAGATTGCGCCGAACGCGCTGAACAGGAATACTGCAGTCAGAATAGCTGCGATTACTTTTGTATGTCTGCCCATAAAAACCTCCTTTTGAAAGGTCTGTTACTCCCCGGCGGTGGTTTCTTCCTCCGCGGAGGTGGTTTCCTCAGCCGCTGTGGTAGGCTGCTCGGCTACAAAGAACATCTTGGGATCGTAGCCGTCTACGGCTGAGTTCTTCTCGTAATCGAGGTCCTCAACAATCTTCTTGAGGTAATCCTCGAAATCGTCTTTCTTCATGGTATTGAGAACGCCTGCGCGGTTAGTCTCGCTCTCGAGGTAATCCTTGGCGGAATCCGCGCTGTTTCTCTTGTAAACAAGGTAGAGCATGCCTGAATCACCCTCGCCTACCTTTACGGTGACAGCCTTGTTGTTGCCGAGCTCCTTGAGCGCGTCCTTGATCTGGTCGCCTGCCGAAACGTTCTCGAGCTGCTCGGTGTTGTCAACAGCGGGGCTCTGGCTGAGCTCGTGCTTCTCGGTGTATTCCGATACAACGTCGTCGTAGGACTTGCCGTCGTCGATATCCTTTACATAGCCCTCAAGCTCAGAAGTGTAGTCTGCGATTTTCTCATCGCTGAGAGCAACGTTCTTGGACTCGCCCGCCTCGTCGGTTGAAGCCTCGTAAAGCTGAACGGGAATGTAGCTGTAGTCAACGTAGTTCTCGATGAAGTAATCCTCGAGCTCGCTGTCGGAAACCTCCTGGGAACCGCCCTCACCGTAGAGCTTTGCGAACAGAGCACTGTAGTTCACGGAATACTGCGAGGTGCAGTAACGGAAGCTGTCGTAGGAAATGCCGTAGGGCTCAAGCTCCTTGCTCATCGGCATGATGTAGCCGTAGTTTGCGTACTGACCGACATTCCAGTAGGTCTTTGCCTGCTCGTCGGCAGCCTGCTGGGTCGCCTCGTCAACAGACGCGCCTTCATCCTTCATGCCCTTCTCTACCGCGAGGAAGTTGAGGCACTTCTTCTGTGCGTCGTCCTTGATCCACTGGCGGGCAACTGCGGTGTTGCCGTCGTCGTCGGTGATTTCGAGGTCGAGCCACTTGTCGTTGGTGCCGTCGTAGTCGTCAAGCTCCTTTGCCTTTGTCTGAGCCTGCTGGTAAGCGAGGTCAAGGCAGTAGATGTACACGCCGATGGCGAGCTCCTTGTCGCTTGTTTTGTAAGACCATTCCTTGCCCATGCTGCAGCCGGTGGCGAGTACTGCGGAAAGCGCCATCACTACCGCGAGGAGTAAGGAACCGATTTTAACCGTTGGTTTCATTTTTTATACCATCCTTACACAAATTTCACCCAATCAAATATGGGTGCGTACTGTACTAGTATACACAATTTTTTTCTCATTGTCTATATCTTAAAAAAATTTTGTTGAAAATTTTCTAATTTATGCGGAAAACGCGCTTCAAAACGGCGACGGAATCCTCTCCCTTGGGACATTTTACTGATAAAAACGGCTTCTGACCCGCGTTGAGCGTCGCTTTTCCGTTAAGCGAAATCAACAAATCCGCAACCGCAGGCGACTTGATTTCCCTGAGTAGAGCATCAGGCTGCCCTCGTTCTGACGGATTTCATACACGCCGAGGGCGTTCGCGCGGTTTCGGATAAGCGCGATTTCTATCAGTCCGAGCACCGACGGCGGGATCTCGCCGAAGCGGTCACGCAGCTCATCGCGCACATCGTCCGCGTCATCAGGCGTGCGTATATCGGCAATTCGCCGGTAAACGTCGAGCCTGAGCGTCAGGCTTTCGACGTAGTACTCGGGAATATGAGCGTCAACTGAAATGTCGATAAGGCAGTCGAGATCGGCGGACTGCTTCTGTTCGCCTCTCTCCTCGCTGACAGCCTCGCCTAGCAGCTTGAGGTACATATCATATCCGACGCTCTCCATGTGGCCGTGCTGCTGAGCGCCCATGATGTTTCCCGCGCCGCGCAGCTCGAGGTCGCGCATCGCGATTTTGAAGCCGCTGCCGAATTCAGTATACTCGCGGATGGCTGCGAGCCTTTTCTGCTGGATTTCGGTCAGCACCTTGCTGCGGCGGAAGGTAAAGTACGCGTAGGCGCGTCTGGCGCTTCTGCCGACGCGTCCGCGAAGCTGGTGGAGCTGCGACAGACCCATGCAGTCGGCGTTTTCTATTATAAGGGTGTTGGCGTTCGGAAGGTCAACGCCCGTTTCGATAATCGTTGTGCAGACGAGGATATCAACCTCCTGCTCGAGCATCTGCCTCCAGACCTCGCTGAGCTCGTTTTCCTTCATCTTGCCGTGACCTATGGCGATTTTCGCGTCGGGTATCGCCTCCTGAATGCGTGCCGCGCAGGACGAAATCGTCTCTACGTTGTTGTGCAGGTAAAAAACCTGACCGCCTCGGCGCATCTCGCGGCGGATAGCCTCGTAAATCACCGCGTTGTCGTGCTCGAGCACGTAGGTCTGGACAGGCTGACGGTTCATCGGCGCTTCCTCGATAACGCTCATGTCGCGAAGTCCGCTCATCGCCATGTTTAGGGTGCGCGGGATAGGGGTAGCCGAGAGCGTAAGAACGTCGACGTTCTTGACAAGCTCCTTGAACCGCTCCTTCTGAGCAACGCCGAAGCGCTGTTCCTCGTCGATGATTGCAAGCCCTAAGTCGCGGAACTCAACGTCCTTCTGGACGAGGCGGTGGGTGCCAACAACCATGTCTATCTCGCCGCGCTTGAGCCGCTCGAGGATCTCCTTCTGCTGCTTTGCTGTGCGGAAGCGCGAGAGAAGCTCCACGCGAATCGGATATCCCTCAAATCTCTTGGTTACGGTCTGGTAGTGCTGCCACGCGAGGATTGTCGTCGGACATAGCAGCGCGCACTGCTTTGAGTCCGCCACGCACTTGAACGCCGCGCGCAGCGCGACCTCGGTCTTGCCGAAGCCCACGTCACCGCAGAGAAGTCTGTCCATCGGAACCGTCCGCTCCATGTCGTGCTTTATCTCGCGTATGCAGGTGAGCTGGTCGGGCGTTTCCTCGTACTCGAACGCCGCCTCAAAGTCGCGCTGCCACTCGTTGTCGCCCGTGAACGCGTAGCCCTTTGCCTTCATTCGCGCGGAATAGAGTGCGATCAGCTCCTTGGCGATGTCCTTGACGGAGGACTTTACCCTAGCCTTCGCCTTCTGCCAGTCGCCCGAGCCGAGGCGGTTGAGCTTGACGCGTGAATTTTCCTGCGGGCCGATGTATTTCGCGACCATGTCGAGCTGGGTGACGGGCACATACAGCGCGTCGCCCTTCGCGTAGTCGATTTTGATATAGTCCTTGACGACGCCGTGGGTGTCGATTTTGCGGATTCCGCTGAAAACGCCGATACCGTGGACGCTGTGAACAACGTAGTCACCCGCGGTCAGCTCGGACAGACTTTTTTCCGCGCCGCCTGCGCTTCTGCTCGGGACGGTAGGAGTTGTAGCCAAAGGTGATGACAAAGAACTTCTCGCCCGGCAGCTCAAAGCCCGCGCTCAGCGCGCCCGTCATAACATAGAGTCTGCCCTTTGCCGCCTTGTCGAGAGAATTCACAAACTGAGCGTCGTAACCGTCGGAAACGAGGTTGTCACAGAGGTTCTTTGCCGCCTTTTCGGTGCCGGCAAGAATCACGCCGCGGCTGTCGGGAGTGAAGAGTCCGTTCAAGTCCTCGCGCAGCTGCTTGTACGAGCCCGTCCACTGGGTGAGCTGCTTTGCTGTGAAGGTTATTATCTCCGCGAGCTTCAGATCTATGCTGCCGTGCACAAAGCTCTCTAGCAGAATCACTCCGTGCGACGCAAAAAGCTCCATGCACTCGTTATATGTCAGCTGAAAACGGTCAAAACCGCGCGCGAGAAAGCCTTCCTTGAGTCCTTCCTTCAAAAGCTCTGCATTCTGGAAGTCCATGGACTTTCCCCTGTCGCGGACGTTGCTGAACTCCGAAATAAAAATCAGCGAATCGCGGCTGAAATAATCAAAAAGGCACTCGGGCTTGTCATAAATCTGACCGATGAATTTGTCGGCGTTCGAGAGCGTCGCGCCGCTGCGGATAAGCTCAGCCTCGGCGTACAGCTTTTCGCGCGCCTTTACGACGCCCTTGCCGCGCAAAAGTCCCGCCTTATGGACGATTTTATCGGCGAGCGCGTCCCTGTCCTCAATGATGATTTCGGTCGAGGGAGTCAGGCGGATAGTGCCCGCCTTCTTGAATCTGCGCTGGGTTTCGATATCGAAGTAACTCAGGTCGGTGATTTCGTCGCCCCAGAATTCCGCGCGGACGGGATAGTCAGCGTCGGGCATAAAGAAGTCGAGAATGCCGCCGCGGAGCGAGAACTGGCCGCTGCCCTCAACAGCGTCGAACCTCTCGTAGCCGAGAAGTGTCAGCGCGCGCACCGCGCGGTCGAGGTCGAGGGTCTTGCCCTCCCACACAGAAAGGACGATATCCGCGAGGAAGTCCTGCGGAACGGTGAGCTGGCTCGCCGCGTCAAGGCAGGCAATCACAACGTCGCACTCCTCCTCGATCAGCTTGAGAAGAACCTTGAGCCGCAGATGCTCGTACTCGTGGGAGCGGCTCTGTAAGTCGAGGAAATTGTAGTCGCGGACAGGATAGACAAAAGCGCGCAAGCCCATGCAGCTTAGGTCGTTGCAGAGGGTCTGCGCTTCCTTTTCGTCGGCGGCGATACAAAGAGCCTGACCCCGACGCAAAGAGCCTGACCCCCATTCTCGCGAATGAGGGTGAATATCACGTCCGCCTTGCAGACCGCCGAGAGTCCCGACACACAGAGCGAACGTCCTGTTTTGAGATTTCTGCGCAGGGTGGAAAACGGCGCCGAGCCGCCCACCGCCTGCGCGATAAAGTTCATTTTCATGGTTTTAGTTGTTTAATATCTGAATATGAGGAAACATATCCCCATCAATATCGGTTGGTGGATAAGATAGATAATCAGCGCGTGCCTGCCGAGAAAATTCAGCGGTGCAAAGCCCCTGCGGAACAGCTCCTCTCTGCGGTAACGCTTGACGATGCCCCAGAGGAAAAAGCCCAGCAGGAAGATGAAAATCCACGTGATTATCGGGAAGTAGTCCGACGAGCGGAAGCCGCTGTCAGGAAAGCCTAGGAAGGCTACATACTTGAACTGATAGAAAAAGTCGGGCACACTCAGCAGCTTGATATTGAAAAATCCTATGTACCTCTCGGGCACTCCATAGAACACCGCGAAGCACAGCAGCGACAAAAATGCGCCGACAAAGGGATTGATTTTGTCGAGGAGCTTTCGCAAAAGCGTCGCGATAAGCATAGCGCAGCCGATGAGATTGAGCACGCCGAACCACACCGCCTGCTCGGGCATTACCAGAGCGGTCACAAATGTAATCAGCAAGCCGCAGAGGTTTATTATCAGTCCGCGCCTTATCGGGTGGTACGAAAAATGCAGCGATACACCCGAAATCAGTATGAAGCTGATACATATAAACCGCTCCCAGACTATTACCAAAGGGTATGTGAACCACACGGGGTCAAGTCCGTATACCGCAAAAATATCGTAGCAGAAGTGGTATATCACCATGTTCACGAGCGCGAAGCCGCGGAACGCGTCGATCAGCTCATAGCGGTACGTATAATCCTTTTTCATATCAGTTAAACATATTCATGGCGCGGTCGATTCTGCCCTCAGCCATGAGGTCGATCGCGTCGTTTGCGTTGTCGAACATCTCGGTCAGGGCTTTCTGTTCGTCCTTTGTGAACTTAGACAGAACCCAATCGGCAAGCTCCCACTCGGGGTTAGGCTTCGCGCCGATGCCTATTTTTATGCGCGGAAAGGTGTCCTTGCCGCTGAGGTAGATGATGCTTCGCATACCCTTCTGACCACCGTCGCTGCCCTTTGAGCGGATACGCATTTTGCCGACGGGAAGCGAAACGTCGTCGAAAATGACGATCACGTTCTCGGGCGGGATCTTGTAGAAGTTCATCGCCTCGACGACCGCCTGACCGCTGTTGTTCATATAGGTTGTCGGCTTCATCAGCATCGCTCTTTTGCCGCCGACGGCGCACTCGCCGACAAAGCTCTTGAACTTGATTTTGTTGACGCGGCAGTTCCGCTTTTCGGCTATGTGGTCGATTGCCAGCCAGCCGCAGTTGTGGCGGGTGTTCTCGTATTTTTTGTCGGGGTTGCCGAGACCCACCACGAGGTACTCGACGGAACCGCCCGTTTTCTTGAATCCAAACATATTATTTCTCTTGCAAAAATCCATTCACTTAACAAAGGCGGACTATTAACAGTCCGCCTGAGTTGTTTATTTCTATTGTATAACCCGTATGCCGCGAAAAGCGTCGGTTTAGCTGAACGCCGCGGTGAAGGGCTTGTCGTTGTAAATTCTCGCGATAGCCTCGGCAAAGATGGGAGCCGTGGGAAGCACGGTGAACTTGTCGATCATCTTGTCCTCGGGAACGGGAATCGTGTCGAGGAGGATAACCTCCTTGATAGCGCTGTTCTTGATGCGCTCGATAGCGGGGCCTGAGAGAACAGCGTGGGTCGCACAGGCGTAAACCTCAACCGCGCCGCCCTTTTCAACGATAGCGTTGGCAGCGTTGCAGAGTGTGCCGGCCCGATGATGTTCATAACCTCGCAGACGTTTGCCTTGGGTCTGCGCTTGTCAATGATTGCAAGACCTGTGCCGATCTTGGACGCGAAGTTACGCGAACGAGTTACGGAACCGAGGTCAGGGGAAACAACGATAAAGTCGTCGAAGTTGCCGCCGATCTTCTCCTTCATGTGGTTTGCGAGGATACCCGCGCCGTGGAGATGGTCAACAGGGATATTGAAGAAGCCCTGAATCTGGTTTGCGTGCAGGTCCATAGTCAGGACTCTGTCAGCGCCCGCTGTGGTGATGATGTCAGCGCAGAGCTTTGCGGAAATCGGATCTCTCGCCTTAGCCTTTCTGTCCTGGCGCGCATAGCCGAAGTAGGGCATTACTGCGGTGATTCTCGCCGCGGAAGCTCTCTTCATCGCGTCAATCATGATGAGCATTTCCATCAGGTTGTCGTTGACGGGGGTGCAGGTGGAC
The DNA here is from genome assembly GCA_900316555.1 of uncultured Eubacteriales bacterium. Lineage (GTDB taxonomy): Bacteria > Bacillota > Clostridia > Oscillospirales > Acutalibacteraceae > Ruminococcoides. The sequence continues at coordinate 3,947 of ONDL01000088.1, read as the reverse complement.
TGAACGATGAAGCAATCGCTGCCTCTTACGGACTCGTGAAGCGAAACCGCGATTTCGCCGTCGGAGAAGTGGGTGCAGTCGCTCTTGCCGAGAGACAGACCTAAACAGCCTGCGATTCCCTGAGCCACATCAACATTTGAATTGCCTGCGAAGATTTTGATGTCCTTGCCGTGAAAATTCATTGATTCTAACTCCTTTTCCTTATTCCTCGTGTTAACTTTGCTCGCTGTATATTAACAGGTATAACCCTTTTTCAAAGCGATCTGATTGAGCTCCTCGAGCTGAGCGGGGTCGTTCGCGCCGAGCACGGCGTCGCTGCACTGTGCTGTGTACGCTCCGACGGTCTTGCCGTTTTGGAGCAGAAGCTTTATCGCGTCGGGCAGATAATACTCGCCCGCCTTGTTGTCGCTCCTGATGCTGCCGAGCACGCTCAGAAGCATTTTGCAGTCGAACCAGTAGCCGCCCGAATTGACCTCGTCGATTCTGAGGGTTTCCTCGTCGGCGTCCTTATGCTCGACGATCGCCCTGAGGTTGCCGCTTTCGTCGCGCACGATTCTGCCGTAGCCTGTCGGGTCGTCCACTCTCGCGGAGATAACCGTCGCCGCACAGCCTGTCGATGTGTGCTGAGAGAGTGACTTTTCGATCGTTTCAGCGCTCATGAAGGGCGCGTCGCCGTTGAGAATAACGACGTTGCCGTCGTGCTTTTCAAGGAAGTCCTTCGCCATCATTACGGCGTGACCCGTGCCTAAGCGCTCCGCCTGGAACACGCTCTCGACCTTAAAATCGAGTGTGCCGAGATACTCCTCGATGCACTCCTTTTTGTAGCCCTTGACGACGCAGATGTCGTCAACACCCGCTTTTCTCAGGGCGTTCATTACCCAGAGGAGCATGGGCTGACCGAGCACCTCGGAGAGAGTTTTTGGCTTGTCGGATTTCATTCTCTTTCCTTCGCCGCCCGCAAGAATAATTGCGCAATTACTCATAATTTACCTCTTGATACGCGGATACGGATAAAAATACGTTTATCCGAGAGTATTTGTGCCTGATATTTCCGTCTTGGCACAGTTTTTTACACTATTAATATTATCGCAGAAAAGCCGAAATTTCAAGTGAAATAATCAAAAAATCGCTTGTCAAAGCCATTTTAAACGATTTATACAATATTAATAAAATTTAGTGTTGTTTTTTATAAGAAAAATTTTTTAAAATATATAGCTATTTTTAACAGAATTTGGTATAATACACTGTAGGCATATAGTTTGGCAGGACTGCCTTTGGGCATTTTTGCTACAGCCAAATTATTTTTCATTAGGAGGATGATTTCCAATGGCAAACAAATGGGTATACCTTTTCTCAGAAGGTAATGCGAACATGCGTGAGCTTCTCGGCGGTAAGGGCGCTAACCTTGCTGAAATGACCGGCATGGGTCTTCCCGTACCCCAGGGCTTCACAATTACTACAGAGGCTTGTACTCAGTATTATGAGGACGGCAAGAAGATCAACGACGAGATTCAGGGCCAGATTAACGAGTACATCGGCAAGATGGAAGAGATCACAGGCAAGAAGTTCGGCGACAAGGAGAACCCGCTCCTCGTTTCCGTACGTTCAGGCGCAAGAGCTTCCATGCCCGGTATGATGGATACAATTCTTAACCTCGGTCTTAACGAGACTGTTGTCAACACCATCGCTGAGATGTCCGGCAACCCCCGTTGGGCTTGGGACTGCTACAGAAGATTCATTCAGATGTATTCCGACGTTGTAATGGAGGTCGGCAAGAAGTACTTCGAAGAGCTCATCGACGAGATGAAGGAGAAGAAGGGCGTTAAGCAGGACGTAGAGCTCGACGCTGACGACCTCAAGGAGCTGGCTTACCAGTTCAAGGCAGAGTACAAAGAGAAGATCGGCAAGGACTTCCCCGACGATCCCAAGGAGCAGCTCATGGGCGCTGTTATGGCTGTATTCCGTTCATGGGACAACCCCAGAGCGAACGTATACCGCCGCGACAACGATATCCCCTATTCATGGGGTACTGCCGTTAACGTACAGTCAATGGCATTCGGTAACATGGGCGACGACTGCGGTACCGGCGTAGCCTTCACAAGAGATCCCGCTACCGGCGAGAAGAAGCTCATGGGTGAGTTCCTTACAAACGCTCAGGGCGAGGACGTTGTTGCAGGCGTTCGTACTCCCATGCCCATCGCTCAGATGGCTGAGAAGTTCCCCGAGGCTTTCGAGCAGTTCCAGCAGGTTTGCGCTACTCTCGAGAACCACTACAGAGATATGCAGGACATGGAGTTCACCGTTGAGCACGGCAAGCTCTACATGCTCCAGACCAGAAACGGCAAGAGAACCGCTCAGGCTGCTCTCAAGATCGCTTGCGACCTCGTTGACGAGGGCATGAGAACTGAGGAAGAGGCTGTTGCGATGATCGATCCCAGAAACCTCGATACTCTCCTCCATCCCCAGTTCGACCAGGCTGCTCTCAAGGCTGCTACTCCCATGGGCAAGGGCCTCGGCGCTTCCCCCGGTGCTGCATGCGGCAAGATCGTCTTCACTGCCGAGGACGCTGAAGCTTGGAACGCTAAGGGCGAGAAGGTCGTTCTCGTTCGTCTTGAGACCTCTCCCGAGGACATCACCGGTATGAAGGCTTCACAGGGTATTCTGACCGTTCGCGGCGGTATGACCTCTCACGCTGCCGTTGTTGCCCGTGGTATGGGTACCTGCTGCGTATCCGGCTGCGGCGACATCGTTATGGATGAAGCTAACAAGAAGTTCACTCTCGCAGGCAAGGAGTTCCACGAGGGAGATTATATTTCAATCGACGGTTCTACCGGTAACATCTACGACGGCGCTATCGCTACAAAGGACGCTGAGATCGCAGGCGAGTTCGGCAGAATCATGGCTTGGGCAGACAAGTTCAGAACCCTTAAGGTTCGCACCAACGCTGACACACCCGCTGACGCTAAGAAGGCGAGAGAGCTCGGCGCCGAGGGTATCGGTCTCTGCCGTACAGAGCATATGTTCTTCGAAGAGGACAGAATCGCTGCGTTCAGAGAGATGATCTGCGCTGACACCGTTGAAGAGAGAGAAGCTGCTCTCGACAAGATCCTTCCCTATCAGCAGGGCGACTTCAAGGCTCTCTACGAGGCTCTCGAGGGCTGCCCCGTAACCATCCGTTTCCTCGATCCGCCTCTCCACGAGTTCGTTCCCACAGAGGAAGAGGACATCAAGAAGCTGGCTGACGCTCAGGGCAAAACCGTTGATGAGATCAAGGCTATCATTCAGTCTCTCCACGAGTTCAACCCGATGATGGGTCACCGTGGCTGCCGTCTGGCTGTTACCTATCCCGAGATCGCAAAGATGCAGACAAAGGCTGTTATCCGCGCTGCTATCGAGGTTCAGAAGGCTCACGCTGACTGGAACGTTAAGCCCGAGATCATGATTCCGCTCGTATGCGAAATCAAGGAGCTCAAGTATGTCAAGAAGGTCGTTGTTGAGACCGCTGACGCTGAAATCGCTGCTGCAGGCGTAGAGCTCGAGTACGAGGTTGGTACAATGATCGAGATCCCGAGAGCTGCTCTCACAGCTGACGAGATCGCTACTGAGGCTGACTTCTTCTGCTTCGGCACCAACGACCTCACCCAGATGACCTTCGGCTTCTCACGTGACGACGCCGGCAAGTTCCTCAACGCTTACTATGACACCAAGATCTTCGAGAACGATCCCTTCGCTAAGCTCGACCAGACAGGTGTCGGCAAGCTCATGGAAATGGCTATCAAGCTCGGCAAGCCCGTTAATCCCAAGCTCCACGTTGGTATCTGCGGCGAGCACGGCGGCGATCCCTCATCTGTAGAGTTCTGCCACAAGATCGGTCTTGACTATGTATCCTGCTCACCCTTCCGTGTGCCGATCGCAAGACTGGCTGCTGCTCAGGCTGCTGTTAACTC
>ONDL01000080.1 GCA_900316555.1 uncultured Eubacteriales bacterium | reverse complement strand
TCGCCCGAGACGTTCTCCATCACCGCCTCGCACTGTTCGCCCGAGGGTGTGACGATCGTCACCTCTTCGCCCTGACGAAGCCGCAGAACCCTGATGTGCTTTGCGTTCTCGCCGTCAAACTGATAGACGTCCGAAGGCACCCCGCCCCCGGAGAAAAACCATGCCATACGCATTACTCCGTTCTATAGTATATAAATATAATACTCCAAATCAAAAATAATTGCAATATTAAATATATCGTGCTAAAATAATCAGAGAGGTGACTGCTATGGTAACATTGACATCTGCCGACATCATGGCTCTGCTCAAAAAGAACGGGCTCGAGCCTGACAAGGTCGAATTTGAGGTGGTCGAAAGGCTCCGCGAGAAAAATCTCAAGGTCGCGACCGCCGAGAGCTGCACTGGCGGCCTGATAAGCGAAAGAATCACGCGCGTCAGCGGTGCAAGCGAGGTATTTGACTGCGGCGTATGCTCCTACGCGAACGAAATAAAAGAAAAGCTGCTCGGTGTTCGGCACGACACGCTGAGCATACTCGGCGCAGTATCAGCCGAAACCGCGATACAGATGGCTGAGGGCGTCAAAAAGCTCTCGGGCGCGGACATCACCGTCAGCGTTACGGGAATCGCGGGACCCTCGGGCGGAACCTCCGAAAAACCCGTCGGACTTGTATTCCTCGGGATTTGCAGCGAAACCGACGCGTACGCCGTCAAGCTGCTCCTCGGCGAAGACAATGAGCGCGACTATATCCGCGCGATGGCGAGCACAGCTGCGCTGTTCATCGTGCTCGAGGAAGTACACAAATACATCGTCATCAGCTGAGGTGGAACCATGCCCAAAAGCGCTAACCAGAAAAAGAAGCTGATTTATCTTCAAAAAATCCTTCTCGAAAAAACCGACGACGCCCACGCCATGACCGTAAACGAGCTCAAGGAAGCGCTCGCCGCCTACGATATCCACGCCGACCGCAAGACGCTCTACGACGACCTCGAGCTGCTCGGCGGCTGCGGACTCGATATCTGCACTATCCGCACCAACACCGTGCGCTACTACGTCGGCAACCGCGACTTCCAGCTCGCCGAGCTCAAGCTCCTCGTCGACGCGATTCAGAGCTCGAAGTTCATTACGCGCAAAAAGAGCCTTGAGCTTATCGACAAGCTCTCGCACCTCGTCAGCGAAAACGACGCAAAACAGCTTCGGCGGCAGGTCTTTGTCACCAACCGCGTCAAGAACGTCAACGAGAAGATATACTACAGCGTCGACATTCTTCACAACGCCATCTCCGCCGACAGGCAGATCAGCTTTATCTACTACAAGTACGAGGTCGACTTCACCTCGCCCGAGAGAATCAAAAAGGTACCAAAAAAGGACGAGCCGTATGCGGTATCTCCGCTCGCGCTCTGCTGGGACGACGAGAACTATTACCTCATCGCCTTTGACAGCGCCGCGGGGATCATCAAGCACTTCCGCGTCGACAAGATGGAGCGTATCGAACAGCTCGCCGCACCGCGCGAACACAACGATATCATCGACGCCTTCAACCCCGCTCAGTACGCAAAGGCGGTTTTCTCGATGTTCGGCGGCGAGGAAGCCGACGTAAGGCTCTCCGTCGACAACGACAAGATCGGCGTTATCGTCGACCGCTTCGGCACGGATATCATCATCTCACCCGAGAGCGACAAAACTTTTACTGTCAATTTACGTCTTATTTTAAGCCCCCAATTCTACGCGTGGCTCTTCGGAATGGAAAACAAGATAAGAATTATTTCTCCCGAATATGCGAAAATTGCTTTTTCTAACAAGATATTGGCGGTATCATCTGGGTATTAATGGTCATTTCTTGCTTTTATGTCAATTTTTTATCTTTATGGCAAAAAAACATTGACAAAATACCATTTATTTGATAGAATGATTGTACAATAGGATAAGTTTACACAGCACATTACTTGAACAAATTTTGGGGGATTTCTCATGAGTATTGAACTGCTGAATGCAACTTCGGCATCCAACTCGGCGTTCAGAGTCGTGTGCGGAACCATGCCTCGCGTTGAGAAGAGCATCTCACATCATGAGGCGTTGTTCGGTCACATAAAGCATGGCACTGTCACGCTGGAAACCGCCGACGGAGCAACACAACTGAATCAGGACGATATCTACTTCATATCGCCCAACACAAGGTACAAGCTGACCAAGTATGAAGCCGAAATTAGTGTTATCACCATTAATTTCACAAACCCTGCAGCCGTGACGCAGGACTACCTGCCGCAGAGCATTATCCGCGCGCTGATCAACGGAAACTGCACCAGCTACGCGAAGATTTCTCCGATTGAAGCTCCGCACAGCCGCATTCTGAACTGCATCTCGATTGCCAAGAAGGCTGAGTTCGAGAAGCCTGACTTCTTCCAGCTGCTTGTCTACGGCAAGATGTACGAGGCGTTCTACGAGCTCTTTGCCAACAAGTACGTCCGCATTGTCGACGCCGAGAGCAAGAGCAAGAAGTACCGCGCTCTGCAGAGAGTCACGAACTACATTGACGAGCACTACATCGACGGCCTCTCTCTCGACGAGGTTGCCGCCGCGACAGGAATCAGCCGCTACTATGTATCGCACCTCTTCAAGGAGCTTATGGACACCACCTTCGTGGGATATGTCAATGAGCTTCGTCTGAACCGCGCGGCGATGCTGCTGATGACCTCGGACAGCCCGATTATCGAAATCGCGGCGCTCTCGGGCTTCAACAACCTCTCGAACTTCAACCGTGCGTTCAAGCTGCACTTCGGCAAAACTCCGTCAGCATACCGAAAATCCTAATTGCACCACGTCCCGTTTCCGATGAGACGGGACGTTTTCCTTTTAAATAGCGGAGCATGTCTGCCAACTATCTCCCCTTGAAATCCGCGCAAGCTTGTGCTATAATAGGAACACATTATCAGAATTCAAGGTGAAAGAATGAATAAATTATCCGAGTTTTTCAAGAACCACAAGAAGGTCGTGATGATTTCCGCAACCGTGCTTGCTCTCGCCGTCATCGGAACGGTGGTAATGCTGACCGGCGGTCTGTGGAAGGCAGGCGACGGTGAGGCTACCGCGCTGCCTGCCTCGAACATCTACCCCACAGCGCGCGCGACGGCGGACTCCGTCAACACACCGCCGGCAACCTCGGTTCCCAAAACGACAGCGGCTGCAGCAACAAAGACAACCGAAAAGGAAAACACAACCACAAAGCCAAGCACGACCGCGCCGAGCTCGACGGCTCCCGACGGCACCGTACCCTTCGCCACCGCGATCGCGCCCGATACTCCTGCCGACTATCAGGCTCAGTGGGACGCGGGTTATCTCGTAGCCATCGACAACCCCGACTACACCTACTCCTGCTACCACATTTCGCTCACCGACGAGGATCGTGACCTGCTCGAGAGGCTCTGCTACGGCGAATTCGGCTCGGGCGGATTTATCGGAGCCGCGATGATCGCCCAGTGCGTCAGAGACGCGATGTGCTTTGACGGCTATTCCACGGTCGAGGACGTTATCAAGTACTGCCGCTACGACGGCAGCACCACCAGCGGCACCAGCGACGAGTGCGTTCAGGCTGTGCGCTACATCTTTGACGACGACGGCAGCGCGGTTCAGCACCGCATGCTCTATATGTACAACCCCTACATGGTCAAGAGCGCCTTCCACGAGAGCCAGAACTTCATTCTCAGCTATCAGGGCGTCAGATTCTTCGACCGTTTCGGATATTGATTCTCCGCCTTTTTAAATGTTCATTTGCATTATTGGTATCATGAACGGCGGGTCAGACGTTTGCGTTTGCGAAAAATGCAGCTGTCCCTGTCATACCTTTGTACTGAATCAAATAAATCCAAACTCAAACTTTAGATTAATCCGTAGGGGAGCTCCTTGTGGGCTCCCCTTCAAATTTGCAGAACAACTGCAATTTTGAAAGACAGCCGCAAGGGCTGTCACTACGTAATACTGCCAACTAAAAAAGGCTTGACCGAAGTCAAGCCTTTCTTTTATGCCTTTAATTACTTGAGATATGTGCCGTTTTCGCCAATCTTGCCGCTGATGCCCTTGAAGCCGCCTGCGCAGCATACATATACTCTCATGTTGCCCTTGCCGATGGAGGGAACGCTGAGTCTGCCGCCGGATACGGTCTGTCTGTCACCTGTTACGGCGTCGATGTAGAGGCCGTCGGGAAGTCCCGTGAAGGTCGCGCCGCCGGAGATGGCTACGCACGCGAGGCTGTCTACGCCGTTAGCGGTGTAGCGGCGTGTGAACGCCATGTTGCCGCCAGATACGTTAGAGGTTGTGTACTGACCCTTCTGGAGAGCGGGTACAGCGCGTCTGATCTGATTGAGCTGCCGGAGGTGCTTTGCGAGAGGCTTGTTGAGTGTTGTCGCAACCGCGCCGCTCGCGCCTGTGTACTTACCGAAGTCGGTAGCTGTTACGCTGCCCTCGATGTTGTCGCCGAAGTAAGCACGGCCTGTCTTGCTCAGAGGAGCGTTGGGGCCGACGTCGATTTCGGCGCCCTTCTGGAACTCGATCTCGGAGCCGTAGTAGATACACGGAATTCCGCGGAATGTCCACATGAGATCCATGTTCTCAGCCCATGCCTGCTCGCCGCCGATGTAGCGTACCTTCTGGCAGAAGTCGGGAGAGTAGTCGTGGGAGTCAACGTAGGTTACGTTCCATGTGGAGTCGGTGAACGGAGTTGTGCTGAAGTTGCCGATCCACTTGATGTCGGTTTCCTTCCATGTGTAGAAGAAGCAGGAGTCGGACGCGCCGCCCTCGTTGATGAACTCGCTCCAGCGTGCGCAGACCTCGCCGAAGATGTAGAAGTTCTTGTACTGGCCGCCTGTGAAGTGCGGGAAGTACGCGCTGTTGAGCGTCCAGCGGTTTATGTGCTTCTCTGTGTCAAGACGGAACGCGTCAACGCCCATGTTTACATACTGGGTGTACGCTTCCTTGATGTAATCAGCTACAGGCTGGTTCTCGGTGTTGACGTCGCGGCAGTCGCCCTCGATGGAGCCTGTCTGCTCGGTCGCCTGTCCCCAACCGGCGTTCTCGGGATCGTGATAGTAGCCCTTTGAGTTGTACTTGGGATTCTTGGTCGCCTGCATTACGTCAAGACGCGCCTGGAACTGCTCGCCCGCGGGCAGGCTCGCGTAGTTCGGATAGCCTGTCGCCATCTCGCTGCCGGGAATGATCTCCATGCAGTCCGCGGTGGACAGATCCTTGCTGTAGTTCTTCTTGAAAATCGGGCAAAGGAACGCTTCACCCCAGTTGCCTGTGTGGTTCCATACAACGTCCTGTACGATCTTCATGCCCTTGTTGTGAGCGGCGTTGATAAGATCCTGGTATGTAGCGCCTGAGCTCTCGTAGCGCGGGTCGACCTTTGAGAAGTCGAGCGCGTGATAGCCGTGGTAGTCGTAGCCCGAAGCGTTCTCAACAACAGGAGTGATCCAGATTGCGGAGAAGCCCA
>ONDL01000087.1 GCA_900316555.1 uncultured Eubacteriales bacterium | reverse complement strand
TCGATGAACAAGCTGGCTGCGGCTATCCAGTTCACATCTCAGGGTATTCTATTTAACCTCGCCGGTCAGGAATTCTGCAGAACCAAGTACGGCGACACCAACAGCTACAAGAGCTCACCCGAAATCAATAAGATCACATGGAACAATATCGTTGATTATGCCGACCTCGTATCCTACTACAAGGGACTGCGCTTAATCAGAGAGAACTTTGCTCCGTTCACTACAGCCGACAAGAGCTATCAGAATGCCTACACCTTTGACTATCCCACCAATCTTTCTCAGGAAACGACAACAGTTTCATACACCGTTCAGAATGATACCGAAGGTCAGTGGAATAAGATTGCTGTTCTCCTTAACAGCGCGTCCAAAGAATTGACAGTCAGACTTTCCGATACATCCGTTTCCGACTGGGTTGTAATCGCTGACGGAACACAGGCAGGCGTTACAAAAATCAGAGAAGTAAAGGGCAGCTCCTTCAAGGTAGACGCGAACTCTGCTGTTATCGCTGTTGACAAGGAGAGCTTCGAGAAGAATCCTATCAAGTCCGATATGGGCAAGGTAGAGGTTGAGTTCCTCCACGTTAACGGCAGACGTCAGCTTGCAAAACCCGTTGTTCTTCAGGGCGAATACGGCACATCGTATATTGCTTCTCCTTCCGCGGGCGTTCCTGCTGTTTATGTTCTCGACAGTGTTGAGGGCGAAACCTCAGGTGTATACAGCGAGGAAACCAAGAAGGTTACATATCTCTACAGAGACTATGTTCCCGAAAATCTTGAGAAGTTCGGCGATGTAAACGGTGACGGTGAAGTTAATGTTGCCGACGTAACCGAGTATCAGCGCTTCCTTGCTGAAATTGTTAAATTCCCGCCTGAAAAGGTTGCAGGTCTTGACTTTAACTATGACGGAGACACCAACATTGCAGATGCATCTATGCTCCAGAAATATCTGGCAGGATACGTTGTATCCTCCGGCGAGGTAGTAATCAACTATTTGTATACAGACGCTGAAGGCAAGCTGCAGAACCTCGTAGCTCCCATCACCATTCAGGGAAGAGTAGGCGATGAGTTCACGAGCTCCGAGTATCACGTTATCGGCTATGCCATTGACAAGACAAGATATCCCGAGATAACCGAAGGCAGGATTCCTTACGGTTCTACACTTGAGATCAACTATTACTATGTAGCAGGCAGCCTTGATGTTAAGCTCCACGTAAAGCATAACGGAACAGAGACATGGGCTCCTACACTCTGGATCTGGGGTGCTGGCCTCGACGGTAAGGATAAGGGCAACTATTCGCCTGATGACAACGCAAAGTGGCCCGGCGTTAAACTCACCGACGAAGACGAGGACGGCTGGTTTGATTACGGCTTTACCTATCGCGGCGCAGGCAGCTACAACGTTATCGTGTCCAATGCCGGCAAGACACAGACAAAGGACTACAAGGGCTTTGTAGACAACGAGATGTGGCTCGTTATCGACGATTCCAAGCTTGAATCAGGCGATTTTGTCACCTTCTATACCGACAATCCCGATACAAATCCCAACGCGCCTATTGCACAGACTCTTTATTAATCAAAATAACTGCGGCGGTCTCTGATGAGGCCGCCGCTTTTTTGCGTGAAGGATTATTTTGTTTTGAACACTGCCGTAAATGTCGTGCCGTCGGTCTGATTGCTCTGCACAGTGAGCTTTCCGTTCATATTCTGAACTATGTTTTGTGCAATGGAAAGCCCGAGTCCGTAGCCCTTTGTTGTGCGTGATTTTTCCGCGCGGTAGAAACGGTCAAAAATGTGGTCTATATCTTCTTTTGCGATTACGTTTCCGCGGTTGTTGACCGAGAATTCAACTGTATCATTTTTCTTGCTGAGAATTATTCTTATAACGCTGTTTTCGTCGGAGTATTTCACGGCGTTGTCAATCAGAATATGAGCGAGCTGGTTGAGCTGTGTCTGATTTCCGTCTATGGTGATGTCAGGCGCGATTTCTGTATCTATGAGCACTTCCTTTTCAAAGGCAACAGGCTCAAAGTTCAGAGCGGAGCCTTCGACGATCTCGCTGAAATTGACCTCCGACAGATGCAGCTGGTTTTCTCCGGCGTCGGATTTCGCGAGGAAGAGCATCTGGTCAATCAGCTGTTTCATGTGCTGAGCTTCGTCCTCTGTGCTCTCAAGCCACTTTTGTTCCTGTTCGACCGTCGAGCTTTTGTGTGACATCATTATATTGTTATTAGCAAGAATAACCGTCAGCGGAGTTTTCAGCTCGTGAGAAGCGTCAGCGACGAACTGTTTTTGCTGCTCCCAGGCTTTTTTGACGGGTTTTACCGCAAGCCACGAAAGCCCTAAACTGATGAACAGTATGATAATCATGCTGCCGAGGAAAAGACCCGTGTTGATAAAGATTGAATTTCTGAGATTTTCAAACAGCGAAGTGTTGCTCGCAAAGACAATCAGGGTGTTTTCGAGGTCGTTCCTTTTGACGTACATCAGGCTGTACTCGTTGATCTGTCCCGATTTTTCCTGCCGTGCCACCGCGATTTCAACGCATTTTTTCAAATCGTCCTCGTCAATGGTGACGTTGCTTTCGTTGGTGCTGATGATATTACCGTCATTGTCAATCTCAACCACAACGTATGATGAAATCTCCATCGGCGCGTTGTCGTGAATATCCGGTTTGTTTTTGTAGCTGTCCTTTTCATTTTTGTCAAACGGCATCTCACGTTTACCGCTGTCATCGGTAGCGGGTTCAAACCCCATTTCCTTGCCGTTTCGCTCGACGACCCTGTCCATTCCATGCTCGAGCTCGTTGTAGGAGTTCGAGAAATTGTTGATACAGACGGTCGTGAAAATTCCGATAAGAACAATTCCGATAAGCCCCATATTAATCAGGGCAATGCGCCATCTCAGTTTTTTGATCATGACTTCTGCTCCAATCTGTAGCCTACTTTTTTGATTGCCTTTATTTCGGTAGATGACTGTATGAAGTTTAGCTTGCGGCGCAAAAAGGAGATATACGCCTCGACGTTGTTTGAGCCCGCGTCTGAGTCATAGCCCCAGACCTTTGTGATGATATCTTCCTTTGAGATGATAATATCGCGGTTCGCAATCAGCAGCTTCATTATTTCAGCCTCCTTGAAGTTCAGGTGGACTGACTTAGCGCCCTTGCTGAGCATGCTTGTGGAGGCGTTGAAGTTAAAGTCGCCGTAGCCTGTTTCGTCGAGCATAACCTCGCCTCTGCGCCTTGTCAGAGCCTTGACGCGAGCGAGCAGCTCCTCGGGAGCGAATGGCTTGGTCATATAATCGTCGGCACCCTGATTAAGACCGGTCACCTTATCGCTGACAGTGTCCTTTGCGGTGAGCATCAGTATCGGAGTTTCAATCTTGTTTCGGCGAAGCTCTCTCGCGACCTCAAAACCGTCGCGGTAGGGGATCATGATATCGAGAATAATCAAATCATAAATACCGCTCATTCCGTAGTCAAGGCCGTCGTTTCCGTCATAAACCACGTCGGCCATATATTTTTGTTCAACCAGAATCTGTTTAAGCGCTTCCGCCAGGCGCTTTTCGTCTTCAACGATCAAAATCTGCATAATTCTGCCTCCTTATAATAGTATTTTAACATCTATTATTCTAAAGGACAATACTTAAAAAATCCTTAATAAAAATTTTTAAAAACTTTTTTAAGGATTTAAGCTATTTTTAAGTTTTAGACCTTATACTACAGTCAAACAAAGGAAAACAACCGAAAGAAAATTAAAAAAGCTTAAAACTTTTAAGTGTTTTTTAAGGTTTGGGCGTTATCCTTAAACCAAGCTAAACGAAAGGGAGGCAAACAACATGAAAGTTCAGACTATCTTTGAGAGAACAGAGATTAAATATATTATCACGCTAAAGCAGCGCGAAGCGCTTCTTAAGCTGATCAGCTCCTACATCAAGCCCGACGAATACGGCGAGAGCACGGTGTGCAGTCTTTATTTTGACACAGACGATTTTCTTCTTATCCGCAACTCAATGGATAAGCCCGTCTACAAGGAGAAGCTCAGACTCCGCAGCTATTCCACACCAAAGCGCGACAGCAACGTGTTCCTTGAACTCAAGAAGAAGTACAGAGGCGTTGTTTACAAGAGAAGGCAGACGCTCAGATACTCCGACGCGATGGATTACATTCTCAACGATGAGCTGCCGAACGACTCGCAGATCATGCGTGAGATCGACTACACGATGGTTCGCTACAAGAACCTCAAGCCGAGAATGTTCATCGGTTACGACAGAACAGCATTCTACAGCAAGACCGACCACGAGCTCAGGATCACCTTTGACAAGAACGTCCGCTTCCGCACCGAGAATCTCGACCTCGCGAAGGGCAGCTACGGCGAGAAGATTTTACAGCCTAACCTATGTATCATGGAAATCAAATCTCTCAACACAATGCCTTTATGGTTAACATCAGCGCTCAATGAACTCAAAATATTCCCGGGTTCGTTCTCAAAATA
>ONDL01000085.1 GCA_900316555.1 uncultured Eubacteriales bacterium | reverse complement strand
CCGCCTCACAACGGACACCCTTGCCCTCAGCTAACACTTCCTACTGCCAAGCGTGTAGCGGACTTTCACCGCCTAGTTACTGCCCATTTCGGGCAAACTCAAAAAATCCTCTGACGATCGTCAGAGGATTTTTTATTATAATTATTCGATATTATTTGATCTCTTTCATTTTGCATCTGACCGTGATGCGCTCGGTTCCCGAGAAATTACAGGTAAAGAGCGTGATATCCCAGTCGTTTTCGTGCTGCTTTTCCATGAGGACGTCGTTCTGGTTGGGCTTGAGCATCTCCAGATTGACGACCTCGCAGCTGTAGGTATGGTTCTCCACGTCGGTGAAATTCACCTCAGAGCCGATGCCCAGCTCGCTGATCCTGCCAAAATGCGCGTCGTAGTTATGCGCGCCGATGACCATGTTCCTGCGGTAGATCGTGCCGCTGTACAAACAGGGCGTCACCTGCAGCGAGTCGTAATCGAACGACGCGAGCACGGGAAGCTCCAGCTCCAGCTCGGGAATCGTCAGAATTCCCGCATAGTGCGCGTCCTGAACCGTCAGCTCGGGCATCGAGCGGTCGGGATTGTCGGTCGGAAAGGTTTCGCCCTGCTCCTCGCTTTCCGCAGCGATCTGCCCGGACAGCTCCGCGACGATCTCCGCCGACGCGGTCTGCGCCTGCTGCGACTCAAAACGGTTATGTAAAAAAACAGCAAGGGCTGCTGCCATACACAACAGCCCTGCTAACAGGATAATCCATCCGAACTTACTTTTCATCGCGATTCTTCCTTATCATCAGCACACCGGTCAAAAACAGTACCACACCTGCAAAGCTCAGCACGGGCACCGGCCAATTCAGCTGACCTGTCTGCGGAATATACGGCGTTACCGGCGTCGTCGGCTTCGGCGTTGTCGGCGTGTACGGTGTCGTCGGACGTGTCGGAGACGTCGGTGAGGTGGGACCCGTCGGAGTCGTCGGCGCGGTCGGCTCTGTCGGCTCTGTCGGCGCCGTCGTCTCGGGAACATCGGGAATCGCGTTCGTGATCACAAACGCATAGCCATTCCGTGAGATTTCCACCTTGCATTCGATCTCCGGCTCCTCCTCGGTCACCGACCACTGGCACCGCGTATCGAGGTCCTTCCAGACGTATTTCCAGCTGTTGCTCGCGTTCAGCGTGACGGTGTCATACACCTCAGAGCCGCGCAGGAGCTGTACCTTGACGTCGGGATAGGTCGTTATCTGTCCCGCGGGGTCTTTCCATATCTTCAGAACGCTGATATCGGTCAGCTTGTCGGTATGCTTTTCAAACTTGACCTTTCCCCTGACGTACCATTCCTGCACCCCATCGTGCGGAAACGGCAGAGAAATCAGGGACGGCATCACCGTGTAATATGTTTCTTCTACCTTCGTGCTCTCGCCGATCACGAGATATACGCCCTTTTCCAGCGCTTCAAAATCGACCCTGCCGCTGCCGTCCGTCTTGTCGCTGCGGAGTGCGGGGATCTTGTCCCGCTGAATATAGACGGCAAGGGTCTGCGCGGCGTTCTCACTGTTCAGATCCACGTGATAGCGCTCAAATTTCTCGGTGGGTACGACACCCGAATCGGTGATCAGCGCCACACGGTAAAGACTGAACGGAACATCGCTCAGCTCATATACCATTTCAATGGAGCCTGTGCGCTCCGCACCTCTCGAAACGGACACGGAGCATACCAACAGCATGACGCATATCAGCACCGCTGTCAATACGGAGGTTCTCCTTTTTGTTTTCATATACCCTCATCTCCTTCCAACACTACCCAAAATACTACGATCTTTTCCTGCGCTTGTGCGTGATGATCACGATAAACAAAATAATCACAACGGGAATACCCAAGAACGGTGCCACCAGCAGCGGATCGATCTGAAGCGCGTCCGCGGAAACCCTGATCTCCGCAGCCTGCTCGTTCTCCACGCGATGCCCTCTGACAAGCAGCCTGTGCGTATTGACGCCGTAGGGCGTACACGTCATCAGCGTGCACAAGTCCTCACCCGGCACGATCTGGAGCTTTTCGGTCTCCTCGGGAAGCACGACGCTGATCTCATCCACCTCGTAGCTGAGCGTCTCGTCGAGCGTTCTCAGCGTAAAGGTGTCCCCGACAACGAGCTTGTCCAGACTGGTGAACAGCTTTGCCGACGGCAGACCTCTGTGGCCTGATACGACGCAGTGTGTGCTTTTGCCGCCAACGGGCAGCGAGGTTCCCTCGAGATGTCCGATAGCGATCTGGAGCACGTCCACGCCCGTTCCGTGATAGACCGGGAGCGATACGCCCAGCTTCGGAATTTCAATCGTTGACATAATGCCGCGTCCCGCGACATCCAGAAGGCTTTCGTACTCCTTCATTTCGTCGTCGGTGAGCTTCCAGTGCGCCGGCATCCTTGCAAGACGCGTGTTGTAATCGACTGCTGCGTCCCACATTTTCTGATATTCCTCTGAGTCGATCTCGGAAACCGATTCGGCGTAGGTATTGATATCCTTCGCCCGGCTGACATTGTTGATGAAATCGCTCAGCGTTGGGTATAGCAGCAAGGTCAGCCCTGAGAGCATAACTATAAAAATCAGTGTTGTGAATAACTTATTTTTCATTCCCTCAGGGTTCTCCTTGCTGTTTTACAGCCTGATACGGGTACCAGGCTGTAAAACAAGATTTGCAACAGCTTATTTAGCTCTGCGCTTTACAACAATCAGAACGACTGCCGCTGCGACAAGCACGCCGCCTGCGATGTAGAAGATGGTGGTACCGATACCGCCGGTGCCGGGGAGGTCATAAACCTTGGTGTTAACGATGCCCATGAATACGGTTGCATCGCTGACCTGAGAGGTCGTAAAGTCGATAACCGCGTTGTCGGGGTCGGAATCGAGCTTCGCAGCAAAGCTGATCAGTGCGTCCTTCGCATCGGTGGTCCAGTTCTGTGCTCTGTCGTCGTCGATGTCGGGCAGGATCTTCGCATCGATGGTGAACTCGATGTCGTTAGCCAGTACCTTGAAGCCGGAGGGAGCGCTCTTCTCGCGAAGTACATACTCGCCCTTGTCAAGGCCGCGAACGATGAAGATACCGTCCTTGTCAGATGTGAGCAGCTCAGCGTCTGCTACGTTCTTTACCCAGTAGGAGCCGTTGGTGGAATTGGAGGAATAGTACTCGCCGTCAGAGTTGAGGAGGTAGAATTCCGCACCCTTCAAGGGCTTCTCGGAGGTGTCATACTTGGTTACGTCGAGCTTGTAGGTGAATACGATAACCTTATCCTTGGGAGTCTCACCGTGAGAGGTGGGAGTGGTCGGATTGTTGGAATACTCGAGGTATACTTCGTTGGTGTTGCCGTCAAAGCCGACAACCGCGTCGTCGTTAAGGGTCGCGTTGTAGCGAACGATCAGTACGCTGGTAGCGCTGAGCTTGGGAATCTCGGAGATGATGTCGTTGCAGACTACGTTGAGGGATGTAACGCCGGTTCTGTCAACGGTGTAGTTGACGGCGAAAGCGTCGGTAACGTCAGCTACATAGCTGTATTTGCCGTTCTTGACGTCGTAGAGAGAAACGGTGGTCGCAGCCTTGTCCGCGTTGGTGTAGGTCAGACCCTTGGAAAGAGTATCGCGGAAAGCGTAGAAGTACTCGTCGAACTCGGCATAGTTCTCGGGGATGGTACCGATCAGCTCGAAGGGAACGGAATCGCCGATGCAGTAGTCAGCAACATCGTTGTAGCCCTTGCCGTAGTTGAGAGGGATCTTGGTGCCGTCCTTCTCGGCGTAGATGGTCTGGCTGGCGTAGTCAACGTCGTAGGTGTTTTCCTGTACCTTCTTCTCAACCTGGGGAACGGAAGCCTTGACCATGATGTGAACCTTGCTGTCCGCTGCCATCTTCAGGATGACGGGGTTGGTCACGCCGCTGGTGGAAGCGTCCTCAAAGAGGTAGTAGCCCGCTTCGGAAATGGTGTCGCCGTCCTTGTAGGGACCGCCGAACTTTACTCTGGCATAGCTGTATGCGCAGTTGGCGAAAGCCTTTGCGATATCGCTGTTGTCTTCGTAGTCGGCAAGAACTCTTGCAACATCGTCGGCAGTATCGCAGTCAGCAAAAATGTTGACGCCGCCTACCTTGAAGTCGCTGCTTGTTCTGAGCTCGTTGAGGAAGTTGTTTCTCTGGCTTGTTGCGGTGAAGATCTGATATGCGTTGAAATCATGAGAAAGAATTTCTCTTTCGGTCTCGCTGTTCGCCGCGAAGGCGGACATGGTGGAAAGCACAAGGACCGCAATAGCCATTATGATCCCGGTGATTTTTTGGGTCATTTTCATTTTTTAAATTCCTTTCTTAAAATTATTTTAGTAAATGAAAATATCTCAAGCTTAAAAGTCGAAACTTTTCTATACCCTCCTTTTAAGCTTTCGCACGATGATGATACAGACAACCGATACCGTTATCAGTACTGTGCCTGCTATCAGATAAATCGTGATGCCGCCGCTGCCCGTTGCGGGTAGGACGAAACACTTTTCATCCGTCAGCTCCATCTCGATGACATAGGTCTTGTCGTCATTCGGAGCAACATAGGTAATATTTACGCCCGGGTAATCGGTTTCCATCTTCTGCTCTCCCGCGCTGTCGCGCTTCTCGCTGAAGTAGAACCAGTACGGAACGACGTTGAGATCGTAGCCGGGCGGAGGTGAAATCTCCTGAATATAGTACATCGTATCGGTGCTGAATATCAGACCCTCCACGGCGTTCGTCGCAAAGACGCATCTGCCGTCCTCGTCGGTCGTCCTCTCAGCCATCAGTGTACCGTCCGCGGCATACAGTCCGTAGACCGCTCCTTCGAGATGTATATCATGATTTGCGTAATCCACCTTGAGCACGCGCACCTCATATTTGAGGTAGTCCCAATGCTCGGAATAAGCGAATTTTCTTGTGTACCGGTAATGAGGATTGCTGAATTCGTCGTCCTCTTCCCTGTTTCCGTAGAGCCGGAAGTAAGCGTCGTTGCTGATTTCGATCGTCTTGTCCGTTTCCTCGGAATACACCTGAGTGTTATAGTCAATGTAGTACGTGTAGCGTCCCAGCTTATTCAGCCGTATCTGCACGTCCGCGCCGGTATCCGTCTGCCGGACGTCTACCGTGAAATCTCTGCCCGAAACCAGCTCAAACTGACTTCCGTGCACGTCCTCAGCCGTTATCCTGACCGAGCCCGTGACGAGCTTGAGGTTCTTCATCACGTCGCGTATGACGACATACTTGTCATACTGACCGTCGCCGTCCACGTCAAGCTTGGACAAGTCAGCCTTCTCCTTGTTGACCGTGATGCGGAACTCACTCTGGTAGCCGCTTTTCTCGGAAGCGCGAACCGTCTCCTGCTTTTCCATGAGGTTGGAATAACGGATCTCGGCGGTCGCCTTCTTGATGTCTGTCACAATGCCGCCCGAGGAGCTTCGGTAGCTGCCTGTGAGCGTTACCTTGTTCTCGTAGCTCAGCGAATCGACGCCTGCCAGCTCGTTCTGATCCCGCAGGATATAGCTGCCGTCCGCTCCGTTGATCGCGTTCTTGTAAACGATATCGACCGTCGCGTTTTCGCCGAGGCACCAGCAGGTGCACCAGCCGGGATAATCCTTCAGCAGCGTGCAGTAGCAGTGATCGTCCTTGCTTTCAAGACAGAGCCTGCTGTCCTCGCACTGACAGCGGTTGACCAGATACAGCTCCTTGGTCTCGTCGTCCACATAGTAGGCGATCTGAACCCTCGAATCCCTGTATACGTCCTTGATGTTGAATATCTCATAATTCGTCACATTGCCGTATGAGAGATATACATTCGTGTTCGCGGCGTTCACGGGATCGCCGAAATCGTGGAACCACTGTCTTGTTACCTCGGAACGGTCCTCGAATTTCCACTCTCTCTGGGCAAGTCCCTCTCTGTCAGCAGGGATCTTCGCCGAGATCTTGAAGTGGAAGTAGCCGTCCATTTCGCCCTCCGGCGATATCAGCCAGCCCGTCTTGGAAACCGAAGCGCTGATTTGCTCTTCAAACGAAACCGTCAGCATGATCTGACCGGAGATGTTCTGGTACAGCGAGCTTTGCTCGTCGAACGTGAACAGTATGTACGTCGAATCATCGGAAATCCGGTACGTACCGATGGTCGAGCTGCCGTTGGAGATATCGCCTGTTTTGGAGGCGAAATCTACGTCGATGCCTCTCGGCAGATAGTAGAAATACGTATCGGGAACAATCTTCGGGGAATACAGCCTGAGTATGTAGGTGTAGCCGTTTCCCGACGCCTCATACATGTTGTCTATGAGGTTGTTGTTGCTGTCATAGAGCAGGCTCTCAATACGTCCGCCAACGCTTTCGAGATACGCCGCGAAATCCTTGTAGGCGCTCAAATCAGCGCTTCCTCTGATCGGCGGCGTTTCGTCGCCTGCGGCTCCGACAGGCTCCGCTTCCTTTGCGGAAGACGTCGGCTCCTCCTCTTTGTCATAGCACTCGTCCGAGTGCGTATGAACTTCCTTATCGCATTCCAATACTTTTTGTGATGTGTAGCATTCCTCCGTGTGAACGTGATCCTCATCCGTGTTCTCACAAATGAGCTTCTGCTCCACGCGGTAGCATTCCTCTGTGTGCGAATGCTCCTCAATGCCGCATTTCGGTTTTGTCATCGTAATCGCCGGCAAAACCATTGCATATGCAGTGACGAACACAACCAGCGCCGCTGCAAATGCGAACGTCCGCTTGAGAATCCTGCTCAGCGAAGTGCTGCGTATCCATCCGACTCTGCTTCGCCGGAACCGTCTCGGCTTTTTCAGTTTTTTTCTTCCTGTTTTGCTTATGCTGCCATGCTTCATTCATACACCCCCTCCCGAGAGAAACCGACCGGTTAGCCTAGTTGATCTCTCCCATCCGATCGAACGGCCAGACGCGGAATAAAATTT
Organism: uncultured Eubacteriales bacterium; assembly: GCA_900316555.1. Taxonomy (GTDB): domain Bacteria; phylum Bacillota; class Clostridia; order Oscillospirales; family Acutalibacteraceae; genus Ruminococcoides. The sequence goes on along the minus strand of ONDL01000085.1, from coordinate 2,055 downwards.
TTCCGACAATCTGCTCCTCCGCCACGCAGCCCATTACGCTGCTTCGGCTGTCTACCGACGTATCGCGGTGATCGCCGAGAACAAATATCTTGCCCGCGGGTACCTGGTACGGCAGCTTCAGATCGCATTCACCGAATGACTTTTCGGTGATATACGGCTCTTCGATCGCTTTATTATTGATGAGAACCGTGCCGTCATCATTTATGTTGACGTATTCGCCCTCAAAGGCGATAACACGCTTCACCAATATCTTGTTATTGTAGTAGAACGAAATGATATCTCCGCGCTCAAATGCCGAGCCCTTTATGGATACCACGATTTCTCCCTCCGACAAGGTCGGCGTCATCGAGGTTCCGTAAATCTGCAAAATCGGCAAAAACAGCGTTGCCACCAATACAGCGGTCGCGGCTACCGTTATCAGCGCGAATATGGTATTGCGTACAAGTCTGCCGTTCGCCTTTTGGTTCCTCTCGCGTTTCAGCTCGGTTTCGAGCTGCTCCGTCGACGGAAGGTTCTCCGGCAAGGTCAGCGGATTGACCTTCTTTTTCCTCTGCTTCTTCTCTTTCGGCTTAGTATCCTGCCCGAATTTTCCAAAGCTGAATGCTTTTGACTGCCGCTCCTGCTGCGGCTCCTGTTCCGGTTCCTGCTTCGGCTCTCTTTGGGGCTTCGCAGTCTCCGCCTTTTTTATCCGCTCAAACGGGATCGGCTCTTTTGTCGAAGCGAATTTTGGCTGATACCGGCTTTTTGACCTGCCGGGGAGCTTGATTTTCGACTCAAGAATGCCCTTGATTTTGGCGCCGACCGAAACAATTCCGCTTTTGAGCTGTTCCGTTTTCTCGGAAAAGCCCGTTGAGACAAAGCGGGATCCCGATTTTTTCACGGACTTCTGCACAGACCTCTGCGCAGGCTTCTTAGCGGTCTGATACCGTTTTCCGCTTGCAGACTTTATTTGAATAATCTTATTCTGGTTCTTGTAATGTTTTGCCACAAAGCAAACTACCCTTCCAACTTCGTCTGATGCTACGCCGTGTAGAGATATCTTACACTGTCTACATACTGGTCCGCAGCCTTCTGAGCGGCTTCAAAAATATTGTTGATTCTGAGCGAGGCCTCTGCAATAGAGCCCGAATGGCTCATAATCAGATCTCTGTCCTCAAGCTTTGCGTTTAATTCCGCAACCTCTGCCCTCAGTCTGTCGATCTCGCGGCTCTGCGTCAGCAAAACCTCCAACAGACCGGCACGAGACAGTTTTCTGAGCTCTCGATCCGTCATTTTCTTCCCTCCAACTACAATATGCAGTATATTTACAGAAAATATATATGTAAAAGACACATCATTTTGTGTCCGGATAGTAACAGTTATTACAAATTGTTACTTTTATTTCTTTTATGTAACATAGTTTACTCCGATTTCCATTATTTATCAACTGAAATTTTGCTATTTAATATTGTATTATTTGCGTTTATTGCAATTTATTTCTGCTTTTGTAATTTTTCTTTAACTTTTGCAACGATTTAGATACATTTTTTTAATTTTTGTCATTTTCGCATGTTTCTTCATCATGTCAATGTAATATGTATGAACCTGAATTATTCACGCCAGTGCCTGGTAATCGTCTCAACACCGGAAAACCACTGATAAAAATGAAAAACAGGCTTTCACCGAAAAGATGAAGCCCGCAGGGTATGGAAAAGGGACTTCAAATTTGGTATAATGTAGTTACCACAACAACAAACCAAAGGAGAGAATCACAACTCCCGGAATACGAGGTCGTCATGAACATGTATGGAGTCGGAGAATCTACCGGTCCGCAGCTCATGGCTGAGATTGGAGACGTGACGCGATTTGAACGCAAACAATCTTTAGTCGCGTTTGCAGCCCTGATTACCAGAGCTGCGTTTTCTTATTCCGGCAACAGTGATTCTGCTGTCAGGCGAACGCCTAATTTGAAGCCGTTGATAAAGCAATCACATTCGTTCAGACAGCTCAGTTCAGTCCATGCGTCCTTCAGCTTGCCGAAGATTTCCGCTTCACTTTCATTCAGAGATTGTTGCA
>ONDL01000028.1 GCA_900316555.1 uncultured Eubacteriales bacterium | reverse complement strand
GCCCGTTGCGAGCTGATTGTTCTCGGCGTCGTTCTTCACCTGCGCGAGAACGTCGTCAATATTGTAGGTATAGGTAAAATCAGCTTCCTTGAGCTGAAAGTCCTTGCCGTTGATGTTGATGTCAAAGGTGATCGGAGTGATGAACTTGTCCTCATTTCTCTCCAGCAGCTTCTTTGCAAGCTCAACGGTTCTGTTTGATATATCCACTCCCGAAATAACCGTGTTTTCGGGGAAGAGAAACTCGCCCGCCTCGTTTGTTTCGGGCTCCTTGTTCATCTGAAGCAGCATAATTCCCGCCGCTCCGAGAGCCACTACGACCGCCGCCGCGACCGCGGAAATAATTATTATTTTCTTCTTTTTGCCGTTCGGATTAAAATCGCCGCCGTTACCCGAAGCAAAGCCGTCCTGATAACCCTCTGCGGCAACCGGCGTACCCGAGGAAATATCCATCAATCCGTCGTTTCCGATAACCAGGTATTCAGCATTAGGATTATTGTTTTTTTTGCTCATAATTCACCCCTGAATCACAATGCCGTTATATATATTAAGGTATAGTAACCTACTATTTTGATACATTATTATTCTACAATAAAAATTTCCAAAAATAAATAGGTAAATAAAGAAATTTAATCGCATTGTTTAATTCTTTTTTTGTATAATATTAAAATTAGTCAGATATTTTAAATTATCTGTTGAAATATTTGATTATAAAAAGTATAATAGTATTATGTACATCTATAGCTTAAAAAACCCTGAAATGTCAGAGTAATAACGTGAATTGACGCAGAGGATTGGATATGAATATTTTAATTTTCACCGCATCAACAGGCGGCGGTCACAAGCGCGCCGCGGCTGCCATTGAGGCAAAAATCAACACACTCAGCCCCGAAACAGAGGTTAACGTCGTTGACGGCATGAAGGCGATCGGCAAGTTCTATGACAAGACCGTCTGCAAGGGCTACCACATTATGGCGACAAAAACTCCGTCTGTATACGGCAAGCTCTACCGCCTGACCGACGAGAGCAAGCCTATCGCGAAGGCTGTCGTAAAGTCAAACGAGATCATGGCGACAAAGCTGCTCGAGGTTATCGAGAAGTACAACCCCGACATAATCATCATCTGCCATGCCTTTATCACAAACATGGTTTCGCGCCTCAAGGGCAAGGGCAAGATCCGCGCCAAGGTCATCAGCCTGATCACCGACTACGACTCTCACCGCACCTACATATCGCCGAATATCGACGCCTTTGTTCTCGCGGAGCCCCAAATGAAGCGTAAGCTGTGCGAGGAGTACGATGTGCCCGAGAGCAAGATTTTCCCGCTGGGCATCCCGACCTTCGACCGCTTCTCCGTCAGCGAAACCAAGGAGGAGATCTGCCACCGCGAAAGACTCAACCCGAACCTTCCGATAGTTCTCATGATGGCAGGCTCCTTTGGCGTTACGGGCGTACTCGACTTCTACGAGCAGCTCGCCAAGAAGAGCGACAAGATCCAGATCGTCGTCATCACGGGCAGAAATATCCGCCTCTTTGATCACCTCGACAAGAAAATTCAGGAGCTCGGCACATCAAAGAACACCAAGCTGCTCTACTTCGTCGACAACGTAGAGGACTACATGCACATCGCCGACCTCATCGTCACGAAGCCCGGCGGACTTACCGTTACCGAGAGCATCGCGTGCAATCTGCCTATGGCAATCTACAGCGCTTTCCCCGGTCAGGAAGCCGACAACGTAGATTTTCTCCTCAAGCAGAACGCCGCCTTCCTCGTTGACAAGAAAAACGGCGCCGACGAGATACTCGAGCTTCTCCGTTCCCCCGAAAAGCTCAATTCCATGAAGGAGAGCTGCCGCCGTCTTGCCCTTCCGAACGCGGCGGAGGATATCTTTAACCTCGCTAAAAAACTCTACGGCGGTCAATAACAATGAAAAAACTGAAATCAATCATCGCGGCGGCGGTCTGCGTCAGCCTGACCGCCTGCGCTGCCTCAACGGGCTTTTCGGGAAGCGAGATACTCTCGGACGACGTTAAGCGCAGCAAGGATACCGCCGCGACCTTCAACTACGCCGACGGCTGCCGCGAGGCTCCGTTGGCATACAACAGCTTTACGAACACCGTCACGGGCTTTTCGCTCAAGCTCTTCCGCAACGCTTACAACGGCAAGGCGATATCCTTGGCACCTGCAAGCAGCGCGGTTCAGCTCGGACTTCTCGCGAACGGCGCAAAGGGTGACAGCCGCACCGAGATTCTGCTCGCACTCGGCGTCGAGCTCGACCTCGACACGTACAACACCTGCTGCTCATACTTCAAGAGCCGCATGGAAAATGTCGGCAAAATCGCACTCTCTCAGGAAAGCGGCAAGAAAGACGCCGAAAAAACGCTCAGCATGGACGGCGCGCTCTTCATCAACGACAAAACCGACGTTCGCAGCGCGTTTTTGCAGACAAACGCGGACTTTTACGGCGACGACATTATCCGCTATGACTTCTCAAAAGGCGCGGACAAGCTCAAAGACCGCGTCGGAGTTAAAATGACCCTTTCGGGCGAGGATAGCATGGCGTCTTACTCAGAGCTGTCGCTCAGCGACACGTGGCTCAATCAGTCGCTCAGCTGTGAAGAGGTCTCAATGCAGACCAAAACCGCGCGCGGAATCGTCAAATACACAGCGAACAATCCGCTCAGGGCGCTGTTCATCATGCCCGAGGGCGACTTCGAAACGTATGTAAAGAGCTTCGACAGCGTTGAATACTCAAAGCTGCTCGAAAGCATCGACTTCACAAAACGGCAGGCGGCGGTAATTTCGTCCTTCCGAACCGAAGCGCAGTCAGCCAACCTCTCGCCCGTTCTACAAAAAATAGGCTTGTACACCCTGTTCGGTGAGAACAGCGACTTCGGCAGTCTGACCCACGGCGGCGAGCTGACGCTGAACAAGTTCGTCTGCGCCGCGCCGTCACTATCCGTCGGCAGCAGCGGAATCGGTTCGGCTGCGACAGCCGACTCAGCCGAGGGCGAGAAACCGGACGGCGCTTGGGTATTTGACAAGCCGTTTATCTTCATGCTCGTCGACAATGAAACCGACATTCCTGTTTATATTTCTACAGTAGAATAATTGCTCATATCCGACGGCGCTTCTGCCGTCGGTTTTTTTGCCGAAAACGTCATTGCGCTTTACTTTTGCGCCAGAAGGGTGTATAATATATAAGATTATGATTATTCAGGTGTGATTAGATGATTTACAACAACATTTTAGAGGCAGTCGGCGGCACTCCGCTTGTCAAGCTCAACAGAATGTGCGACAAGGACAGCGCCGATATCCTCGTCAAATTCGAGGCGCTCAATGTGGGCGGTTCAATCAAGACCCGCACCGCGCTCAACATGATCGAGCAGGCGGAAAAGGACGGGCTGATTAACGAAAACACGATTATCGTCGAGCCGACAAGCGGCAATCAGGGCATCGGACTCGCTCTCGTCGGCGCTATCAAGGGCTACCGCACGATTATCGTCATGCCCGACTCCGTCAGCGAGGAACGCCGCAAGCTTATCCGCCACTACGGCGCGGAGGTCAAGCTGATCCACGACGCGGGCGACATCGGCGCGTGCATCGAGGAATGCCTGCAAACCGCCCTCAAGCTCAAGGCGAAGAACCCGAACGTCTTTGTCCCCCAGCAGTTCGAGAACTATAACAACGTCATGGCGCACAAGAACTACACCGCGCTCGAGATTCTCAAAGACTGCGGCGACCGCAAAATCGACGGCTTCTGCTCCGGCATCGGCACCGGCGGTACGATCACGGGTATCGGCGAGGTGCTCAGAGAGAACAATCCCGATATTGAAATCTGGGTTGTCGAACCCGAGAACGCGGCTATTCTCGCGGGCGGCACGATCGGAACTCATCTGCAGATGGGCATCGGCGACGGCATTATCCCGCAGATACTCAACCGCGATATCTACGACAAGATCTACGTCGTCACCGACGAGGAAGCGCTCAACACCGCAAAGCGTCTCGCGCGCGAGGAAGGTCTGATGTGCGGTATCTCGGGCGGCACGAATGTCGCGGCGGCTCTCAAGCTCGCAAAGAAGCTCGGACGCGGCAAGACGGTGGTCACCGTACTTCCCGACACCGCCGAGAGGTATTTCTCCACTCCCCTCTTTGAGGAATAAGTTAATATCTGACACAGCGAAGGGTCGGCAACACGCCGACCCTTTTTTTATTATCTGTCCTCGTTTTCCACGACTCTCATGGCGACGGCGGTGATGTCGTCGTCCCTGATTTCCGCGCGGCGGCGTATCGCCTCCTCAACAACCGCCTGCGCAAGCTCCTGAGCGCTGCCCTTGTGCCAGGTACGTATCAGCCGCTCGAGCCATTTTTCGTCGCCTGTAACTACGCCGTCCGAAACCATAACTACCATATCTCCTGCCGAAAGATTAAGTGTGTCAGTTGAAAATTTGATGTTGTTCAGTATTCCCGCGGGCAGCGACGGCATTTCGCGCGTTATCACCCTGCCGCCGCGGCGGATAAACGTCATCGCTGCTCCTGCCTTTTTGAGCGTAAGCTCGCCGCTGTACAGGTCAACCGAAGCAAGGTCTACGGTTGACAAGCTCTCGTCCTCGCTCTTTATCATCAGCGCTGAGTTGACGATCTGCAGCGCGCTGTCGGCGCACAGTCCCGCGCGGAGCAGCCTGCCCATTGTGGACACCGCCATGTTTCCGTCAACCGCCGCTCTGCCGCCCGTTCCCATTCCGTCGCAGACGAGGGCGTATGTCCTGCCCATTCCGTCGTTGAAGTAGTCGATGCAGTCGCCGCAGAGCTTTCCGCCCTGAGCGATGTGCTGGTCGGAGCCGATCTCAACGTCGTACATGGGCAGCTCGCACATCGCCGCGCGGATAACGCCGCCGCTCTCGGTCAGGGTGGGCAGGTCGAACCGCCTGCCGCAGGATTTTGAAACCTCGCGCCTGAGCTGTCCCTCGCGGATAACCTCACCCTTGCCGCTGAGGGTAAGCTCAACGCGCATTCTACCGTTGTCCGAAATCAGGCACACCACTCTCTCGGGAATCGCGCCGAGAGAAGCGAGAGCCTCGGTTATCCTGTCCTCGGCTTCGGCGTCACAGCGGAGAGCGCTCTCAAACTCACGGCTGAGGTCGCCGAGGATATCGCTCACGCCTGCGAACTGACCTGCGACCGCGCCGCGGATCTCCGCGATCCTCCTCTCGGCTTCCCTGCCCGCGACAAGAAGGCGGTAGTGGCTGCTCATGGAATCCGCGATCTCGCCCTTCTTGCAGCAGCTCTTGACAAATCCGTTCGCCACGTCGTTTTCGTCGAGCCTGCCCTTTTCGCATAGGATCTCCTCAAGGCGGAAGAAGTCGTCGCGCGTTACGCCGCCCTCATGCTCGTAGCAGTACATTCTCAGACCGCAGCCCGAGCATACGTCAGCCGCCACGTTTTCGCAGACGTTCTCAAAGCTCGGGGAGTACATCTCGCCCAGCCGCTTGGACACGTTCTCGACGTCGCCCTTGACGTTCTTTATCGCGCGCGCCGCGGAATCGAGCCGCATGATTACGTTCTTCTTCACCGTATCGCCCAGTGCTGCAGACGGCTCACGGACAAATATCGGGGTGATGAAGTTCCCGACGTCCTTCGGGATAAAGAGGAAAACCGCCGCGCCGACCGCGCACTCGAGCATTACCGACACGGGAATCGTGCCGCTGCCGAAGGCAAGGCTCATCATCACGCTCGTAACGGTGAACACAGCCGCGCAGCCGACCTTTCGCAAGCCCGAAAACAGCCCCGCCATCAGTCCGCCGAACGCGAACGCGCCGCAGAGAAAGCCCTGCTGAAAATCTGCCAGACTGAACACCGCACCCGTGGCGACTCCGCTGACCGCACCGCCCTGAACGCCGCCATAGCGCGCGCAGAGCAGCACCGCGACGACCGCGATTATCCTGCCGAGAGAAACGCCCTCAACCGCCAAACCTCCGAGCGAGAGGATCAGCACGCAGCCCGTCATCACAAGGCAGGCGGTCTCCTGCCCCGTGCAGGCGGCGATCGAGCGCCTGTCGCCCACCAGACGGACGGACACCGACATAAAGTACGCCGCCGCTGCCGCGAGGAGTGCCTCGAGCAAACAGCCCGTAAATTCAGAGAGCGTGCTGCCGCTGCTGAACAGGAGAGCGATCCCTGTCGCGAAAATCGGAATGAACGCCGCGAGCGGCGCGAACAGGCGGCTCTTCGTGACCCGTCCGAGGTCGCTGAAAAGCCAGCGCGCGCCGCCTATCGCGATCATCACCGCGATGTAGCGGAAGCTGTCGGCGGGACTGAGGATTATATATCCCATCGTCGCGCCGAGCAGCGAAGCGATCAGCCCTTCTCCCGGCACCGCCGCCGCAAAGGACGCGCCAAACGGAGCGAGGGTTCCGAGGACAGCGCCGCGCGAGGTGAGCACGCCGCAGCCGAAATACAACGCCTGACGCACTCCGTATTTCAGAATATTACCCTGTGCCGCGCGGTGGCGGCGAATCGATTTTGCGCTTTCCATGCTTTCAACTTCCTTTTGATTTTGTGCCTTTATTATAGCAATTTGTCCGCATGGGTTTTGTCACAGCTTGCATGAGAATTTTTCATTTCTTTTCTTGTATCCTCGGCTGATTTGGATTATAATGTAACTACACGGAAGAAAGGATTTGTCTTTATGATTATCATGTCGGTTGATTTGGGAAAGGCGAGAACAGGCATCGCGGTATGCGATAAAACAGAGTTTTTGGCCTCGCCCTATACAGTAATATTTGAAAAATCTCAGAAGGCGCTGCCGAACAAGGTAGCTCAGGCGGCTAAAGATGTCAAAGCGGAGCTGATAGTTGTCGGTCTGCCGAAGAACATGGACGGCAGCGAGGGTGAAAGCGCTCAGAACGCGAGAGCCTTCGCCGAAACTCTCAGAGAGCTGACGGGTATTGAAACCGTCATGCAGGACGAGCGCGGAACCACCGTCACGGCTCACAACTTCCTCAACACCACCAACACCCGCGGCAAAAAAAGAAAGAACGTCGTCGACGAGGTCGCCGCGACGATTATATTGCAGGATTATCTGGATAGCCGTAAAAATGGCTTAAAATAGCGAAAATATCGCTCCGCAACCCGTAGTTGCGGGATTGTAAAGCGGAATGTATGGCGTTTTTCGCGGTTGCGTGATACAATTTAGCCATAACGAAGGAGGTAGATTTATGAACATCGAAACCGCAAACAGACTATTGCAATACAGGAAAGAAAACAATCTCAGCCAGGAAGAGCTCGCCGAGAAAATCGGAGTCAGCAGACAGGCTGTGTCCAAATGGGAACGCGCGGAAGCGTCGCCCGACACCGACAACCTTATCCGCCTCGCGGAGATTTACGGAGTCAGCCTTGACGAGATGCTGACGGGTAAAAAAACTCAGGCTGAGCCCGAACCCGAACCTCAGCCCGAACCGCAGACTGACGAAAGCAATACCGGGAGCTTTGAGCCCGACCCTGACACCAACTACACACAGTACGACAAGGTTTCATTTAAAAAAGGAATCCACGTCGAGAGCAAGGACGGCGACAAGGTACATATCTCATTCAAGGACGGCGTGAACGTCTACGAGAAGCACGGCGACAAGGTTCACGTCGGCTGGGACGGAGTCAATGTTAACGAAAAAGGCAAAACCCGCGTTTATACCGACGAAAACGGTCACGTCATGGTCGATGATGAAATTAAAAACGCTCACCGGACGAACTCGCACTACAGGGTGCTGACCAGATTTCCGTTCTGGGCAATCGCGTTGGCGGCATTCCTCGCATGGGGCTTCAGCGGACTCTGCTTCGGCTGGGCGCTTAGCTGGATCTGCTTCTTCTCTATTCCGATTTACTACTCGCTCATCGACGCAATTTTCAAGAAGAACCCCTCGCACTTCGCCTTCCCCGTTCTCGCCGTTGCCGCTTACATCATCTTTGGCTATTTCGGAATCTGCGGCGGCTGGGCATTCGGCTGGATCGTGTTTTTCACCATTCCGATTTACTACTGCATTTGCGCCCTGATCAAAAAAGAGAAATAAAAAACAAGCCGCAGTCCGATGACTGCGGCTTTCGCTTTAGGGTAATAAATCAGCGATGAATGTAATATGTGCCGTCGTAGTTTGCGCCGAAGTTGTTAGCCCAGAACTCTGTGCCGTTTACCTGATAGCATACAGCGTACTCGATGTTGCTGTTGGTAGCGTCATAGACAGTGGTTGTCCAGTTCTCGGTGCCGTTGGCGTTGGTGGAAGAGTAAGTGAGCTTCTGATCCTTGAAGGACTTCCAGCCGTCGGTGGTGTATCTTACAAATACGTTCTTGTTGTAAGCGTAGTTCTGGAGAACCGCTCTTACGGGAATGTTGTAGTAAGCGTAGCCGGTTCTCTCAACAGTTACGGGAGCTGTACCGCAAACATCAGCGTAGGTGTAATCCTTGCCGTTGTTGTTATCCCAGATTTCCTGACCGTCTGCAACGTACTTGATAGCATACTTGGTGTTGAAGCTGCTGAAGTTAGCCTTCCAGATCTTGGAACCGTCGGAAAGAGTTGTTACATACTCAGCTTTGGCGTCCTGCCAGGGCTGGTTGTCCATGTAGCAGTAGTGAACGTATACTTCCTGGTTAGCAGCGTTGTCGTTTGTCTTGATGAATACTTCTCTGTTGGAAGAACCGTACTTGGAGAAGGTGACGCTTGAGGAATAAAGGCTTACTCTGTCGGTCGCAGCGCTTGTGGTGGCTGTGCCGAAGATGCAGAACATACCGACCAGCATCGTAAGTGTAAGAACGATTGCCGCTGCTTTGGTTGATTTACGTGTAGTTGTCATAATTGTTTCCCTCCGTAAAATGTTTAAAAATGAGGATTTATTTAATTTGGGAGAACGGTTTTTGTTGTTTTCCCGAGTGCTCAGTTATCTTAGCAGATAGAAAACAAAAAATCAAGAGTTATTTAAAAATTTAATTTCATTTCTGCCTCTTGGTTATCATGTACTGATATATGACGTAGTTTTTGTTTATATTTACCATACAATTGGTCATTATGCTGTAATATATCTGAACTTTTTATTAATCATGACAGCTTGCATAAATCTAAAAAGAGCATCTCTTTCCGTTCTGAAAAGAGATGCTCTGATTTTGTAATATTATCTTGAACTTGCAGCGTATCCGACGAAAACGTATATAAATACGCTATTCGCGATACAGGCAACAAATCAATTCCAGTTGAGGGTGTCGCTGTAGACGTTGATGTAGTCCTGAGCCGAACGCTCCCAGCTGTTGTCGCTCATCATCGCGCGCCACATGAGCTGGTGCCAGCCCTGATCGTCCTGGATACCCCAGAGAGCGCGGCGGACAGCGTGCTGCATGTCAGCGGTGTAGTAGTTCTTGAAGGTGAAGCCGTTGCCGTAGCCGTCAGCGGAATCGAATACGGAGTCCTTAAGACCGCCAACCTCGCGTACTACGGGGATCGTGCCGTAGCGGAGAGCGATCATCTGCGCAAGGCCGCAGGGCTCCTGTGCGGAAGGCATCAGGAAGATATCGGCGCCGGAGTAGATCTTTCTCGCAAGCTCGGGTACGAAGCCGTGGCAGAAGCAGAGTCTGCCGGGATACTTTGCCTGCATATAGTTGAAGAAGTCCTCGTACTCCTTGTCGCCCGAACCGAGAATAACAAACTGCATATCCTCAGTGTTCATGAGCTCCTCAAGACCCATTCTGACGAGGTCAAGACCCTTGTGGGCAACAAGACGGGTAACCATACCTACGAGAGGCGACTGCCAGCGCTGCTCGAGGCAGAGTCTTTCCTGAAGTCTCTGCTTGCAGACGCCCTTGCCGCTCATATCCTCCTTGGTGTAGTTGCAGTAGAGCTGATAGTCGGTGGCGGGATCGTAGCTCGCGAGGTCGATACCGTTCTTGATACCGCAGAGCTTGTAGTGACGGAGATTGAGCTCGTCATGCAGGCCCCAGCTGTACCAGGGATCCTTAATTTCAGCGGCATAGCTCGGCGAAACGGTCGAAACACGGGTAGAGGTCTCGATCGCGCCCTTCATCATGTTGAGCTTGCCGTTCATCTCGAGGATATTGCACTCGCTTGCGGGAATACCTACGCACTCGGTGTTGACTTCCCAACCATACTCACCCTGATACTGGATGTTGTGGATGGTGAAGAGGCTCTTGATGTTGTAATACCAGGGTCTGTGCGAATAGAACAGATAGTAGTATACGGGTACGAGAGCGGTCTGCCAGTCGTTGGCGTGAATGATATCGGGATGGAAGTCGATATAGGGCAGCATCTCGAGGATCGCGCGTGAGAAGAATGCAAATCTCTCGGCGTCGTCATAGTGACCGTAGAGAGTGCCGCGCTTGAAGTAGTACTCATTGTCGATGAAATAGTAGGTGCAGTCGTTCCAGCGAGCCCAGAACAGTCCGCAGTACTGATGTCTCCACGCAACGGGTACGGTGAAGTTGGTGATGAAGTTCAGCTGGTTCTTAAGATCCTGCGGAATGGTTCCGTAGAGCGGAACAACAATGCGGCAATCCTGACCTTTTCTGCAAAGGGTATGCGGAAGGCTGCCCGCTACGTCGGCGAGACCGCCGCTGCCGCAGAAAGGATTGGCCTCAGATGCACAGTATAAAATTCTCATTGGTTTTTCCTCCTATAGAATTCTGTTAGACAACAGATTTTTTAGCGATATAACTGGGATATGAATCGAAGCCCATCAGCGAGCGGCCGTCCTTGATCTGAACGTCCTTGTCGATGATGACGTAGTTGAGGTTGGTGTAGGTGCCGATCTTGGTGTCCTGCATAACGATGCAGTTCGATAGCTTGGCGCCCTTGCCGACGTAAACGCCCTTGGAGATAACGCAGTTCTCTACCTCGCCGTCAATCACGCAGCCCTGAGCGATGATGGAGTTCTTGACCTTGCTCTCGAGGCCGTAGCGTGACGGAGCGTCGTCGCGGACCTTGGTGTAGATCGGGCGCTTGGGATTGAAGAGCTCGTCGCGGACTTCCTTCTTCATCAGATCCATATTGAACGCAAAGTAGGAATTGATGGAGCTGATAAATGCGGTGTAGCCCTTGTTCTCGAAAGCGAAAACTCTGAACTTGCCGACGGCGTCCTGAAGAACGCGCTTGATGTCGAGCTGGTTGAGGCTGAGCGCGCTGCGGATCTCGTTCATGAGCAGCTCCTTGCGGATAAGCAGAGAGCCGTACATGAAGTCGCTTTCCTCGGCGGTGTTGTCGGGCTTAACGAATATCTGGCTGACCTTGCCCGAAGCGTCAGCGTCGATGGTGATGGGTCTGTCATAGCCCGCGGGAATGATACCCTTCTTGTAAACGAGGGTTATGTCCGCGTTGTTCTTTGAATGGAAATCAAAGAGAGCGCTGTAGTCGAAATTGGTGACAACATTGCCCTGCTCGATGAGCACATACTCCTCGCGGCAGTGCTCGATGTAGCCGTGCATGTTGTAGATCGTCTCAACGAGGTTGGAGAAGGATTTGCCGCCGTAGGGTGTGAGCAGGGTCAGGTTGCTCCTTCTCTTGGAAAGGTCGTAGGCGCTGCCCGAGCCGACGTGGTCGGTCAGTGAGAGAAAGTTGCTCTTCGCAACGATGCCTACGTTGTTGATACCGGAATTGCTCATGTTGGAAAGCACGAAGTCGATCAAACGGTACTTTCCGCCGATGGGCACGCTTGCCGTGGTACGGGAAGCGGCGAGCTCCGGAATTTTGTCGTCTAAAGTTCCGGCAAAGATAAAGCCGAGTACATCATTACTTCTCATTCTGCTGCTACCTCCGTATCTGTGTCAATCATTTGCTTCGCGGGGACGAACGCGCCGTCTGCGATGACGGTGTTCTCGCCGATAACGGCAATGCCCCAGTCGTCGCGGTTCTCAACAGCCTCGGGACGCTGACCGACAACCGCGTTCTTGCCGATCACGGTGTTCTCGGCTACGATTGCGAACTGAACGCTGGCGCCTTCTTCGATGACCGCGCCGGGCATGATGATCGAGGAGTTGATTGTCGCGCCCTTGCCGACGGTAACGCCCGAGAAGAGGATCGAGAACTCCAGGTTGCCCTCAACGTTGCAGCCGTCCGCAACGAGGGAGTTCTGGATATTCGCGTCGGGAGATACATAGTGAGGCGGCATCATGGGATTGCGCGAATAGATGTCCTTGAGGTCGAGGGTGACGTTGGGATCGAGCAGATCCATGTTAGCTTCCCAAAGGCTGTCGATGGTTCCGACGTCCTTCCAGTAGCCCTCGAAGGGATAGGCGAACATTCTCTCGCCTGCCGCGAGCATGGTGGGAAGCACGTCCTTGCCGAAGTCGTGGCTGGAGCCTTCCTTCACTTCGTCCTCTGTGAGGTACTTGCGCAGCTCCTTCCAGCTGAAGATGTAGATACCCATGGAAGCGTTTGTGCTCTTGGGATGCTCGGGCTTCTCGTCAAACTCATAGATTTCGCCGTCCTCATGAGTGTTGAGAATGCCGAAGCGCGAGGCTTCCTCGAGCGGAACGTCGATTACCGCGATGGTGCAGGCGGCGTTCTTCTCCTTGTGGTACTCGAGCATCTTGTTGTAGTCCATCTTGTAGATGTGGTCACCCGAAAGAATTACAACATAGTCGGGGTCGTAGCGCTCGATGTAGTTGATATTCTGGTAGATCGCGTTCGCGGTTCCCGAATACCAGTCAGCGCCCTTGATAGCCTGATAGGGGCTCAGACAGTTAACGCCCGAGTGCATTCCGTCGAGATCCCACGGCTGTCCGTTGCCGATATACTCGTTGAGGATCAGCGGCTGATACTGTGTCAGAATGCCGACTGCCTCAATGCCCGAGTTAACGCAGTTTGACAACGGAAAGTCGATAATGCGGTACTTTCCGCCGAAGGGTACGGCGGGTTTTGCAAGCTTCTTTGTCAGTACGCCCAGACGTGAGCCCTGACCGCCCGCAAGAAGCATTGCTACTACTTCCTGTTTTGGAAACATTTGCATTGATATAACCTCCGATATTTAATTTTATATTGTTTCTGAATGAAAACAGTTTATCGTACGGGCAAGCCCGTTTGTGTGCTTATTCGGCTTCTCCGTCGAAGCTCAGATAAATCACGCCCATTGGCGGAAGCGTCAGAGAAAGACCCTGGTTACAGCCGTGGATCTTCATCGGGACAGTCTCGAGCTTTTCGCCGTTGACAACGCCGCTGCCTCCGTAGCGCTCCTCGTCGGAGTTGAATACCTCGTTGTAAACGCCCGCGTTCGGCACTCCGATAAAGTATCCGTCGTGGCGCGTCGGCTGGAAGTTGCACACCGCGATGATCTCGTTGCCATGTGTGTCCGTGCGCTTGAATGCGATGACGGAATTCGTGAAGTCGTCGTGGTGGATCCAGTCGAAGCCCTTCCAGATAGTGTCCATCTCGTAGAACGGCGGATTGTCGGTATAGAACTTGTTTAGCTCGCGGTAGAACACCTGGAGCTGCGCGTGGTTCTTGCTGTCGAGGAACTCCCAGTCGACGATGCCGTCGACGTCCCACTCGTCGAGCTGACCGATCTCCGTGCCCATGAAGATGAGCTTCTTGCCGGGGTGTGCGAACATATAGGTCAGAAACGCCCTCAGTCCCGCCAGACGGTCGCCGCCGTTGCCGGGCATTTTGCTGAGGATAGAGCCCTTGCCGTTTGAAACCTCGTCGTGCGAGACGGGCAGGACAAAGTGCTCGGAGAAGGCGTAGAAAAAGCTGAACGTCAGGTTGTCGTGGTTGAACGGCCGCCACTTCGGGTCGAGCGTCATGTAGTGGAGCATGTCGTTCATCCAGCCGCGGTTCCACTTGTAGTCAAAACCGAGACCGCCGTCCTCAACCTTGTAGGTGACCTTCGGCCACGAGGTCGTCTCCTCGGTGAACATCAGCGCGTCGGGACAGAAGAGGTGCACCGCGGTGTTGAGCCGCTTGATGAAGTCGATCGCCTCGAGGTTCTCCTTGCCGCCGAAGCGGTTAGGCTCCCACTCGCCGTCCTTCTTGCCGTAGTCGAGATATAGCATCGACGAAAGCGCGCCTACTCTCAGTCCGTCGAGGTGGTACGTCTTGAACCAGAATACCGCCGACGAAACGAGAAAGCTGATTACCTCGGGACGCGCGAAATTAAACAGGCAGGTGTCCCACGAGGGACGCTCGCCGAGCTTCGGATCCTCGCTCTCGTAGAGGGCTGTGCCGTCAAACTTCGAGAGCGCGAAGCTGTCCTTCGGGAAATTCGAGGGCACCCAGTCCATGATAACGCCGATGTTGTGGCGGTGGAGGGTGTCGATGAGGTACATCAGATCCTCGGGCGTGCCGTAGCGCGAGGTCGCCGCAAAGTAGCCCGTCGTCTGGAAGCCCCAGCTCGGGTCGTACGGGTGCTCCATCAGCGGCATGAACTGAACGTGGGTAAAGTGCATGTCGCAGAGGTAGTCCGTCAGCTCGTCGGCAAGCATTCGGTAGGTGTAGAAGCTGCCGTCGGGCTTGCGCTTCCACGAGCCCGCGTGGATCTCGTAGATATTCATGGGCAGGCTAAGCGAATCCGCCGTTTTCCTGCGCTCGATCCACTCTCCGTCGCCCCATTCGTAGCGCCCGAGGTCATAAACCTTCGACGCGTTGTCGGGACGCTCCTCCGCAAAAAACGCGAACGGGTCGGATTTCATTATTTTCTCGAACCACGGGGTCTCGATGCAGTATTTGTAGGTATCTCCCTGCCCTACCCCCGCGATGAACAGCTCCCAGACTCCGTCGCGGTTGCGGTTCATGAAGTTTTCGGTTTTGTTCCAGTCGTTGAAGCTGCCGACAACGGCAACATTCTGTGCGTTAGGCGCCCAAACCCTGAAAACAGCGCCCTTTTCGCCGTTCTTTTCAGCGAGGCGAGCGCCGAAATATTCATAGCTGTATGCGCCGTCACCCTCGGCAAATACCGCGGACGCGGAGCGTTCCTCGCTCAGGCTGTAGTTCATAAATTCAACTCCTAATCAAAGGTACAAAAGGGTGTAGGCATTGCTGAAAATTGTGCATTAGTGCCTATAATTATTCCTAAATATATCATACCAAAAAATTATGGTGATTTCAAGCAAATTCAAAAATTTCTAAACTAACTTTTCGTTTATTTTTTATAAAACATATACAAATTATAATTGACTCAGTGGCAAGATTCGCGATTAATCGGGCTTTTTCGAGGTTTTTCGGTGCATAAATATTACCGCTGACACGGCTGTGTTGATCTCCGCCGCAAAACCTTGGCAAAAATGACGAAATTGCTCAGGGGTACAGCCGCCGAATGAAGCGCAAACGCCGTTCTTCGTTACGAATAAAAAAGCCGAAAGGTTATACGAAAAAAAGAGAGGTCTGATCGAAGTCAGACCTCCCGATTCAGTTCAATTTGAGAAACTAAACTCCAAAAGCCTAAGCAGCTGGTGTAGGAGTTCTCGTTGTCGTACCAGGAAACTACCTGAACCTCATAGAGGTCGTCGGCAACCTTGGAAACCATGGTCTGGGTAGCGTCGAAGAGTGAACCGTAACGCATGCCGATAACGTCGCTGGATACGATGGGATCCTCGTTGTAACCGAAGGACTCGGAAGCAGCAGCCTTCATAGCGGCGTTGATGCCCTCTACGGTAACGTCTGTGCCCTTAACAACAGCGGTGAGGATTGTGGTGGAGCCTGTGGGAACAGGTACACGCTGTGCGGAACCGATGAGCTTGCCGTCGAGCTCGGGAATTACGAGACCGATAGCCTTGGCAGCGCCGGTGGAGTTGGGAACGATGTTAGCAGCGCCTGCTCTTGCTCTTCTGAGGTCACCCTTTCTGTGGGGGCCGTCGAGGATCATCTGGTCGCCTGTGTAAGCGTGAATGGTGCTCATGATACCGCTCTGGATGGGAGCATACTTGTTGAGAGTATCAGCGGAAGCAGCGGAGATGATCTTGTCCTCGGGAGTGAGAACGTTCTCGTTTACGCTGAATACAACGGTGGGAAGATCCTTGCCCGCGGGAGCGGAGATAACAACCTTCTTGGCACCTGCATCGATGTGAGCCTGGCTCTTAGCCTTTGAGCAGTAGAAGCCTGTGCACTCGAGAACTACGTCAACGCCGATCTCGCCCCAGGGAAGCTCAGCAGCGTTAGCCTTAGCGTAGATGGTGATTTCCTTGCCGTCAACAACGATTGAGTTCTCCTTAGCCTCTACGGTGTGGAGATTCTCGCCGATGGTGCCGCAATAGCCCTTCTGAGCGGTGTCGTACTTGAGCAGGTTAGCGAGCATCTTGGGATCGGTGAGGTCGTTGATAGCTACTACCTCGTAACCCTCTGCGCCGAACATCTGTCTGAAAGCAAGACGTCCGATACGGCCAAAGCCGTTAATTGCAACTTTTACTGACATAATAAAATTCCTCCTAAAATTAAGATACATATATTATATTACATTTCTTTCATTTATTCAATAGTTTGATGTAAAATTGACAGTATTTTTTCAAATTTTCGCCATTGCTTCACAAAAATGCTGTAACATATTTATCAAATCTTGCATTTTTCACATACATTATTCAAATAAGCAATTAAATTTTTGTGAATATGTTATTTCCGTCTTGACAACCTCTTGATTTTATATTAAAATTAGAAAAGAATACGAAGTTATGCGTATTTCCAGGAGCGGTTTTTTCACAACCGTACCTGTCTTTTTAATCAGACTCTCCTATTGAAGAGCCGTTTATTATAGATATTTTTTATACATTTAATAGCCAACCAGTTTGGATGTAAAAAATATTTTATGAAAATTGAATATCTTGATTAACGGCACCTTCGGAGTCTATTGATTGGGAATGAATTACTTAAAAAACTAATTAAGAGGAGGTGTCATGGGAATGCAGCTGTTTTTAGCGATAATTCTGATAATTGTCGCTTTGCTGGCAGGCGGCGCTATCGGTATCGCCGTCGGTATCAACGTGCGCAAGAATACTGCCGAGAAGGAAATCGGCAGCGCCGAGGAAGAGGCTAAGCGCATCGTTGCCGACGCTATCAAGACCGCCGAGGCTAAGAAGAAGGAGTATGTCCTTGAGGGCAAGGACGAAGTCCACCGCTTCAGAAACGAGAGCGAGAAGGAAATCTCCGACAGACGCAAGGAAGTTCAGCGTCAGGAACGCCGTATCCAGCAGAAGGAAGAAACGCTCGACAGAAAGCTCGACAACGTCGAGAAAAAGGACGAGCGCGTAAACAAAAAGCTCAAGGAAGCTGACCAGAAGCTCGAGGAGATCGAAACCCTCAAGAAGAGTCAGTTTGAAATGCTCGAGAAGATCTCGGGCTATACAACAGAGCAGGCAAAAAGCTACTTGCTTTCCCAGCTTGAAAGCGAGCTCGCGCACGAGAAATCCGTCAAGATCATGGAGTATCAGGCGCAGCTCAAGGAAGAAGCGGACGAAAAAGCCCGCAACATTATTTCACTTGCTATTCAAAGACTTGCCGCTGAGCAGGTCGCCGAGGCAACCATTTCGGTTGTACCTCTCCCCAATGACGAGATGAAGGGCAGAATCATCGGTCGTGAGGGACGTAACATCAGAGCGATCGAAACGCTCACAGGCGTAGACCTTATCATTGACGATACGCCCGAGGCGATCACCCTCTCGTGCTTCGAGCCCGTAAGGCGCGAGGTCGCGAGGATCGCGCTCGAAAGACTCATTTCCGACGGACGTATTCACCCCGCCAGAATTGAGGAAACCGTTGAAAAAGCCAGACGCGAGGTGGACGCGACCATCAAGCGCGAGGGCGAAAGAGCCGTGCTCGAGCTCGGTATCCACAACATTCACCCCGAGCTTGTCAAGATGCTCGGACGGCTGCGTTACCGCACCAGCTACGGTCAGAATGTACTCAACCACTCTATCGAAGTGGCTTATCTCGCGGGCATGATGGCGAACGAGCTCGGTCTCGATCCCACCCTCGCAAAGCGCGCGGGACTGCTGCATGATATCGGCAAGGCTATCGACCACGAGGTCGAAGGCACCCATATCCAGATCGGCGTTGACCTCGCCAGAAAATACAAGGAAAGCGACGCGGTTATCCACGCGATCCACGCCCACCACGGCGACGTCGAGGCCAAGACTATCGTCGCCTGTCTTGTTCAGGCTGCCGACGCTCTCTCCGCCGCAAGACCCGGCGCGAGAAGAGAAAACGTCGAGAACTACATCAAGCGTCTGCAGAAGCTCGAGGAGGTCGCCTCGTCCTTCAACGGCGTTGAGCGTTCCTTTGCTATCCAGGCGGGACGCGAGGTTCGCGTTATGGTCAAGCCCGAGGTCGTCAAGGACGAGCGTATGGTTCCGCTCGCGAGAGAGATCTGTAAAAAGATCGAGGAAGAGCTCGAATATCCCGGACAGATCAAGGTCAACATTATCCGCGAAAGCCGTGCGACTGAGTTTGCAAAGTAAATTTAATAATCCGACAGGCAGCGTTTGCTGCCTGTTTTTGTTTTTTTCGCAAACAAAAAGCGCTCCCGAACGGAAGCGCTTTCGCTGTATGTTATGCCTTTTTCTTTATGACGTTGCACGACAGCGCCTTGACTGGCTTGCCGAGGGCGAATAGTATGAGAATCTCGGGTGCGCATTTGACCGCCAGACTGATTCCGCGCGCGGAGAGATAGAACAGGTAGCTCGGCTCCTGAGCGTAGAGAATGTACAGCCAGTATGCCGCCATGAAGCTCTCGACCACAAGCGCGTTGACCGCCCACGCGATCGCGATACGCGGCAGGCTGAGCTTCTCGTTGTAGAGCGCGAAGCCGTAAATCAGACCCGTCAACAGACCGCTGATCGTGAAGCCCGGAAAATACGCTCCGCCCGTCGGCGCAATCAGAAACGACAGCACGTCGCCCAAGGCTCCGACGAGTCCCGCGGGAATCGGGCCGAACATCGCGCCCGCGACCGCAATCGGGATAAACGCCGC
Organism: uncultured Eubacteriales bacterium; assembly: GCA_900316555.1. GTDB lineage: Bacteria > Bacillota > Clostridia > Oscillospirales > Acutalibacteraceae > Ruminococcoides. The sequence continues at coordinate 16,024 of ONDL01000028.1, read as the reverse complement.
CGAGAACTTGACCGTGTTGCCGAACATCGGCAGCGTGGCGTTCGCGAACATTCCCAGCACGATCCTCAGCGCGAGCAGCATTGCGACAGCCGCTAGCGAGCGGATATCCTTCAGCTCGAACAGAGAGGCGGGAAATTTCTTAAGATATCTCATATTAACCCCCAAAAATAAAAGGCGGACAAAGCTGTCCGCCGAAAAATTCAAACGACAGCGGGATGCGAAAACGGAACCGCAGGCGAGCCTTTCATCTCCGCGACAACTCCCCGTCCGCGGAACACTTCACGCTCCGTTTTCTACTCTGGTTTCTATAATATTATAGCACTCTATGCCAATTTGTCAACCCCCTGCGGATTTCGCTGTGAGAATCAGATGATTTTCGCGAAAATCAGCAGAACCATCAGCAGGGTCACTACCGCGACGGCAGATACAATAACGAGAATGATCGTGTTGACCTTTTTGTTCTCGCCGTCGTTGCTTTCGCGCTGCGGAATCAGCTTCGACTTGCGCAGAGCGGTGACAACGCCCTTGTAGAGCAGAAGCACGACAGCTGAGTTGAGAGCCGCCTTGATCGCATTGAACGGAATCAGCAGCGGCAGGAACAGATCAAGCACCGCCTCGCGCGGTACACCCATGTAAATCGGCGTCATGATGTAGTTCCACAGCAGCATAATGCCTATCATCGCCAGAGAACCCGAAACAAGTCCGATGATCGCTCTGCCCATTGTCTTTTTGCGGTGGTAAATTACCGACGCTACGCCGACGAACGTCGCAGATGCGAGAAAATTCATCAAAAGACCGATCGGACCCGTGGTGCTGATCGTGATCATCTCGACGAAGCAGACGACCAGCGACATGATAAGTCCCGGGATAGTGCCGAAGATGAACGCGCCGATGGTGAGGATTACCTCCTTGGGCTCGTAGGTGAGAATGCCGCCGATGTTCGGGATCCTGAGAAAGATATCCGCGGCGATCGCGAGTGCGGTGAGCATAGCCATGGCCGCGACAGCCTTGATACGCTCATTTCCTTTGACAGTCATAAAATGACCTCCTAAAAAATTATTTTAGGCTGTTCGACGCCGGTGGGCGCTTTCGCCCGCCTAAAGAAAAAAGTCCCGACGCTGCTGCGTCGGGACTTTATGCGCGTATTTGTTGCGGCAGAGCCGCTGTGCGCGTTTTCTATCATCCGGACTTTAACCGTCGGTGCCTGAATTTCACAGGCTCGGCAGACTTTCGTCTGTTCGCGGACTATAACCGCCGGTGGAGAATTTCACTCCGCCCCGAAAACAACCTATATATTATTATATGCACGTGTGTCGATTTGTCAAGTGATTTACAGAGTCCGCAGAAACTTTTTTGTTTCGCCGTCTATTCTGCGGCTCTCGACCGCCTTCTGAACGGCTTTGCCGAACACATTGCGGCTTAGGTTATTGTCCTTGTAATACTCAAGCGCTTGTCCGGGACACTTCGCCAGAGCCGTAGCCAGAAGCCACGCCTGAGCCATCTGCACGTAGTACGCTCCGCTTTGCACCTTATCCGTCCGCTCGAGGACGCGGTCGATGTACTCATCATCGAGATAGTAATTGAGCATGAGCACGAGCGCGACACGCTGTTCCCAGTCGCCGCCGCTCAGGTACTCCCCTATGTGTTCAAAAAACTCCGCCCTGTACTTCTTCACGCCCTTTAGTCCCGAGCAGAAGCAGTCGCAGACCGCCCAGCTGTTGACATAGGGCAAAAATCCGTCGGAAAGAGCGCGCAGGTCGTCAAAGCCCTCGGGTTTTATCAGCCCCGTCACTATCGCGCGGAGGATCCGCTCCTCGTAGTAATCATCGCCGCAGATCTCAAGAAATCCGCGCGCGTCGTTCCTCCCGATTTCCTTGGCGATTTCGCGCAGGCGGGGCATTCTCACGCCGAGTATCCTGTCCTTTTCCTCGTTCGGCACGAGTGAGGAATGGAAGTCGCGGTACTTTCCGTCAGCCGACGCTCTCAGCTCGTCAATCAGAATTTGGTAATTATCCCTTGTCAGCTTTTCTGTGGGCATTGTCGTACACCTCGCAGGGAGTGTTGAGGTCAAGGTAGGCGATGTCGTGGTGAGGCTTCTGCTTGTCGACGGGCGGACGCTGCATATAGTCGCCGAAAACGCGCGTCAGGTAGTCGTCGTAGCCCGACATACAGGGCATTTTCAGCCCCTCGAAGGTAACGTAGTCAATTCCCTCGTAGATCTCCTTCGGGTACTCGAAGCGCATCCAGTACGGCCCCGAGCAAAGCTCCGTCACGCACTTGTTCTCGCTTAGCCTGTACTTCTTCATGTGTTTCTCGCAGGCGCGCCAGATTTTGTTGCGCAGCTTCCTGCCGCGGAATATCCCGAGCAGGACGCGGCTGCCGAAGCCGAGGATACCGCCGTGGTTCTCGGGCACGACCTGAGCCAGAAACAGAGAGTAGAGCATCGTCCAGACGAGCTGACGCTTGCGCGCGAACCTTCCGTCGGGCGCGACGTCGAGCGGAAATACGTCGAGCACCAGTCCGTGCGGAATGTCGACGTCGACCTGATTCGTCTTGACCATGGTGTAGTTTGTGTCGGTGATTGTGATGAAGATGTTGCCCGTAAAGACCTCATCGTCGGTTTTGAGCAGGCGGAAGCGGCCGTCCATGCCCTGTTCACGCCAGAGCACTGGCAGCTTCTCGTAGTCCTCGCGCGGGAGCATGACGTCGACGTCGTCGTCCCACGGCACAAAGCCGCCCTCGCGGAGAGCGCCGATCAGACCGCCGCCTATCAGCCAGAAGGTGAGGTTGTTCTTCTCGCAGAAGTCGCGGAAATATACGAGCATATCGAGCTGCTTGAGCTGCAGCTCGCGCAGCAGCTCCGGAGTTAATTCTACCTTGTCCATACGGCACCTGTTACTTTCTTGTGTTTTCCTTGATTTTGCGCTTTACCTTCTCGATGTGCTCCTTGGCGTGGCTGTTCTTGATCTTGCGCCGCCAGAAGGGTATCTGCAGCAGTCCGACGAGCGTTCCTACGCCGTAGGCGACGTGAAGAAGCGGAAATATCAGCGGCAGCAGGAAGAACTGCGGCTGTACGTTCTTTAGGGTGAAGCAGCCGACGGTGTTGACCGCGTCGAACATACCGTAGACGAGCAGCAGCATATACAGCAGCATCGGTCTGCCGAGCGCCGCGGCCACGGTAAGCAGGAGAACCATCATCACGAAGATGAACGGCGCGAAGTGGAAGTAGCTAAGACACCCCGGGCACTCCGAAAGCGTCAGGCCTATCCACCTGCCGTTTGAGTATTTCTGGCGGATCATGTGCTTGAGGGTATTACGCGAGTGCTGGTACGAGATGATATCCGGACAGCAGCACATCTTGAAGCCCGCCATTCTTATGCGGTAATGGAACTCGTTGTCCTCGGTGCGTCCGAGGTTCTCATTGAAGCCGCCGACCTTCGCGATGACCTTTCGCCTGTAGGCGGCGTGGAAGAGGCTGTCCATATACTCCTTCTGCGTCGCGGGACGGCGGTATGCGGCGATCGAGCTGCCGAACAGCGAGTCCTCTGCCGCAAGGAGAGTCAGCTTCCACGAGCTGACGTTTGAGCTGATGTTCGGTCTGCCGCCGCCGACAACGTTCTCGCCCTGCTTGAGGTTATAGACGTTGCGCGAGACGAAGTTGCGCGGAATGCGCGCGTGTGCGTCGACGCGGATAATAACGTCGCCAGTCGCGGTCATGAGCGCTGCGTTCCACGAGAACGCCTGGTTGCGCTTGGCGCACTGGACGATCTTGACGTCGAGGAAGCCGTAGTCGGTGTTCCTGAACTCCTCCATGCGCTCGTAGGTCGAGTCGGTCGACATACTGTCAACAAAGACAATTTCAATTTTCTCGTGCGGGTACTCCTGCAGCGAGATATCGCTGAAAAGTCCCTCGATCGCCTCAGCCTCGTTGTAGGCGATCATGCAAAGTGAAACAATCATGCTATCAGTCCTATATTTTATTATTCATCGCAAAGAGCCAGCGCGCCGAATTCATGAGCGTCACGGCGAGATACGGAACCACATACAAAGTCGGTATGATAAAGAAGCAAAGCGCGATCCAGCCGAGCATGCTGAAAATCAGCTTTATCAGCGCTCCGCTGTAACGGAATGAAAATCCGATAAAACCGAATACATAGTAATACGCCTGACGGCTGTCGTTTATGGCGTACGCCGCGAGCGGATAGTGGATAAAGAAGATATATACGAAGATCTGCCATATCACAAGCACCGCGGTGATCGCAGGTGCAGGCAGAACGTCGCCGAGCAGCCTGCCCGCGATAGCGAGAGGAGCCGTCAGCAGCGAATAAAGCGCGCATAGTCCCATGTTGACCGCGAGGGTTCTGAAATACCTGCGCGGAGAAGAGAAGAAATAAAAGAAGCTGTTTATCTCGCAGCCGCCCTTGACGGCGGTGTCTGCGGCGAGCCTGAAGAAGCCGTTGATAAGCGGAGAAAATACCGCCGCGAGCACCAGCGCTCCGAATTCGAGCAGCAGGTACCACAAAAAGCTGTCGCCCGTGACCTCGCCCGACTCCGCGTCGACGAGGTTGAGGAGATACGCCGCGAAAACCGGCACGTCAAAGATGATAACCCCCATGACGGCAAGAGCCAGAAATCCGGCAATCAGCGCGGTAATGTTGCCCCTGAGCGATTCGCGCGCCTGTTGTTTGATGATCCTTTCCCTGCTCATAGTCACTCCAGTGTGTACATTCTGTACATCGCCTCAAAGCAGATCTGCATATGCCTGAGGAAGTTTTCCTTGTCGACGCTCTCGTCGGCGTTGTGCATGCGGATATCGTCGCCCTTGAAGTTCGGGCCGAAGGCTACTCCCTTGCCGCCGAGCTTGCGCGCGTAGGTGCCGCCGCCGGTGGAATAAAGCTCGGCTTCCTCGCCCGTTACGGCGCGGTATGCGTCGCCGAGGAGTCTGATAAGCTCGGAGTCCTTCTCAACATAGAGCGGTTTGCCGTGGTGCAGGAGCTTTACTCTCAGTCCGCTGCTCTCGGCGACCTTGCGGAACTGGCGCATCACGTAGTCGCCGTTGATCGTGACGGGATAGCGGATATCGAAGCACGCGCGCGCTTCGTCGCCCTCGATGTGGACGCTGCCGAGGTTCACGGTCAGCGCGCCGGACACCGCGTCGCTCATCTTAAGCCCGAGCGACCTGCCGTTTGTCTCGCCGTTGAGGGCGTAGTCGATGAACGACGCAACAGCGCCGATCTCGTGAACGACGTAGGCGTTGGCGATCAGATCTATCAGCGCCGCCGCCGCGTTGAAGCCCTTCTGAGGCTCGCAGGCGTGAGCTGCTCTGCCGCGGCTGATGATCATCAGGCCGTCGAGCGTATGGTTGAATTCAAAGCTGCCCTCGCCCGCGTCGGCAAGGCGCATGAGAAGCTGCTCGTCGTAGCCCGATGAATCGAGCATTACATATGCGAGGTCGGGTACGGCGTTGACTGCCTTGCCCGCGTGGAACTGCGAGAGCACCGTCGCCTCGTTGGTCGGGGTGCTGATTTCGACGTGCAGTATGCCCTTTTCGGCATAGCAGATGCCGTACTCGCTGTCGGGAGTGAAGGCGAGGTCGGGCAGCGGCTTTTTGGCAAAATAGCCCTCCATATCGGTCATGCCCGTCTCCTCGGCGGTGCCGAAGATAGCCCTGAGGGTGTTTTTGCCCTCAACGCCCAGCTCCCTGAGCGCGCGCATGCAGTATAGAGCGACCATCGCGGCGCCCTTGTCGTCGGCGATGCCCCTGCCGTAGAGCCTGCCGTCGCGCTCGGTGAGAGCGTATGGACTGAGGCTCCAGCTGTTGCCCGCGGGAACCACGTCGAGGTGGGTCAGCACCGCGCAGAGTCTGCCGCCCGAGCCGAGGTCTACCTGACCGCTCTTGTCCGTTACGCGCTCGGGAAGAAGTCCGAAGTCCTTTGCCCTCTTGAGCACAAACTCAAGAGCCTTTTCGCAGTCCGCGTCACGCGAGCCGTCGATGGATTCAATCGAGATGAGGGTGTTGAGATCCTCAAACAGCTCGTCTTTATATCCGAGAATTTTTTCTGATAGCATTGCGTTTTCTCCTTATAATCCAAATAATCAGCACCGCCGTGAGGTAAACGGCAAGCACGATTCCAGCGCAGGCGCTGACCTGTAAGCCCAATCTGAACCCCGGGGTTTCGTAGTGAAAGACGATGTCGCATTTCGACTTGCCGGGTACTCTGACCGCCATCAGACCGAAATCGACCTTTTCTATGTCAACGGGCTCGCCGTTTACCTCTGCGGTGAAGCCCTCGCTGTATGGTATGCTGAAAAACATCAGTTTATCGCTGCCGAAGTTCTCGTACTCCGCGCAGAAGCCGTCGTCGGTGTAGCGGAAGCTGTCGCAGCAGTCCTGAGCGAGCTTTTCGCAAGCCTCGCGGTACGGCTGCTCGCCGAAGGCGTAGCTCTCGACCGAGCTCTTGAACAGCTTCGGCTCGGTGCCGTAGAGCGCGCTGTAGCGCTTCTCTGTGTAGCCCGTGATGTCTGAGTACTTCGCCATCTGCTCGCGGGTAAGCACCATTCCGTAGAGCAGCGCCTGAGGTCTGTTCTGGTCGGCTACGCGGTCGAACTCCTCCTCGGTGACGTAGTTGTCAAAGACGAAGCCCATCGGGATATAGCACTCGTTTTCGTATATATCAAAGCCGTTGCACTCCTTGAGGAACTTCCAGCAGGGCATCTTGGTGTTGCCGTCGATGTCGACGAAGCTCTCGTCCTTGGAGTGGTCGAGGTTGTCGTGGTTGTAATCGAAGTAATATTTTGTACTGAGCAGCGGACGGATTCCGTATGCGCTGAAATCAGGCCGCGAGGCTACGTCGCGGGTTATGCCGATATTCTTGTAGAACTGCATGAGCGACGGCGAAACCGAGCTTTGGAAGCAGTTGATGCTCTGCACCTTCCAGTACATCGCGGTGTTGTCAACGTCCTTGTAGAAGTCGCTGCGCACGTCCTCGAGGTCGTCTATCTCTATCTTGTCGCGCTGGTTGATGATATATCTCTGGATAGTCTGGGTGGTTCCGCTCTCGAGCACGCCCGTTCCGACAGAAAAGTACGAGGCTCCCATCGCGACGGCGAAAACGCCCGCCGTCATCGCGACAAACCACCGCCGTTTTGTGTTGCCGAACTTGCGGTAGAGCAGTATAAAGCAGAGAAGACCCGCGAGGGCGAATATCGCGTAGATCCAGAAACGTATCCTGTCAGCCTCGACGCCGAGCCTGAATATCTCCTTGTCCTTCTCCTCCGTTAAATCGGGCATAACGCCGATCAGCAGCGAGAAGCCCGCCGTGATTCCCGCCGACCAAACAAAGGCGCGGTTCCAGTCGGCGCGCGTGTCCTCGACCGAGCGAAGGGTGGCGAGCACCATCATCAGCACGAGCATATAGAACCATCTCGTGTAGAAAATCGAGATATTTAACAGCTGGAACATACTGTTGAGCGCGGGAACCGCCGCGAAGAGTATGAGCAGCAGTATCATCTTCTTGAGCCAGCTTTTCCTGTGGAGCTGGAGATACGCTATCACTCCCGTCATTCCGAAGAACGGCAGCCAGCCGGCGACGCTCGCCCATTTGCAGTTTGACTCGGGCGTGAAGGTCGGCAGAGCAGGTATGTCCGCCGGGAAAAAGAACGCGAGCAGCATCAGCCAGTAGCGCTGCGGTCTGTCGTAGACAAGAGCGTTCCAGCCCTTGGGGTAGCTGTCAAGGCGCGGATTGCCGAGAAGTCCGAGGACGCTCGGAAGCAGCATGAACATCGCGCCCGCAAAGCCTATGAGCACCTCGAGCGCGAGCAGAAGGAACTCGGTGATTCTGAACTTCCAAGTCTTCGTGCAGGCGAGGACAATGAAATACATGATTACAAACAGCGCCTGTCCGACGAAGAAGTAGTAGTTTACTACGCACGCCGCGCATACCGCGACCGCGAATATCCCGCGCCGCCTGTCGTAGAGGAAGCAGTCGAGAGCCGCGAGCAGCAGCGGAAACATCATCATCGGCTCGTGGAAGTGGAAGAAGAACACGTTGTAGAGCGAGAAGCCCGAGAACGCATAGAGGATTCCGCCGACAGCCGCGTAGCCCTTGAAGCGGACGTGGCGCTGCAGCCAGAGGTACGCCGACGAAGCGGTGCAGGCGAACTTCAATATCAGTATCGGGCCGATAAGGTACGGCACGAATTCATTCGGGAACGGGATAGTCAGCCAGAAGAACGGACTGCCCATCAGATAGAAGCTGTAGCTCGCGAGGGTGTCGGTACCGAGGTCGGTCAGGTGGTTCCACCCGAGGGTGCCGTCGCGCACCTGTCCGTGAATGAGCTGGTAGAACGGGATCTCCTGTACGTTGAAATCACCGAAGTAGAAGAATATGCCGTTGTTAAAGACTATAAACGGCACAAACAGCAGCAGCGCCATGCACAGCGCGGCGGCGAAGGTCAGCGCCAGCCAGTGGCGGCTTTTTACGGAGTAGGGGTTGAGTCTTTTGCCCATATAATAACTTTCCTTTGACTTTTTGGGTGAGAGATACTATACTGATTAATGACAGCAGCGGCAGGTACAGCCCTGCCATGATACACTATCACTTTATTATAACACAAACAGACGTGAATTGCACTAATTTTTGTAAATTTTTTCAGGAGAAACCGTTATGTCACAATCAAATTTCTACGCCATGCTTTCGCGCATGAAATATATCAACCGCTGGGGTCTGATGAACAACACACGCTACGAGAATATCAGCGAGCACAGCCAGCAGGTCGCGGTGCTCGCGCACTGTCTGGTTCTTATCCACAACAAGCGCTTCGGCGGCAGCCTCAACCCCGAGAGAGCCGCGCTGCTTGCGGTGTTCCACGACGCGACAGAAATCATCACCGGCGACATGCCCACCCCCGTAAAGTACGCGAACCGCGATATCCGCGATATTTACAAGGACATCGAGGACAAGGCTTCTGACAGGCTGACCTCTATGCTGCCCGAGGACTTCCGCGACGAATACAGCGATATCCTCAGGCAGTGCGGCAGCGGCGACGAAGAGCTCAGGGTCTTTGTCAAGGCGGCGGACAGGTTCTCGGCGCTGATAAAATGCATCGACGAGATGCGCATGGGCAACGACGAGTTCAAAAAGGCAAAGGAAACCATCGAGCAGTCTATCCGCGATATGAAGCTGCCCGAGGCGGAGGTTTTTGAGCGCGAATTCCTGCCCGCTTTCTCACTTCCGCTCGACGAGATGTCGTAATGACGCGGTTTTTGCCAAAAGCCGCTCCGGTGTGAATAACACGTGAAAAATTGAGAAAAATATGCAATAACCGCTACTGTAAGCAGCCAAATTTCGTCACACGGCGACTTAATATTTCTTTGAAAGAATTATTTGCGGGAATTATTATGATATAATATCTAAATGTTTATAGTGAATACATACGGTTAATTTGGAGGCGTTATATGGCTAACAAAGACAGTGTTGTAGATATCAGCTCCAATACTCAGGTATTTAAGCTGTACAACAAAAAAGGCAGGGTTCGCCGAATCCTCTGTTTGGTTTTCTCCATTCTTTTCCTCTTGGGCGGCAGCGGACTTGTGTATTACTACACTATCCTCAATTCCATGAACTTTGTGGATATCTCCAAGGATCCGGATACAGGCTCCAAGCAGACAGGCGCGACCACACCCACCGTGGGCGAGCTCAACGGCAGCGGAACGCAGCTTACTGTCGGCGACGGACAGCTGCTTCAGGACAGCAAGGTCCTCAATGTTATGCTCTTCGGTGAGGATAACAAGGGCGAGGACGAGCACGGCAGAACCGACACAATGATCATGATGTCGATCGACAACCGCCACAAAAAGCTCAAGCTAACCTCGTTCCAGCGCGACACCTACGTATATATCCCCGGCTACGGCAACAATAAAATCAACGCCGCCTACACCTACGGCGGTCCGAAGCTGACGATCGAAACGATCGAGGCAAACTTCGGTATCAAGGTTGACCGCTACGCTGTCGTCGACTTCGACAGCTTCATCGATATCATCGACACCCTCCACGGCATCGACATGGAGGTCACCGCCGACGAGATCGCCTATATCAACTATCAGATGTACAAGAACGGCCAGTCCGACGAGTGGTCAACGATCAAGGATTCGCCCGGCATCGTCCACCTCAACGGTCAGGAAGCCCTCTGGTACGCGCGCAACCGCGGTCTGACAAAGGGCGAGGACGACAACGAGATCGGTCTGGACGGCGACGACTGGGACAGAACCTCACGTCAGCGCAAGCTGCTCGAGACCATGTTCAACCGCTTCAAGAGCGCCGACCTCGGACAGATCATCTCGATCGTAAGCTCCGTCGGCCCGATGATCACCACCAACCTCAAGAAGGACGAGATCACAGCTCTCGTTTCTCACGCGCTCACCTACCTTAGCTACGAAGTTGAGCAGTATTACGTTCCCACCGAGGGTCTTTGGTACTACAACGACAACACCGACGTTGGCTCCGTAATCGAGATCGCGAACATGGACGCGCAGCGACTTGCCTTCGCGCAGTTCATTTACGAGGACGCGCTCACCTCGCCGACAGGCGAGACCTACCCCGCGCCCACTACCCTTCCCGCGGGATCTCCCGCGACGACTCCCCAGACTACGGGAGCGCCGACGGCACCGCAATTCTAAATACAAACGGCACGCGCAGCGTAATGCTGCGCGTTTTGTTTTTTAAATTTAATATATTGAAACGCGCCTGAAAGTATGCTATTATTTTATTAAATCGATACCATAGAACCAAAGGAGAGATAAACATGAAAAACAAGCTGCTGAGCGCGGCACTTGCCGCTGTCATCACCCTGTCCTGCTGCACCGCGTCCGTCGCGTCATTCAGCGCGGCACAGACGGACGATACTGCCGGCAGTTCGCAGTACGCACAGGATTCGATCCGCGGCGCGGCGGTTCTGCACTGCTTCAACTGGTCGTACAACGAAATTAAAAAGAATCTGCCCCAGATTGCCGAGGCGGGCTACACTGCTGTTCAGACCTCGCCCGTTCAGCAGCCAAAGGACTACAAGTCGAGCTACACCGAGATGAGCGGTCAGTGGTGGAAGCTGTACCAGCCGCTCACGCTCAGCATTGCCGACGGCGGCACATCATGGCTGGGCACTAAGGCGGAGCTGAAAGCGATGTGCGAGGAAGCGGACAACTACAACATCAAGGTTATCGTCGACATCGTATCGAACCACATGGCAAACAAACAGGAGGGCGGCGGCTACAAGAACCTCAGCCCCGACGTTGAGAGCGATATGAAGAACGCCGACTACTACCACACCGAGACCTATGCCGCCTCGGACAGCGCACGCTACTCCATGACTCACGGCCACATCGGCATGCCCGACCTCAACACCGCCAACAGCCATGTCCAGCAGCGCGTGCTCGGTCTGCTCGAGGAATGCGTTGACTGCGGAGTCGACGGCTTCCGCTTTGACGCGGCGAAACATATTGAGCTGCCCTCGGACAACGACAAGACAAAGAGCGACTTCTGGTCTGTGATCATAAACGGCATTAAGAAGAAAAAGAGCGATGTTTTCTGCTACGGCGAGATACTCAATTCAGCCGCGACCGACATCAAGAACTACACGGAGTACATCGCGATAACCGACAACAGAACGGGCAACTACGCGCTGTCGGTGGCTAAGAGCAAGAACGCGAAATCCCTTTCAAAGAACACGTATATGATGGGCGCAGCGGCGGCTGACTCTGTTCTCTGGGCTGAGTCGCACGACACCTACATGAACGAGGGTACCGACGCCATCGACAATTCAATCATATATAAGGCGTGGGCTATCACGGGCGCGAGAGCCGAATCCACCTCGCTCTACCTCGCGCGTCCGAACTCAAAGATGGGTCTTGCGAGCACCGACGACGGCTGGAAGAGCAAAACCGTCAGCGAGATCAACAAGTTCAAGAACTACTTTATGGGCGAGGGCGAAAGTCTCTCCTACTCCGGCAAAACCGCCTACATCGAGCGCGGCACAAAGGGCGTGAGCATCTCAAAGCTCGACGGCGAGGGCAGCGTAAGCCTTGAGGCTAAGTCCATGGAGGACGGCACCTACAAGGATCAGATCACGGGCAATACCTTCACCGTCAAGGACGGGATCATCAGCGGTGAGGTCGGCTCGACCTGCGTTGCTGTCGTATACAAGCCCGAGCCCGAAAAGCCCACCGTCACCGTTACGATCGGCGACGCCGACCTCGACGGAGAAATCACGGTCAACGACGTTACGATGGTTCAGAAGTACATCGCCGAGCTCGAGAAGCCCGAGTATATCAAAGTTACCGGAGATACCAACGGCGACGGCACTGTGGACATCAACGACGCGAGCACAATTCAGATGTATCTGGCTGAAATGCCGGTTGAGAGCCTTGTCGGCAAAACCGTAAAGGTCGAAAAATAGAATTTTTACAGGTAAATAACCCGCGGCGGCAGTAATTCTGCCGCCTTTTTTCGATAATAAAATTCTTTATTGAAAAATAATTTGACAAAATTGTAATTAACTCTTGACATTTTTGTCATAAAAAGGTAGACTATAATTAGCTGAAAGTGTATCCGAAGGGGTTCGCTTCACTTTTTTGCACCAAACCGAAAGGAGAAAGATAATGAAAAGAACATCGAAAATGATTGCGGCTGCTCTGGGCGCGACCATGCTCCTCGGCTCAGTCGGATTTGCCGCTGTGAGCGCGGCTGAAACAGAGCCTGACGCAAGCGTCGGCGCTTTGGTTGCCGCCGGCGAAGAAGTATCCGCACTCAACACGCCGAAGATTACCCGTACTCAGAACATCGACGGCGGCGTGCGCATCTACTGGGACGCTGTTGAAGGCGCTGAGGCTTACCGCGTATTCTATCTCGGCAGAAGCGGTTGGAAGGGAATGGGCAACACCACAGAAACCTCCTTTGTTGACGACGACGTCAACTCAGGCTCCACCTACACCTACACCGTGCGCTGCGTAAAGAAGGACGGCAGCGAGTTCACCAGCGACTACGACAAGGAAGGCTTCAAGGCGACCTACATCGCAAAGCCCAAGCTCAAGTACGCCGAGAGCGTATACGGCGGCGTTGAGATCGGCTGGGAGGCTCCCAAGGGCGCGACCAAGTACCGCGTATTCTACAAGGGCGCGAGCGGCTGGAGACGCATGGGCGACACCACCGAAACCACCTTCCTCGACGACGTTGTAACCTCCGGCAAGACCTATCAGTACACCGTCCGCTGCATTTCAGACGACGGCGAGGAGTATGTAAGCTCCTTTGACGACGCGGGAATCTTCGGCACCTATTATGCCGCTCCCGTGATCAAGAGCGCCGAGAGCATCGACGGCGGCGTTAAGCTGAGCTGGGACGCTGTTCCGGGCGTTTACAAGTACAGGGTTTACTACAAGGGCAGAAACGGCTGGACACGCTTCGGCGAGACAACAGGCACAAGCTTTGTTGACGACGACGTAAACTCCGGCTCCACCTACACCTACACTATCCGCGGTCTCAACAGCGATGACGACTTCATCACCGGCTACAACAAGGAAGGCTGGAAGGGTACCTACATCGCTGTTCCCCAGATCAGCGGCTTCACAAACACTCTCGACGGCGCGCAGCTCACATGGGCTCCCGTCAAGGGCGCGACCAAGTACCGCGTATTCTACAAGGACGGCAACAGCTGGGTAGGTATCAACAACACCACCGACACCACCTTCGTTGACACGGAAGTTGAATCCGGCAAGGAAAGAACCTACACCGTCCGCTGCGTTGACAACAGCGGCAACTACGTCAGCGACTACAGCCGCACAGGCTGGACAAATACTTACGTAGGCACTCCCTACATCTACCGCTACACCACCGACGCCGACACCAACGTAACCATCTACTGGTCAAAGTGCGACGGCGCGGCGGCTTACAGAGTATTCTACTACTCGGGCGGCACCTGGAAGGGTCTCGGCAACACTTCCTCCACTGAATTCAAGATCAAGCAGAATCCCGCCGCGACCGTTTACACCGTCCGCGCTCTGGACAAGAACGGCAGCTTCGCGAGCGACTACGACCACGTTGGCGTTACCGTAAGACGCGACGGCTATGCTCAGGACATAGACACCTACGTTCCGCGCTTCCTCTCAAGCAAGATCAGCGAGAATCACAACATCGCCCTGACCTGGGACGCTATTCCCGGCGCGGCGCTGTACAACATCTACCTCGAAACCGCTGACGGCGGTCTCAAGAAGATCGGCGAGTCCGAGGAGCGTTCCTGCACCATTACCAAGTCCACCCTCGGCACCAACCTCGCAGGCAAGACCTTCACCTTCCGCCTCAGAGCGGTTGACAGAAAGGGCAAGTTCATCTCGCAGTACAGCCCCAGCGGCTATGACGTAACATATCCCGAGGCTCTCAACATCGTCGGCAAGTTCACCACCACCGCCAAGGACGCTGTGAACGTAAGCTGGAAGGCTGTTGAGAAGGCTGAGACCTACAAGATCTATATGTATCACAACTACAGCCTTGACCGTGAGATCGAGACCTCCAAGCTCAGCTACAATATCCGCCTTGAGAAGCCCGAGGATTACTACGCGTTCGAGGTTCAGGCGTACGACAAGGAAGGCAACATCATCGCCATTCCCGGCAACGCCTTTGAGGTCAACCCCTAAGCAACGTCTGAAACAATAACAATTACAATATGGCAGGTTCCGACGGAGCCTGCCATGTTTTTTGTCCTGTGATTTATACAAAAATTATAAATGCTGTTGACTTTATTTAAGGAATGTGCTAGAATTTTGTCAGAGAATGTAATGTGATATTGCATTAACATTAAATTATAAGGAGGATTCATCATGGGCAAATTCGTAGTCAAGACTACCGCCAACGGAGGCTTCAAGTTTGATCTGAAGGCAGGCAACGGCGAGATCATCGCTTCCTCTCAGATTTACAAGTCAGAGAAATCCTGCAACGCGGGCATTGAGAGCGTAAGAAACAACTGCACCGCCGAGGTTGAGGATCAGACCGTTGAGAACTTCGAGGTCAAGAAACACCCGAAGTACGAGATGTACACCGACAAGGCTGGCGAGATCCGCTTCCGTCTCAAGGCGAAGAACGGCGAGATCATCGCCACTTCCGAGGGCTACAAGAAGAAGGCTTCCGCCCTCAACGGCATCGAGAGCATTAAGAAGAACGCTCCCGACGCGAATGTCGTTAAACTCGAAGCGTAAGCAATCTATAATTTAAAAAGACGAGGGGGCTGTCACCGCGGACAGTCCCCTTTTTCCATCTTTTCATATACCTGTTTTTCGTCTGATGACTTTGGCTTTTTCATAAAGCTGAACACCGCTGCCAGACACGCGGAGAGGATCGCGGGCTGGAGAATGTTCTTCACAAACTCAAAGGTAAAAGCCGTATGAGTTATGAACGTCTTGTCAAACAGGACGTAGAGGTTGAAAAACACAATCGACGCCGCAATAAAACCGGCAATCTTCAACGCCTTAACCGCCATACGGTCACCTTCCTTCAAAACGCTATCTTTTCATATCTATACCATAGCGCCGAAATGTGACAGAAATATGACAAAACAAAGAAAACAGGTTGAAAATTGTAACTTTTACAGCATCTTTCCGCTGTACCTCACCCTCGGCAGTCGCTCAAAATCGTAGTCTGCGAGGTCGTCCGGCGAAATACTCGCGCGGCTGCCCTCGTGCACCATCAGATTCGAGTCATCTCCGAGCTGCACCACAACCACAGGCTTGCCGGTTCCGTAGGCGTAGCCGCACTCCCAGGCGGTACCGCTGTCGCTGTAGGCTCCGCGGTAGAGCATCACAACGCAGTCGCAAAGGTCGATGTTCTCCCTGTCCATCTCAAAGGTCTCGCGCGACCAGCGCTCAGGCTCGGCATTCTTATCCGTGCGAACCTCGTGGAGTCTAGGGCTGAACACCTCAAATCCGCGCCCCATAAGTATCTTCTCGGCGCGGGTAACATCGGCAAGCTCTTTTTCGTTGAAAAAC
>ONDL01000109.1 GCA_900316555.1 uncultured Eubacteriales bacterium | reverse complement strand
GACGACGATATCATCACCGACGTAAAATTCGAAACCTTCGGCTGCGCGAGCGCGATCGCCTCAAGCTCGATGGCAACAGAGCTTATCAAGGGTCAGCCTGTCGAGGACGCGCTCAAGCTAACCAACAAAGCGGTGGCTGAGGCTCTTGACGGACTCCCGGATTATAAGATGCACTGTTCCGTACTCGCTGAAGAGGCTATTCAGAAGGCGCTTGAGGACTATAAGTCAAAGCAAGAAAATACAAGCCAAAACTGATAATGCAACGAAATCACCTGTCGGTATTGACAACCCGGAGAGAGGGCTGCCGACAGGTGTTTTTATTGCCTTATTCTATTGACACACATATTGATTTTTGATATAATACCTATTAATACAATAGGCTAAGTAAATAATGCTATTTGGGAGGAAAAGCGATGCTTTTTGACCTCGATAATAAATATATAAAATCACACCTCGGCGAAGCGGAGTTCGGTATCGAGAGGGAGAGTCTGCGCGTCACCTCAGACGGCGCGCTCGCTCAGACGAAGCACCCTTTCGGCGAGCACAGAAACATCGACCGCGACTTCTGCGAGAACCAGGTTGAGATAATCGGCGATGTGTTCAATACGCCCGAGGAGCTGATCGGGCAGCTTCTGGAGCTGGAAAACGAGATTGACGCGGAGCTTGTAAAAAATAACGAATATCTCTGGCCGTTTTCGAATCCGCCGAGGTTCGGAAGTGAGAACGAGATTCCCGTGGCGGACTTCCGCGGCAGCCTGCGCAGCAAGTCGCTCTACCGCTACTACCTCGCCGAAAAATACGGCAAGAAAAAGATGCTCTTTTCGGGCATCCACCTGAATTTCTCGTTTTCAAACGGGCTTTTGCATACGGCATTTGAGCAAAGCGGAGAGAAGATTTTTGCCGCGTTCAAAAACGACCTTTACCTGCGGCTCTCGAAGCGTCTGACGCAGTATGCCTGGCTGGTGGTTTTTCTGACCGCAGCAAGCCCCGTGGCTGACAACTCGCTCGGGATAAAGAGCGATCTCTATTCCTCGATCCGCTGCTCGGAGCACGGCTACTGGAATACCTTCACGCCGATCCTCGACTACACAAGCCTGAAAAATTACATCGTCAGCATCGCGCGCTACATCGAGAGCGGCAAGCTTAAGGCGGCGTCCGAGCTGTACTATCCCGTCAGGGTAAAGCCGCGCGGAGCAAACAGCCTTGAGACGCTGCTGCAAAACGGAATAAATCACATCGAGCTGAGAGTACTCGACGTTAATCCTCTCACTCGCGCGGGAATCTTCGCGGAAGATATCCGCTTTATCCATGTTTTGATGCTGTATCTTTCGAGCCTGCCCGATTTTGATTTTGACAAAGACACTCAGACCGCGGCGATCGCGGATATCAAAAAAGCGGCGGTTTTCGGCAGCGCGGAATATAAGCTCAGAGCCAAGGAGGAGCTTGAAAAAATCAAGACCTTCACCGAGCGCTATCTGCCGGAGTATATCTCCGTCGTCGAAAGACAGCTCGAAAAGCTCAGCGACGGCGGCAGCTATCCTGAGATCATCAGCCGCGAATTCGGCGGCGATTATATGAACAAGGGTCTTGCTCTCGCGCGGAGGTACCAAAGAGGTGAGAGCGATGTGTGAGATTTTCGGCGTTTCCTCGCTGAATGATTTTACCGCCAACGACTACCTTCGAACCTTGCAGCAACTACCTGCGCGAGCGGCTCTCGCAGCCGATAACCGCCAAAATCCTGCTCGCACATATCCGCTACGCTACAATCGGAAATGTGGAGTACAAGAACTGCCACCCCTTTACGGGTAAGGACAGCACGGGCAGACGTTGGACGCTGATTCACAACGGCACGATTTTTGATTTTGCACCGCTGAATCCGTACGTCAAAAAGCAAAAGGGCGATACCGACAGCGAGAGGATATTCCTCTACCTGATGGATAAGCTAAACGAGGCTCAGACTAAGGCAGGCACAAGGCTGCACTTTGAGGAGAGGTTTGAGCTGTTCGACAAGATCGTCTGCGAGATGGCTCCGAACAACAAGCTGAACCTCCTGTTTTCCGACGGAAAATATCTCTATGCCCACACAAACTGCAAGGGCACGCTGCATTATCTCCAAAAGAACGGCGTGACTCTCATTGCGACAAGACCGCTCAGCGACGCGAACTGGCAGCCGCTTCCGTTTTCTCAGCTGCTCGCCTTTAACAAGGGCAGGATGATCAAGGCGGGCACTGTACACAACCATGAATATATCGAGAGCGAAGAAGCTATGAAGCTTATTTATCAGATATTTGCTAATCTGTAAGGTGATACCATGACAAGAGAAGAAGTAATCAGCCGTCTTTATGACCGCTACATCAGGCCGACCGAGGACAAAAAGGACAGCTTTATCGGCGTTGAGATAGAAATGCCGATCGTCAATCTGAACGGAGAGGCGGTGGATTTTGACACGGTTCACCTGCTGACCGCCGCGTTCCTCAGGGAGTTTGATTTCACCGCGACGAGCTTTGACGAGGAAGGTCACATCTACTCCGCCGTAAACAGTGAGAACGGCGACGTTTTTTCCTACGACTGCTCCTATAACAACATGGAGTTCTCGTTCGGCAAGGAGAAGAACCTGTATACTATTCACGACCGCTTCAAGACCTACTACGGCTTTGTTCAGGAGTTTTTCAAAAAGTTCAACTACACGCTGACGGGCATGGGCATAAACCCGAACCGCGGCGTTAACCACAACCTTCCGATCGAGAACGGCAGGTACAAGATGCTCTTCAACCACCTGTCGTCCTTCTCGAAGTATTTCTATATCCCTATGTTCTTTCACCGCTATCCGCAGTTCGGAATGTTCTCGAGCGCATCTCAGGTGCAGCTCGACGTCACCCGCGAAAGGCTGCCCGAGGTCGTCGATACCTTCAACAAGCTCGAGCCTATCAAGGCGCTGATTTTCTCTAACTCCGTTCTGCTCGGTGAGAACGAGGATCTGCTCTGCTGCCGCGATATGCTCTGGGAGAACAGCACCCACGGCGTTAACCAGCACAACGTCGGCATGTATGACTGCGACATCAACTCCGTCGAGGATTTGCTCAGCTACATCTCCACCGCGAGCATTTACTGCGTCGAGCGCGAAGGCAAGTACCTCAACTTCCCGCCCGTGAACATTCTCGAGTATTTTACCCTCGACAGTCTGACGGGCGAGTACACCGAGAACGGCAAGGCGTATCAGATGAAGTTCTCGCCGCAGCCTGAAGATATCTCTTACCTGCGCACCTTCAAGTTCGAGGATCTGACCTACCGCGGCACGATCGAGTTCCGCAGCTCGTGCTGTCAGCCCATAGGCGACGTTATGACGGTCGCCGCCTTCCACCTCGGACTAATGGACAGGACAGAGCGGCTTAAAAAGCTGATCGAGGCTGATAATTCGATCTACCACAACGGCTACAATGCCGCCGAGCTGCGTCATCAGCTCGTTCACAGGGATTTGCCGAAGTACGTCGACCCTGACGGCGTTTACGACCTGGCGCGAAAGGTTCTCGAGCTGAGCTTTGAGGGGCTTGCACAGAGAGGTCAGGGTGAGGAAAAATACCTTGAGCCGCTCTTTGAGCGCGTGAAAAACCGCACAAATCCCGCAAAAACCATGCTCGACCGCCTCAAAAACGGCGAGGGCATATACAGTATCGTAAAGGGCTACGCCGAAGCGTAAAGGAGAATAATATGAACATCAGCGATATTCAGAACGAGATAATCAGGCTGAAAAAGGAGAAGGACATCTGTATCCTTGCCCACAGCTATCAGGCGAAGGAGATACTTGAGGTCGCGGACTTCACGGGCGACAGCTACAAGCTCAGCGTCGACGCGAGCAAGGTCGGCAATAAAAATATCGTCATGAGCGGCGTGCGCTTTATGGCGGAGACCTGCAAGCTGCTTTCTCCCTACAAGCGCGTCTATCTGCCCAACCCCGACGCGGGCTGCTCTATGGCAGACCAGATGGACAGAGAGCTTATCGAGCAGATGAAGGAGCGTCTGCCGGATTACACCGTCGTCGCCTACATCAACACCACCGCAGACCTCAAGACAGTTTGCGACGTGTGCGTGACCTCGTCCTCGGCGGTCGAGATCTGCCGCAAGATTGATAACGACAAGATACTCTTTATTCCCGACTGCAACCTCGGCGCTTACGTTGCGGCTCAGATCCCCGAGAAGGAGTTCAAGCTCGTATCGGGCGGCTGTCCGATACATGCCTGCGTCAATACCGACGATGTAAAGAAAGCGAAGGCGCTTCACCCGGACGCGGAGCTGCTCGTTCACCCCGAATGCACACCGAGAGTCTGCGCCGAGGCGGACTACATCGGCTCGACCTCGGGCATCATGAACTACGCGATAAACTCCGGCAAGACCGAGTTCATCATCGGTACCGAGATAAGCATTCAGGAGCATTTGCAGTACCGCTGTCCCGACAAGCGGTTCTACTACCTGACGCAAAAGCTGATTTGCCCGAATATGAAATCGACG
>ONDL01000083.1 GCA_900316555.1 uncultured Eubacteriales bacterium | reverse complement strand
CACGAAGGGAAACAAGCTCGCGCATACCACGATGGCGAACATCATCAGGAACCCGAAATACATGGGTTACTACGTCGGCAACAAGGTACGTGTGGTGGATTTGTTCACCAAGAAACAGCAGTTCCTGCCCGAGGAGGAGTGGGTTATCTACAAGGACGAAAAAGGAGATGTGGTGCCTGCTATCGTTTCGGAGGAGCTGTGGCAGCGCGCCAACGAGGTCTTGAAGCTGCGCAGTCTTGACGTGAAAAACAGGCAAAACAAAACCAATCACAACAATCTGCTGACCGGCAAGCTGATATGCGCGCACTGCGGCAAGCCATACTACCGCAAGGACACTGTCAGTAAAAAGGGTACGGTAAACTCCGCGTGGCGGTGCTCCTACAAAATCAATCACGGCAAAGACAGCTGTCCTTCCATGACGATTTACGAGCACGAGATCATTCCTATTCTTCAGGATGTGTTCAAATCGAGTCAGCGAAACATCAGTGAGCTCTCGGATTTGGTTATGCGCCTGTCGGAGGAGCTGCTCAAGACAAACGAGGGCGCGAACAGGATCGAAAGCCTGAATAAGGATATCGACATGGAACAGCGGAAAAAGCAAAAGCTGCTGCAGCTCAATATTCAGGGAATGTTTCCCGACAGTGAGTTCGTCCGAATGACCGCCGAGTGCGACGAGGAAATCAAACGCTGTCAGGCGGAGATCGAAGCGATCACCGACCAGTTGAGCGGCAGGAAGGACATCAACAAGGAGCTCGCCGAAATACGTTCTATCCTCAATCTCGCCGCCGAGTGCCTTGACGAGGACGAGCTTGACCGCTCCTTTGTGGACAGGTTCATCAAACAGATCCTTGTATATCCCGAAGAACACGGAATGAGGCTTGAAATCGAGCTCAACGCGGGCGGCAAAGTCGTCAGAAACCTCATAAAATCTATGGGTCGTACGGGACAAACGTCTAAGAAAATGATTGAGTCCTACGAGAACAGCATGAAGTAATTATTCCTGCGTTTCATTTTCAGGTGAAAGCAGTGGTATTTGGGCAGACGCCTTGATACCACTGTTTTTCTTTTTGGCTGAACGGAAATTCGTCGTTGACACTCTGCCCAAAACAAGGTATAATCATATATAGTTTTTTAGCAAAGAGGTGCAAGATATGAAGTTTTTCCTCAAAAAAGCCTCGGCAGTATTGCTGTGCGTGCTGACGCTTGCGGGGATGGCGGTTTTTTCCAATGGAGCGGCCGCGACAGAAACGGATACAGATATTATTGAGGTCAGCGCCGCGACAATCGCCGAAAGAGGATTCTCGGAAGCGGTTCAGACGGCTCTCGACAGCGCGGGACAGCTTGCGAATGAAAAGACTCAGGTCACTGTAAGAGTGCCCGCGGGAAATTACGGCCTTGAATACGGTCTGCATATTTTTGATTACACCATTCTTGATTTGCGTGGGGTGACGGTTACCCGCCTTAACCTCGGCAACATGATTCGCGCCGGCAGTGAGGACACAACGGACTCGGGCGCGACAGGATATTTTTACCGTAATATCACTCTGCTGGGCGGAACGCTCGACGGCAATGCGGGTTACAACACGATGATAAAGGCGGCTCACGCCGCTGATTTCAAGATGGAGGGCGTGACTCTCCAAAACGAACGCGGCGGTCATATGATGGAGGTCGCCGGCGTAGACGGCTTTACCGCAATCGGCTGTACATTCAAGGATCAGATTCTGCCTGTTGACGGCATCGGCTATGAGGCGATCCAGTTCGATATCCTCCACCCGTCCCACATGGTCAACTGCCGTGTCGAGGACTTGAATATGCGCAATATTCTGATTGAGAACTGCACGTTTGACAACGTGCCGCGCGGCATCGGCACCCACACGGGCGTGCTCAATAATCCTTTCGACGGAGTAAAAATCAGACACAATACTTTCCGCAATATCAAGAGTGCCGCAATTCAGGGCGTGAACTGGATCAACGTCGATATCTCTCACAACATCGTCGAGAGTGCTCCGCGCGGATTCTCTCTTTACTCAATAATGGCGCACGGCAGCGGCTTGTACCGTTCCGATTATCTGTCAACGCTCGGCGGCACCGAGAGCCACGTCCCGAGTGTTTACCAAGAACCTGCGGCGGCGAATATCAGCATACACGACAACACTCTGACCGAAATCGGCACCATCGACGACATTTATGCGCAGTATGTTTGTCAGGGAATCGCGGTTATGGGCGACAGGCTCGACGAGCCCTCAACGGACGAGGGCGGAATACCCGCGGGCGAATATTACATCACAAATGTTGAAATACGGGATAATTACATTGAAGCTCACGGTCACGGTGTACGCCTCGAGGAAACCGGGAACGCGCGCGTCAGCGGCAACGAGATCCGCTGCACGGAAAACACCGTCCACCCTGCGAACTATTACGGAATTGTCCTGATAGATCGCGCGCAGACCGACGAAATCACGCGCAACTATATCACAGGCGCGCCTGTGAACGGCATTCAGATCGTCGACAGCGACGTAACGAATGTAACGCGCAACCGCGTGGCGAAAACAGGAAAGTACGGTATTTCGGCCTATACCTCGCAGTTTGAAAAAATATCGGAGAACGAGGTCAGCGGTACCGTGAATCAGGGGATTGTTCTTCTCAGCGGTTCGGGCGCGAAAGAGGTGCGCTGCAACCGCGTCTATGACTGCGGACTCGACGCGCTGTATTTTACGTATGACAGCTCCGCTGACGACGTGAGCGCCAATACCACCGTCCGAAGCGGCGGCTCGGTTACATACGCCAAAACGCCGAAGCTGGTCAAGGTCGGGATCAACTACACCGTCACCGCGCCGCTCAGCTCGTATGTCCTTGACGGAAAGGGCGTGAGAATGGGTGTCGGCGACAGCTATCTGCTTGTGCCCGATGTGCGGCCTGTAAACGCTGTTAATAAGTTCAGCTATTCGAGTGCCGACAGGAGCGTTGCGACGGTAGATGAATGCGGCAGAATAACCGCCGCAGGCGTCGGAGAAACGGCCGTGACGGTTTCTTCAAACGGAATAAAAACGCAGTTCACGGTTGAGGTCGGCGAAAACGAAGGCGCTGTTCTGATTCCCTCGGACAAGCTGCCCGCGCCGAAAATCGTTTCCGCCGAGTGCGTCAAAGGCGGCATCAAGCTCAAATGGGACGCGGTTGACGGAGCATACGGTTACAGGCTTTACTACCGCTACGGCACCGGTCAGTGGAAGCGAATGAAGGACACCGATAAGCTTACCTATACCGACCCCGGAGTTTCGCTGGGCAGAACCGAAACCTACACGATACGCACGCTCGGTGCAGACGGACAGCCGTGCAGCGGCTATGACCCCGTTGGCTGGAGCATGACATACCAGCTCGATACTCCGCAGGTTCAGAGCCTGCAAAATACAAACGACAGCATCACCGTTCGCTGGAACGCCGTAAAGGGAGTCACAAAATACAGGGTTTATTTCAGAAACTCGAGCGGCGGCTGGACAGGCCTAGGCACGACTACAGCTTGCTTCTTCGCAGACAAAAAGGTCAGGTCGGGCAGACGTGAGACCTACACTGTCCGCGGACTTGACAAGAACGATAATTTTGTGACCGACTACAACCGCATCGGCTGGTCGGCAACCTACGTTGAACCGCCCGTGATCACGGACAGCCAAAGCGTTGAAAAGGGAATCCGTCTGAGCTGGGAGCCTGTTTCGGGTGCGGCGGCTTATCGAGTTTATTACAGGAACACCCTCGGCGGCTGGTCAGCGCTCGGCGACGCAGACGGCACAAGCCTTGTTGATACGGACGTTCGCAGCGGCCACACCTACACCTACACGATCCGCGCGCTCGACAGAAACGGCAATACCTGCAGCGGCTATAATTACACGGGCTGGCGCGCGACGTTTGTCGGCACTCCCGATTTCAGTCTTGCGAATGCGTCAAACGGAGTCAGGATATCATGGAAAGCGGTTGACGGCGCTTACGGCTACAGGGTGTTTTACAGGAATTCCGGCGGCGGCTGGACATCTCTCGGCACGGTTTACACAACCACGTTTATCGACAGGGATGTCCGCAAAGGCGGAAGATATACCTACACCGTCCGCTGTGTCGACAGGTACGGAAGGTATGTCAGCGGATATCTGCAAAGCGGAAAGACAATTACATACTGAATTATTGCAGTCGGCTTTGCACGGAGCCGGCTGCTTTTTGTTGCAAAACCCTATTTGCTGTGTTATAATAGACAAAAATACTCATTTTTCATTTTTTGGAAAAATAATCTATATTCAGAGGAAGGCTTATGAAACTGAAGAGATTTGCAGCGGCGGCGCTTGCCGCTGTGATGTGCGCGTTTTCGCTTCCTGTCAGTGCCGCGGACTTTGCGGAAAAGACAAGTGACATCAAGGCGTACACCTACAACATTACAGACGCGACAACTATTCAGCGCATCGCGGCCGGATTGAAAGCGCCGACCGAAAAGGAACAGAACATCTATGACCTCGATTTCAGCGGAGAGATCGATATCGTTGACGCAACGATCGTGCAGATGCACTGTGCCCGTTATTATGATGTGCGCAGTGACGACTATCTGAATCAGTTCGCCACGGAAGAACCAACCGAGCCAACGACGGCAGACCCGACAGAGCCGATAACGGCAGAACCGACCGAGCCGGCGACATCAGAACCGACTGAGCCGATAACCGCAGAGCCTACAACGGAACAGCCGACAACAGCGGTGCCGACGGAACCGACGACGGAAGAATCGACAACCGAGGCGATTTACCTCAGAATCAACGAGGAAAACGTCGAGATGGGGCTCAACGAGAGCTACACCTTTACCGTTGAGACAAACGCGCCGTCCGTTACGTTCATGAGCACGGACGAAAGTGTGCTGACCGTCGACGAAAACGGCACCGTCACCCCGAAGACGACAGGCGAAGCGAGTGTTGCCTGTGACACGGGAAAGGGCGTTACCGCGTGGTGCGACTTCAAAATCTGCAGCGAGGCAAAGGAAATAAAGCTGAACCGAAG
>ONDL01000064.1 GCA_900316555.1 uncultured Eubacteriales bacterium | reverse complement strand
GAGATATTTGCGAGCACACAGCCGAGAGTAAGAGCGGGAATGGCGGCGTTTGTGTAGAGGGCGAGGATCGTGAGAGCCTCGCTGACGCGGAACTGTATCGCCGCCGAGGTCGACTCGGGAAAGATCACGCTCTGGAATATTGTCAGAACGGCGTAAAGCGCGGCGATAACAGCCGTCTGGGTGAGGTAGTAGACGGATTTGTTTTTCAAAATCATTCCTCCGTAATCTGTTGATATTACTCAATAATATATCACAAAAAATTGTAAATTTCAATTGACTAAATGGCAAAAATAGGATAAAATTATAATGTATATCTATGTGATTAAAGGTGATTGTGTGTGAATCCCAGAGTTAGAAAAATCATTATGTGCGTCTGTGCGGCGGTATTTATCATCGCTATGGTGTTATTGTTTCTGAATATGTCCGGAGTGCCGCTGTCAAATGTGCATTATATTTTCAGACCCGAGCCTCAGCTTCCCGAGCGTGATTTCGGAGAGCAGAAGCTGACCGCTGACAGAGAAGCGATCGTGATGACCTGCGGCTACGATACTCTAGACGACAGTCTGAAGGATACATATGACACGGTTGACGAGTTTGTCAACAAAAGCGAGCCCGAGAGGTTTACGGCAGACTGCAGTCACGATGAGTTCAGGAGTGTTATGAGCGCGTACAGAAACGACCACCCCGAGGTTTTCTGGCTTGGAGCCGACGGCACCGAATATCACTACTGGGACTACGGCGACAGCATTGACGTTGAGTATTATTTTGCCTTTGAGGGAGACGAGCTCGACGAAATGAAGGAGGAGCTCAGTGACCGTGTGGAAAAAATCATGGCTGAGGCACCGGAAGAAGCGTCGGATTACGAGCTCGAGCTGTATTTCAACGATTACCTGACGAAAAATATCGAATACGACACCGAGAAATCGGGACCTATGATAAGAAATTCCTACGGTGCGCTGCTTTTCGGAAGAGTTGTATGCGCGGGCTATTCGGAGGCGTTCCAGCTTCTCTGCAACCGCGCGGGTATTGAGTGCGCAGAAATCTACGGCTACATAACGCATACCGACGGCGAGGGCAACCAGACCGAGGAGAATACGCTCCACCAGTGGAACTGCGTAAAAATCGAGGGAGACTGGTACTACGTCGACGTTACATGGAACGATATCAGTCAGATGGGCGGAATAATGGCTCACGCTTATTTCAACGTAACCTATGATGATTTAATGCCCACCCGAACCTTCAATCCCTTATATGAGGACGACCCCGATCGGGAGGATTCGTTATTTAATTCGATTATTCCCGAGTGCGACGCTACCGAGTACAATTACTACAAAAAATCCTGCACGGAGATCACCGACCCGAACGACGATGATGAGATCATCGCGGCTATCATCGAGGCTGCAAAGGAAAAAAGAACGAGCATAGATTTCCGCATCAGCGACGGGCTTGATTTCCGCAGCGCAAGAGACGAGATTGCCGATAAATACGTCGTTCAATGGACAGACGCGGCGAACTTCTACAACAAGGACGACCCGTCGATAGAACGCCCGAAAAAATTATATTCTTATGATAAGACCCACTGTATTGTTATTGACCTGGATTATAAATAGAACCGTATGAAAAAATTCCTGACTGCCGCGTTGGCGGCAAGCCTTACAATTACACTGACCGCCTGCAATCCCGTCAGCCTGCTCAATCAGCTTCTTGTTGACGAGAACGCGAACGACCCGAAGATCGAGAGCGCGGCTGAGCAGCGGCGCGAGGAGCTTGAGGGCTACGGCTATAAGGCTCTGAAAACCGACGAGGAACGCCGTGTTTACTCGATTCTCGACGTCAGCCTGACCGAGGGCGGCAACCCGCATTTTGTCATCAACAACGACGGCACGCTCGACAATATGGGGAACATTCTCGAGATGTACAAGTCCGATCACCCCGAGGTTTTCTGGATCGACGACAGCTACGGCTATGAGTATGTGTCCTACGCCACCTACACCGAGATCGACGTTCTGATTTCCATGCAGGATTCCGAGCTGTCAAAGGCTAAGGAGGAGTTCAACGAAGCCGTTGACAGAATCCTCAACGATATGCCCGACGGACTGAGCGACTATGAGAAGGAGCTGTATATTAACGACACACTTCTCGACCGCTGCGAGTACGACGACGAGGCGGCAAAGAAGGACAAGGTCATCGGCAACGAACAGAACGCCTACGGCGCGCTTGTCGACGGAAAAGCTGTCTGCGAGGGCTACACCCGAGCCTTTCAGCTGCTCTGTCAGAAGGCAGGCATCGACTGCGTTCCCATCAACGGCACCTGCGAGAGCGATTCCCCGATGGGCGGCAACCACATCTGGAACGCCGTCTGCCTTGAGGGAGAGTGGTACTATGTTGATTCGACGTGGAACGACTTCCAGCCCGAGGACTCTGAATATATGCTCACCGATATCGAGCGCCACCTTTACTTCAACATGACGACCGAGCGCATAAAGCAGGATCACACAATAAGTCCCGTTTACGGCGAGGAAAGCGACATGGACTACTGCAACGCCTATGTGCCCGAATGCACCGCCGAGAAGTACAATTACTTCAACTACAGCGTGCCGCTGCTGAGCGACCTCGATGACTGCTACGAGTTCGAGGAGGCTCTGTCACTCGCGGTCGAGCAGGGAAGAGATACCTTTGAGTTCCGCATCGACGACTCGCTCGACTACGACGGCACCGTCGAAAAAATCATAGACAGCTATGCGCTCGACTGGTTCGACTACAGCAACAGTGTCAACGACGAAGGTCACCAGCTCGGCGACGGCTGTATGGTCTATTCCTACAAGGAGCTGAACGTCGCGGCGTTCAGTCTTGAATATGAGTAAATCAATCCAAACGAAAGGTCTGGTTCAATGAAATATGATATCCGTCAGCTAAGGCTGATATCAAACGAGAAAATCGCCGGGGGCATCTACGATATGCGTCTCGAGTACGGCGACGGAGAGATTCCCGTTGCCTGCGGACAGTTCGCTCACGTCTATGTGCCGAACAAGAGCCTTCGCCGTCCGATTTCCGTTTGCGACGCGCGAGACGGAGTGCTCCGCCTTGTCTATCAGGTCAAGGGCGAGGGTACGAAAATCATGTCGCAGATGAAGGCAGGCGGTACGGTCGACGTGCTCGCTCCTCTCGGCAACGGCTTTGATATCGAAAAGGGAAAGAGATACGCGCTTATCGGCGGCGGCATCGGCGTTCCGCCCATGCTCTACACCGCAGCTCAGTGCGAAAATCCCCTCGTTATCACAGGCTTCCGCAACGAGTCGCTCGTGATTTTGCAGGACGATTTCGTCAAGGCGGGCGCGGAGCTTATGCTCTGCACCGACGACGGCACCGCCGGCAGAAAGGGCTTTGTCACCGACCTGCTCAGAGAGAATATCTCTCAGGTCGACGAGGTATGTGCCTGCGGCCCCACACCGATGCTAAAGGCTATTGCCGACGTCTGCCGCGAATTCTCAAAGCCGTGTCAGATCTCCCTCGAGGAGAGAATGGCGTGCGGTATCGGCGCGTGTCTTGTCTGCGCGGTGAAGGTACGCAAAAACGGAGAGGAGATCATGCAGCACGTCTGCAAGAACGGCCCCGTATTCAACGCTGAGGAGGTAGTGTTCAATGGCTGATTTATCCGTAAAAGTAGCCGGCGTCAGCTTTAATAATCCGCTTATCGCCGCCTCGGGAACCTTCGGCTTCGGCAGAGAGTACGGCGAGTTCTATCCGCTGAGCAAGCTCGGCGGAATTTCGTGCAAGGGAATCACCCTTAAGCGCCGCGACGGCAACCCGCCGCCGAGAATCGCCGAGACGCCCTCGGGCATTCTTAACGCGGTCGGACTCCAGAACCCCGGCGTGGACGTATTCATCAAGGAGGATCTGCCGTGGCTCAGGGAGCAGGGTACGGTCGTCATTGCGAACATCGCCGGCAACACCGTCGAGGAGTACTGCATGATGGCGGAGAAGCTCAGCGAGACCGACACCGACATGATCGAGCTCAACATCTCATGCCCCAACGTCAAGAGCGGCGGAGTGCAGTTCGGAACGAGCTGCGAGTCGGTCGGCAACATCACAAAAGAGGTTCGCGCGCACTGCAAAAAGCCTCTTATCGTAAAGCTAAGCCCGAACGTAACGGACATAGCCTCGATTGCGCAGGCTGCCGAGGCTGAGGGCGCGGACGCGGTTTCGATGATCAACACCCTCACGGGCATGAAAATCGACATCAACACCCGCCGTCCGATCATCCACAACAACACGGGAGGTCTCAGCGGCGCGGCGGTATTCCCCGTCGCGGTGAGAATGGTGTGGCAGGTCAGCAACGCCATCAAGATCCCGATTATCGGCATGGGCGGCATCACCACGTGGGAGGACGCGGTTGAGATGCTGATTGCGGGCGCGACCGCGCTCCAGATCGGCACGGTGCTATTCTCTGACCCATACGCGCCGATAAAGATCGCCGAGGGCGTCAACAAGTTCCTCGACGACAACAATATTTCAAGCGTAACGGAGCTGACAGGTACAGTCAGACCGTGGTAACTTTTATAATATCATTCTAATCCGCCGCTTGTCAGCGTAGGCGGCGGTACACAACAAGTGCAAGGAGAAAACGGCAAAATGAATTATCAGTATGATGTTGTGAATTATGATAAAAATATTCCCGCAACAATCATGTACTTAAATCTATCATCAGATACCCGCAAAACCGAGCTTCAGTGGCACCGCGAGCCCGAGATTGTGTATGTAATTGAAGGCAGAAGCGAGTGCAGCCGCAACGGCGAATTCAAAATCGTCGAGGAGGGCGATTTCATTCTGTTCAACAGCGAGGACGTTCATCTCGTCAGACCCGTTTCGGGCACGAGCTGCAGACTGCTCTGCGTGAACTTCTCGTTTGAGTATATACGTATGTTCTGCAAGTCTATCGACAGCGTGTTCTTTGACATCGGCGAGAACCACGAGGTGCACCGCCGCATTGCCGCGCTGCTCAGAAAGATGTCCGAGGTCGACACAAACGGCGACTATTCCTCGCTTTTGCAGATTTCATATATAAATAAGATATACTACCTGCTTCTGAACAACTGTATGTGCTTCCGCCGTTCGGCGGATTCGGTGGCGCTGCCAAAGCGTGATTTCTCCTACGCAAAGACAGCGATCGCATATATCAATGAAAACTTCCGCCGCGAGATCCCGCTTGTCGAGATTTCGGCAGTCGTCAACCTCTCGCCGTCGTACTTCTCGAAGTATTTCAAGAACGTCACACAGGTCAGTTTTTCGGAATATCTCGCTAATCTCAGACTCGAAAATGCGATCAACGACATGCTCACGGGCAACTCCACCGTGTCGACAGCGGCTATGGAAAACGGCTTTGCAAACGTGAAATCGTTCATCACACAGTGCAAGAAGATATATAACTGCACTCCCGCCCAGTACAAAAAGCGGATAGCTATCAGAACATAATAAAAAAACGCTTTGACCCCTCCGAATCGGAGGGGTTTTGCTTATTTTTGAGATTCTTGCAAATTGACTAACTTTTTGCAGGAAAGACACGCCCTATATACCGTGAAAATAATTCTAATTTGAAATAATAGGCAAATTCGTTGTAAGAGTTGCACAAAATCAGAACACTGTTTTAGTTTGACATTACCAAAAGACCGCGTTATAATGCGTCACGTTACAGGCGAACAGCCTGCAAAACGATTGCAAATCAATTTCAATTGATGTCAAAGGAGTGTTTTGAAATGGCTCTTAACAATTCCAAACCCAATAAATTTATGGCGGCTTGCGCTGTCGGTATGGCGGCGGTCGTAGGCTTCGGCTCGATCTTCGCTGTCGCTGCAGCGGCAACAGCACCCGACGAAAACGTAAACACAGCGGCCACTGAAACAACAGAAAAGACCGTTTATGATTATCTCAACGGCGACGGCGATTTCCACGTTCTCTCCGCTTACGAGGTCACCGTAGTAAACGGCGACGATACTGTCAAGCTGCTCTCAAACGGCGGCAAGGTTTCCGATATTCTCGAGCAGGCGGGCGTTGAGCTCGGCGAGAACCAGATTTCCTATCCCGCAGCGGACAGCGAGATCAGCGGCGACTGCGAGGTTCGCGTTCTCGACGCGAAGCCCGTGTCTATCACAGCCGACGGCGAGACAAAGGAAGTTCTTCTTCCCGACGGCACGGTTGAGGAAGCTCTCAAGCTCGGCAGCGTAAAGCTCGGCAAGGACGATATCCTCGACGTAAAGCGCACAACTCCCGTCAGCAAGGTTGATTCAATCACGATCAAGCGCGTTACATATAAGGACGAAACCGTTTCCGAGTCGATTCCCTTCGACAAGGTCAAGGAGAATTCCGACAAGCTCGACCTCGGCGAGAGCGAGATCAAGACCGAGGGCGTTGACGGCGAGAAGGCTGTCGTAAAGCGCGTCAAGTACATCGACGGCGAGCGCGACAGCAGCGAAACAATCGCCGAGAAGGTTGTCAGGAAGCCCGTTGACGAGGTCACTCTCGTCGGCACAAAGGGCGCGGCTTCCGCTGACGGCGCAGGCACATTCACCGACGAAAACGGCGTCGAGGTTTCTTATAAATATAAGCTGACAGGCTCGGGCACAGCGTACACAGCTCCCGCGGGTGCGTCAACCGCGACAGGTACTCCCGTTTACGAGGGCGGCGTCGCTATCAACCCCAACCTCATTCCTTACGGCTCAAAGCTCTACATCGAGTCCACCGACGGCAGCCATGTTTACGGCTACGCCAAGGCTATCGATACAGGCGGCGCGCTTATGGACGGTTCAGCTATTGTCGACGTGTTCTACTTCTCGCTTGACTCCTGCTACAGCTGGGGCAGACGCGACGTAAACGTATACGTCATCGAATAAATTCGGGTGTTTTAAGAAAATGATTGATTTCTCAAGAGTTTTCATGTATAATAGGTGATGTATTGCAAACATCACCTATTTTCTTTTGTAAAGGATTGATATTAATGAAAAAGATTATCGCGGCGCTCGCGGCGGCACTTATGATTTCAGTATTCACCACAGGTTGCTTCGGAATGGGTCAGAAGACTGCGGTCG
Organism: uncultured Eubacteriales bacterium; assembly: GCA_900316555.1. Taxonomy (GTDB): domain Bacteria; phylum Bacillota; class Clostridia; order Oscillospirales; family Acutalibacteraceae; genus Ruminococcoides. The sequence continues at coordinate 760 of ONDL01000064.1, read as the reverse complement.
CAACAGGCGACGAGGCGCTCAGTCAGGAAGCTGCCGATTACGAGAATAACTTCGAGGGTCTTTGCAACTACCTCGCGTCCTTCGGCTACATCAACCCCGTCAGTGATAACGAGGACGTCACCTACGTTTCGATGGACTACGAGCTTGTCGGCGCGGACAAGGGCAGAAAGTTCACCGAGCAGACCAAGAAGAAGGCAACTATCGAAATCTACGAGTTCAATACCGACAAGAAAAACGCCACGGCGGACGAGGTAATCAAGAGCGTCAAAAATGACGGCGTGTTCAAAATCTACGACCTGCCCGAGGTAAAGGCTCTTCTCTCGGACAACGGCAAGTATATGATGATTTATACCGATAAGACAATCAACGAAGAGAACACCGAGAGCGACGAGTACAAGCTCCGCGACGAGATCGTCACCAAGTTCAAGGAATTCCATAAGTAATACAAATTAAGGGTCGGTTGATGAAAACCGGCCCTTTTATTTTGCAATATACTTTTTTATACTAATAGTTTAAACAAATAAAGTGTAAAAGTAGAGCACAACATCTTGTGTATATAACAGGGAAAAATGTCAAGATAACGCTAACGGGAAAGAAAATCAAAATATTTTGAAAAAATTTCGAAAAAACCCTTGACTTTTTCGTATTAAGGGCGTATAATAGCAATGTTCGGTTGAGAGAAACGCCTCACGACGATGTGAAATATCACTAAAGTGAGATACGGTTTCTTGTTGAAATCGAACAAATAGGACCTTGAAAA
>ONDL01000033.1 GCA_900316555.1 uncultured Eubacteriales bacterium | reverse complement strand
GTATAATCTTTTTCTTCATTTACTTCCGTCCCCGGGCAGGATTCCTGTCCGGGGACAATATTTTATAACCAATCTCTTGACAATATTCAAGCGTTTTTGCTATAATAAAATTTAAAAGAAAATTATATTTTTGTTTAATTTATGAAAGGATGAATAAACTATGTCTGATATTCAGTTAGTGCTTGACGGAGTGCCCGAGGAACCCGCTGCAGATCCCGTTCAGGAGCAGGAAAACGCCCTTGCAGCTCAAAAGGTATTAAGCGAGGTAGAAAAACTCTCCGCCGAGGAGCAGGCTCAGGTTGAGGCTTTTGCAAAGAAAATCGACCTGCACAAGTCCGAAATCATTACAAACTACGGCGCGACCATTCAAAAGCAGTCCGCCGCAATCGCCACCAAAACCCTCCAGGACGTTAAGACCAAGAACACGGGCGAAATCAGCAACCTGCTCGTTGAAATGGTTGTCGCTATGGACGGCGTCGAAGGCGGCAAGGATCAGGGCGGATTTCTCTCGAACTTCTTCAAGAAGATCAAGGGCGCCGCTATCACCACACGCACAAGAAACGAGAGCGCCGAAAAGACGCTTGAGCGCATCGAAAAGCAGCTCGAGGGTCACAAGCTGAACCTGCAGAAGGATATCGCTATGCTCGACGCGCTCTACGACGAGAACTGGAACACCTTCAAGGCTCTGACCATGTATATCAAGGCTGCTGAGATTGCGATTGAGGACGCGCGCAGCGGTGAACTTGCCGAGCTTTACGCTAAAGCTCAGGCTTCGGGTCTGCCCGAGGACGCTATGCTCGCCGACAACTTCGCAAAGAACCTCGACCAGTTTGAGAAGCAGGTTCACAACCTCCGTCTCACACGTACAAGCTGTCTGCAGTCCGCTCCGCAGATCCGCATGATCCAGCACAACGACCAGGATATGACCCTCAAGCTCCAGAGCAGCATCGTAAACACCATGCCCCTGTGGAGAAAGAAAATCGCCATGTCGATCGCCATCAACAACAATCTGCAGGCGGCTCAGGCTGCCAACGCGGTTGACGACCTCACAAACAAGATGCTCAGAGAACAGGCGGCTCAGTTCCACCTCGGCGTAGTTGAATCAGCGAAGTCCTCGCAGAGAAGCATTATTGACATTGAGACCATCGACTATGTAAACAAAGAAATCACGGGAGCTGTCCTCGACTACATCGCGATCGAGCAGAAGGGCGCTCAGGACCGCCGTGCCGCGGTTCAGGTTATCGCAAACTCCGAGCGCGAGCTTGTACAGGGCATTCTCTCCGCTACCGCAGGAAATTAATGAAAAGATTTTTTAACGAAAGAGGTGATGAATTATGCTGAAAGCGCTCAGAATACTCGGCGCGATACTTTCCGCGATCGGACTCGTCGGAATTGCCGCGGGGCTTTTGGCTTCATCATCTATGATTGTTGCAATCGGCATTCGCGGCGTAAGCCTGCTCTCCACCATTTCCGCCGTTACGCTCTGCACGGGCGTGACAGCATTGGCAGGCGGCACTATTCCCGCAATCGTTCAGCGCCGCAGCAATCAGAAGCAGCTCGAGCATGACCGCGAAACCGACAGAAAGCAGTTCTCAGACTACGCGAAGGACAGCCTCAACCCCGAGAAAACACGTATCCGCCTTGAACAGCTCCGCCGCAAAAATCCTAACCTCAACACGCTTGTCGAAACCTGTCTGGAGCAGATGGACAGGATCGACACCTATCAGGCGCGTCACAGGAGTCTGCTTGAGGCAAACGAGGCAATTTATCTCGAGGACACGATTGAGATCATCGACGAGAGCGAGAAACGCATCTGCCGCAATATCCGCAATATCATCAACTGCTGTATCCTCGTCGAGGACAGCAAAAGCAGCGTCAATGAGCTCGACGGCAACATCATCAACTCCTCCCTCGCCGAAAATGAGGAGGAACTTAAAACCGTCGCCACTCTTCTGAGATATTCCGTCGCCTACATCAACAACTACAACCGCAGCGGCGTCAGTGACAGAAGCGAGCTTGACGCGTGGCTGAAAGTCATGAAGTCGTCTATGGGAGGCAATAATGAAAAACACTAAAAAAATCGTAGCGGGCGTGCTCTCGCTCGCGATGCTCTCGGGAATAGCCGCAGGCTGCACCAAATACGAATCGGGCAGCGAGAAGGTTTATTCCTATGACGAGGCTATAAAAGAGCTGAAGGCTTTCAACGACCAGATACAAACCGACGAGGTCAGGCCGCAGCTCGATATTTACAAGAACGAAGCGGCGTCGGCTACGCTCGCAGATATCAAAACCTTCCCTCTCACCGTGGAAGGAAACGGCTCTATCAATATCGAAATTGCAGCCGCCACCGAATTCAGCTCTGATTCTCCCGACGACTGGATGAACATTGTCGCCGAGAACTTTAACCGCAGCGGCGTGACCGTAGGCGGAAAATCCGTCAGCGTTACCGTCCGCAGGATCACCTCGGGCGAGGTTCTGACCTATATGACCGAGGGCGACTACAAACCCGACGTTTACGCACCCAGTTCGGAAGCATGGGGGCTTATGCTCGCCGCTAAGGGCGTCGGAACTGTTGAGCTCGCCGACAGGATCGCAGGCAACACCGCAGGCGTTCTTATGGAAAAGAAAACTTATGATTCTTTTACAGAAAAATACGGCGAGGTCACACTCGAGAATGTTCTCAACGCTTCTCTCGCAGGAGATCTGACCTTTGCATACACAAACCCCTACACCTCGTCAACGGGACTGAATATCCTCACCTCGATGCTCTACGCGTTCGACAAGGACGATCCGCTGTCGCAGACGGCTCAGCAAAAGCTGATCGACTATCAGAAGCAGTCGCCGCCTGTCGCCTACACCACCGGAGTTCTCCGTGACCAGGCGACCAAGGGTATTATCAAAGCGATGGTCATGGAGGAGCAGGCTTATCACAACACACCTGAGCTGAAAAACTACGTCTACACCCCCGCGGGTATCCGCCACGACCACCCGCTCTATACCTTTGACTATGTTTCGTCCGAAAAGCAAGAAGCGGCAAAGCTGTTTACAGAGTTCTGCCTGAGCAGCGAATCGCAGAGCCTCGCCGACAAAAAGGGCTTTAACCTCCACAACGAATACAAGAGTCAGCCGAACGGAATGGACGGCGCGGGTTATCTCGCTGCCCAGAAAATCTGGAAGCAGAGCAAGGACGGCGGTCAGCCGATTATCGCGGTATTCGTCGCTGATGTATCGGGAAGCATGGCAGGCTCACCAATTAATTCCTTAAAAGAATCATTACTCGCCACTTCGTCCTATATCAGCTCTGACAACTACATCGGTCTGGTTTCGTTTGCAGATAACGTCCACATCAATCTTCCGATTGACGTTTTCGACGACGAGCACAGAGCGTATTTCTCGGGAGCGGTAAAAGCGCTCGACATCGAGGGCAGCACCGCCACCTACAACGCGGTTCTTGTAGCGCTCAAGATGATGGTCGACAAGAAGGAGGAAATTCCGAACGCAAAGATGATGCTCTTCGTCCTCTCTGACGGCGAACAAAACAGAGGCTACAGTCTTGACCGCGTCGCTCCGATCGTCGGCGGTCTGAAAATACCCGTCTACACAATCGGTTATAACCTGACTTCTGATTCTCAGGCAACCAACGAGCTTAAACGTCTGAGCGGAATCAACGAAGCGACGCTTATCAATGCGACCTCGGACGATCTGATAAACCACATGCGCAACCTGTTCAACGTTGAATTATAAAAATTAATTCTCTCAAGGCGTCGCTTGCAGGCAATCTGCGGGCGGCGTTTTTTTGCCTGAAAAACGAATATTTATACTAAACAAAAATTTTTTTAACAAAAACCCGAAAATGTCTATTCTAAAAGGTTCATATATTTTGAAAGTGGGTAGTAATTACTGATGTTTTATGTTAAAATTTAGAATTAGGAATAAATGGATATTTTTTCCTTTTTTTGAGGTGGAAATTCAATGGCAGATAAAATCAGTCACCTGAACAATGCAGGATTTTTAAAAAGCGAACACAAAAAAAGAACCGAACTTTCACTGCCAAACGGCGCGGGCTATATCTTTTCTTATCACCCCTATGCAAGCATGCAAATCATCTTTTTTGATATTCATACCTCCGAGATTCCGGATCTTTGGCAGCTCGGATTCAGAAAGGGTGACGAAGGACGGTATCTCCGCACACTGATTTGCAAGCGCGGAAGCTGTCATTTTTTTGTTAACGGTTCCGAAGGCATTCTTCGTTCGGGTCAGGTGGTGATGGATTACGGCATCGGCGACGACAAGTCTTTTTTGTTCACGAGCGATAATTTCTCAGGCGTTGAAATCATCATGCAGGTTGACACACTTGTAAAAGAAAGCGCAATGCTCAGAATGCTCCGCGTTGTTGTTGAAGAGATGTGTCTCCCCGAAGAGGAGATATTCGACAGCAACGGCTATGTATTCAACTATTCTAAAACAACAGAGCAAACCCTTGATAAGCTCCTGAATTCAGGTTTAAGCAGAGCTGACGGGATCATGCTCATCGCGCTCACCGTTGAAATCGGACATAATCTCGGTACTGACCTCAAGGAGATAAGCACCGATAAACACACTGACGTTTCTGAAAAGCAGCTTCTTATTGCCGAGGACATTTACCGCTGCCTGACCGATGATTTCGGTTCAAAACACACCGCGACACATTTTGCGAAAAAATACGGTACCAGCGACACAACCGTTAAGAAATACTTCAAGAAGGTTTATGGCTACGGCTTCAAAGAGTATCAGACAAAGGTCAGAATGGAGTGGGCTGCCGAAAAGCTCGCTACAACCGATATGAAGGTCGGAGATATCTCGGACGCTGTCGGTTACGCAAAGCACACCAAGTTCAGCAACGCATTCAAGAAATATTACGGTATAACTCCGCTGACATACCGCCGCAAAAACCTCAGATCATAATTTTATTTTGCTTATTCCGGGATTTTGTTTTGAGAATCCTTCACCCTGTATCCCCCGAGTCCGTCTTCTCCTCGGGGGATTTTTCTATATATACAAAGAAGCCTGCCGCAATGGAAGCGACAGGCTTTTATGGTTTTATATTTTGTCAGTCGAGTAATTTCTTGACGAGAATCGCTATACCTGCAACGGCGGCTGCTGCTGCGACTCCGCCCAAGATAGCTTTGCGGACAAAGGGCACGTTATAGTCAAGCGTCGCGTATGACGGATTGATCATGTAATGCAGCAGCGGTGACAGAAGCTCACGCTGTTCACGGAGCACGTCGGATTTCAGGTGCGGCTCCTTCGAAATCACCATCGATACACGCGAGCTTTCGTCGTACGGGAACCAGCCGAGTCCGTTGACCGACGGGTCGCCTGTGCGCGCGAAGTTCGTCCACATCTGCATCACCATATCCGACAGAGCTTCGTCGGCTCGCTCGCCGGTGTAGATCGTTTCGTCGAGGTTGCCGAAGACATATGCAAGCTCTACGGCGTGACAAGCCTTGCGCAGCGGCATTGCGGAAGGCACAGTCCAGTAGTACATATACGCTTTGCCGCCGTTCTTGGAATGCTCCTGCACCTGATAAATAGCAGGCAGGCGGAACATCATCTCGTTGTAGAACTCGGCCATGCGCCACATACTGTGACCCTGCAGCCTTGACATAAACTGCTTTGCACGCGCCTTATCCTCTTTGGGCAGGAGTTTCATGTCGTTTTCGAACTTCACGGGTATGCTGAAACGGAAAGGAACCACGCCGCCGATCTCGCCTATCCAGTAATTCATCTCGTTCGAATTGGTGCCGATCAGAATATCAACGTCAGCGGTCGCGCCGTTTTCATAAGGCTCATAGGGATTCTCGGGAATCAGCCTTCCGTCGCGTTGAGGGAAGTTGTTATAGTAATTTACCTTCTCGTTGAGCGCGCGAAGCTGCTGTTCGTCCATCTTGAGCAGATCGTCCATAGACCTCGCGCCGCTCTCCTTTATCAGGCGCATGGTGAACTCGCGGCACTCCTCCTTTGAGAAGGTCAACGCGACCGAACCGCTCTCCCCTATTACACGGCGGAACAGACCCTTCGTCTGAGGAATAATCGGAAGCAGCGAAACGCTTCCGCCGCCTGCGGACTCGCCGAATACAGTCACGTTCTCGGGATCGCCGCCAAACGCTCTGATATTGTTATGCACCCAGCGCAGAGCCTCAATCTGGTCGAGAATGCCGAGATTAGGAGCGTCGGGATAATCCTCGCCGCCCTTGAGATATGAGAAGTCAACGAAGCCCATCAGACCCGTGCGGTAACCCACCGTGACGAGAATGATGTCGGGGTGTTTGCTGACAAGCGCCTTGCCGTCATAGAGAGGGTCGGCGGTGCCGCCCCAGCCGTAGGAGCCGCCGTGGAGGAATACCATGACAGGCTTATCCGTCCTGTCGTCGGTGCGGTTCACCCATATGTTGAGATAAAGGCAGTCCTCGCCCTGAGGATAGTATGACGCCTGCTCGGTTTTCCATTCGGTCTGGATCGGGGATTTTCCGTTATAGTACGCCTCAAAAACGCCGTCGCTGTTCGCGGGAGGAACGGGAGCCTTCCAGCGCAGCTCACCCGTGGGCTGCTGCGCGAAGGGGATTCCCTTGAAGGCGATCACGTCGCCTGTCTTTCCGCCGACGAACACTCCGTTGCGGCATTTTACAGCGAGGTCGGTATCATACTCACCCGTTATGCGCTGATTTACGCCGTAGCGGTGGCCAATAATTATTTTTGCGTCGTTTTTTCTGCTCAGGTTCATTTCTTTCTCCTGAATATGCCGGCAATCGTCTCGAAGAAGTTCTTTTTATTGGTGTATTTATTGCGGATTTCTCCGATTGTAACGTCCTTCTGGGAGTTGTGGGTTACCAAGCCCTGAGCAACTCTGAGGTAGGTATCCTTGAAGTCGTTCATGCTCTCGTCGTCGTAAAGGCTCGCGGTGTAGTCGATCATCAGGATAAGACCGTCTGCGCCATCGAGGATCTCCATATCGAGAACCGTCTGTGAAGCCGCCTGGTTCTGGCGGACATCGATCGTTTCGACGTTCATTCCCTCAAGGCCGCCCATGTCGCGGATATCGCGCTGATAGAGCAGATACGCAGCCTCTTCACCGCCGACCTGGTTGTGGATATCTACATAGGGATAGCAGCTGTGCTCAATGCCCTTCTGAACCTGGGTGTGAACCTCTGCGAACAGCTCGCGGAGTGTCATCTCGTCTTTTAAGCGGACGCCGACAGGAAGGTCGCGGAACAGCAGACCGACTGTGTTCATCGCGGTCATGTCCTCTCTGCCGTTGTATATCCATGAAATCTTGATGTCGTTCTCTTTGTTGTAAATCGCGATTGACAGAATCGCCGCGGTGATGAAGAACTCGTTGCGGCTGACCTTGTACTGACGCTCTACCGCCTTCATCTGGGGCTGCTCGATTCCGAGAGGTGCGAACAGCTCGCCCATCTCGTTTTCACGCGATTCATGGTCAACCTTCGGGTAGCTCGACCACTTCACGCCTTCATAGCGCTCCTCAAAGTACTTGCGGCTCTCCTCGTAGAATTCGGACTCAACTGCGTCCTCGCGGTTCTGCAGGAAAAGATAGTACAGATCCAGCTCGGGCTGCATGCCCATGTACGCCTTGCCGACGTTGCCCATGAATACCTTGAGCGAGGTGCCGTCGAAAAGCGTGTGGTGAACGTCAAAGAATACATAGCCGCTCTTCTCTGTTTCGAATACGCGGCAGCGGTGCAGACAGCCGCCGATCATCTTGAACGGCTGAACGAGGTTGTCCTTTAAGGTGGCGAACTCAAACTCGCTGATTTTTTCAACGTGGATATCCTGCAATACTTCGGGCGTATAGCGCTGAACGATCTCGCCGTCCTCGTTGAAGTGGAAGGTGGTCAGCAGCGCCGAATGGTTGCGGATTGCGGTATGCATGGCTTCAGCCATCTTCTGCATATCGAACATATCCTTGTCGACCTTGAGCATCGAGAAGAGGTTGTACATGGTGGATTTCGGAGTGTAAAGCTGATAGTCAACCATGTAGAGCTGCTCGGTTGTCAACGGATGGTCTGTTTCCATCGCTCGGGCGTTTTTCTGCTCGGGAGCCTCGCCGTCGTCGTTAGCGTGGTTCGCCTCGTACAGAGCTGCGATATTCTTGGGAGTTCTGCCGCGGAAGATCTCGCCCGCGTTAAGTCCGGGCAGGTCGCTCTCGGTGATTACGCGGATAGAACCTAGCGAGTCGCCGCCCAGCTCATAGAAATCGTCGTTGATGCCGACCTGATCGAGCTTGAGCACCTTTTCCATAGCGGTACAGAGCTTCCGCTGGATCTCGTTCTCGGGCGCGGCGTAGCTTGTCTTGAAGTCGGAGGTGTCGGGCTTGGGCAGAGCCTTTCTGTCCATCTTGCCGTTCGGCTTGAGCGGCACCTTGTCGATCTTTATGTAGTAGGCAGGTATCATGTAATATGGCAGGCGCTTCGAGAGCTCCTCGCGCATGTAGTTGGTGTCGACCTCAACGTCGGCGGTGAAATAGGCGCAGAGATAGCTCTTGTTGCCCTCTTCAAAGCCGCGCGCCGCTGCCCAGTCAATTCCGAGCACCTGCTTTACGGACGCTTCGATCTCGGCAGGCTCAATGCGGTTGCCGTTAATCTTGATCATGTCGCCGGTTCTGCCGAGCAGGACGTAGTTGCCGTCGGCTTCCTTGCGCGCGAGGTCACCCGTGTGATAAATGCCGTTTACAAACGCCTTCTCGGTTTCCTCGGGAAGGTTGATATAGCCGCGGACGAAGGGATTTTCAAAGCAGAGCTCGCCGATTTCACCGTCCTCGGCTTCTGTGCCGTCCTCGGCGATCAGGGTGATTTTAGTTTCAATCTCGGGCTTGCCGATCGGACAGGTCTCGTATTCCCTGTCGATCTTGAACACGCCTACCGCGAATCCGCTCTCGGACGCGGCGTAAATATTGATAAGATCGAGGTTTTTGTTATAGAGATTGTTCGCGGGCTCGCTGCCGACAAAGAGCATTCTGAGGAACGGGCCTGTCTGGTTGCCGAGCATGCGGACATAGGACGGAGTCAGGAAGGTGATCGTGATGCGCTTCTCGATAAAGAACATCTTAAGCGCCATCGGGTTTTTGATCGTGGCGTAGCTTACAATGAACATCTTGCCGCCGCAGATACTGAGAACCTCGAGGATAACGATTACGGACGCGACAAAGTTCATCGGCGCGAGGAGTGCGAGTCTGTCCTTGCCGTTGAAGGGGTTCTCTCCGTTAAGACGGACGGATTCGATCGCTCTGCCGAGGTTGCCGTACTCGTGAAGAACGCCCTTGGGGTTGCCTGTAGTACCCGAGGTATAAATCGCGTAGGCGGCATCGTGGTCGTCGGTAACGGCGTGACCTGTCTTCGGCTCTGTAGCCATCAGCTCGTCCCAGCACTCGGCGTTGAGCTCGTACTTGCAGCCGCAGTCGTTGCGGATATAGTCGATTCGGTCGGGTGCGTATGTATCCTCAACCAGCGCCCATGCCGCGCCTGCCTTCCAGACGCCGATCATCGCGATAACGGGCATAATACCTCTGGGCAGATTGATCAGAACAAAGTCCTCCCTGCCTATTCCCTTTGCGCTGAGGTGGGCGTATATCCTGCCGCTCATCTCGTCGAGCTGAGCGTATGTAATACCCTTGGAATGAGCCTCGTCAAACAAGATTGCAGCGTTGGGCTTTTCTCTTGTATACTGCTCAAGCAGTTCAATGATATTCATACTTACTCACCCATTTCGTATGTCAGGATCTCGTCAAAGCCTGTGACCTCAAATACGTCGTTTACAGCCTCGCTGACGTTGACAAGCATCATCTCGCCCTGAGCCATCATCTTCTTCTGGAGTGAAAGCAGTACGCGGAGTCCCGCGGAAGAAACATAGTTTACTTCCTTGAAGTCGATCGTCAGATCTGTTACGCCGTCGAGGTAGGGCTTTACTCCCGCCTCAAACTCGGGCGCGGTTACTGTGTCGATTCTGCCGTTTACTGTTACAAAGAGATTGCTGCTGTCCTTTTTTCTTTTGATGTTCATATTGATTTCTCCTTTATATTGTAATGGTAATATTATTCAAATCCATAGTGCTGAGGTATTCTACCTTCTTTGCCATACCGCACACCATACGGATACCAATATTCTTTGTCTTGTCGTCTGTTTCGTGAAGCTTTATCCACTCGGTCGGATCGAACCTCTTGCAGTTGTCGCGCATACGCAGCGTCCAGCCGTTGTCGAGCTTGATAACACGGATATCTATGCTGTGACTCTTCCCGTCGGCAAACCCGAACTTAATGATATTGTTGCTCAGCTCCTCTACAAAAAGCGAGAGCATCATGGATTCCTTGGGCGTCGCGCCCTTTTCCTCACAGAATTTCGCCACTCCCTCTGAGGCGGGAACAACCTGCGACTGCTCGGTTACGGAGAAGTCGAGGAGATTTTCCTCCGAAACGCCGAAGCCGTCCCTGAGAAACAGGTAATCCTTCGCTCGGAACGGAAATCCGCGCTTCCTGATCGCCGCGTAGACGATAATGCAGACGAGGTTGATTGACTCGCCGATAAGGAACGACCACCATACCGCGTCGGCGTCGAGAACACCGAAGAGCGCGAGCGCCGGAAGCACGATAAACGGGAAGTTGACGAGGAAGCAGAAGATGTCTGAAACGACCATGCGGCGCATTCCCTGAGTGTAGTTGATGAATGCGACGTTGAGTCCGTAGAAAAAGATACTCAGCGCATAGATTCGCAGACCCTTTGTAGCCATAGCGACCATCTGAGCGCCGTCAGCACCGCCGAACGCGCCTGCGATAAAATCGGCGAAGATCATAAGTATCGCCGTCAGCGCAGCTCCTACGATAAGAGTAGCCTTCATCGTCACCTTGACTAGCGATTCCGCAGCGACTCTGTCCTGCTCGCCGAGAATCATGCCCGCGATCATCGCGGTCGTCATCGCAATGCCGAGCATTGTCGACGAGGTGAAGTTGAAAACGGTATTTACTACGCCGAGAGCAGCGACCGCTGTGCTGGACATAATTGACGCGACCATAATCTGGTTGAGAACCGCGTTTCGCAGCATCGAGGACGCCGAGCCGACCGCCGAGGACGAGCCTGTAACGATAATATCTCCCAGATCCTTTATGCGAAGTCCCTTAAACGAGAACTTGAAGATTATATCCTTCTTTGTAAAGTGGAGCAGCATAATAATCAGCGCCGCTACATAGCTGATAGAGGTTGTAAGACCCATGCCGAGCATACCGCCGTGAATCACGAGCGCGTTGACAAGGTCGCCCGCGACATCGAGCACCGTCATGACGACAACCGCGACAACAACACGGTTTGCGTCGCCGTCGAGCCTCATCAGCGAGTTGAACTCAAACAGGAACAGCACGCACGGGAACGAGAACACGATACCGAGAAGATAATCCGCGGTGGGCTCGAGCAGATTTGAAGCGTTTCCGCGGGCGCCGAGAAGCCGGCTGATATCATACCTGAAAATCAGGACTCCCGCAGCCATTAACAGCGAGATAATCACCGTGATGACCATGCACATCGAGAACGCGCGTCTTGCCTTCTGCTTGCTGCCCGCGCCAAGATACTGCGCGCAGATGATCTGAGCGCCCGTCGCCAGAATGCCGCTGAACGCGGTGGCAAGGTTGATTATCGGAGTAACAAGTCCGTATGCCGCCATGCTGTCGGATCCGAGGAACCTGCCGATAATAATACCGTCGATAACAATGCCGAGCATTGTGGCAATCGCCGCCGCAATTATACTTATCACCGAATTGCGGAACAGCTTACTGATTATTTTTCCGTTGTTTTTCATTCTTTCATCTCTTTTGTCTTATTCAAGGTTCTTTTTTATTCTTAAAATATTCTGACCGTCTTTGTATTCGTATTCAACCATGTTCATGGTTTTCTTAACCAAAAAGATTCCAAGACCGCCGATTTTGCGCTCCTTAGCGGACGCGTGAACGTCAGGCTCTGTCTGCTCAAGCGGATTGAACGGAACGCCATTGTCGATAAAGGTGATAATCACCGAGAGCGGATTCTCGTCGACGTCAAACCTGACCGTAGCCTTGCCGATATCGGGAGAATAAGCGTAGCGTGCGATATTTCCGAACAGCTCATCAATCGCGATCGCGATCTGGGTTTCGGCCTTCATCGGACAATCGAGCTTGTCAAGCTCCTCTGTCACAAAAGCAGTAACTTTATCTATGTTTTCAACTGCCGCTTCAATCGTCAGCTCTTTCATCATTATCATCCTTTCCGATATAATGCACGCACAGCATGGTGAGGTCGTCAAACTGCGGATATTCCTGTACAAAGTCCTTAACATCCGTTTCTACAGACGCGAGCAGCTCCTTAGGAGTGCCGTTCTTGTGCCTGTTGACAACAGCGAGGAACCTGTCGTAGCCGTACTGCTTTTCGCCCTTTGTTTCCGCCTCGGGAACTCCGTCGGTGTACAGGAACAGCTTCGCGCCGGGTTCGAGCTTCAGCTCGGTTTCACGGTATTTCAGTCCTTTCATTCCGCCTACGACAAAGCTGTGCTTCGACTTGACCAGCTCAAAATCGCCGTCGGGAGTCTTGAGCAGAGGATATTCGTGACCCGCGTTAGCCGAAACGAGGGTGCCGTCACTGAGATTAAGAATACCCAGCCAGACAGTGACGAACATCTCCTCCTGATTGTTTTCGCAGATCTGGTTATTTATGGTTCTGAGAACCTCTCCCGGGCTTTTGCCCGTCATCACGCAGTTCTTTATCAGAATCTTTGACGCCATCATGAACAGAGCGGCGGGTATTCCCTTTCCCGAAACATCGGCAATAACAAGCGCCAGCCTGTCGTCGTCAACCATGAAGAAGTCGTAGAAATCACCGCCGACCTCCTTTGCGGGAGTCATCGAGGCAAACAGGTCAAATTCCGTCCTGTCAGGCAAAAACGGAAAGGTGTTCGGAAGCATATCGGATTGTATCCGCGTCGCCACGTTAAGCTCCATTTCCGTCGAGTTGATCGTCTTTTCACGCTCCGCGAAAAGTACGCCGTAAATAAGGACAATTGAAACAAGCATCGCGGCGTATTGTGTCGAGATTCCGAATGTGTACCGCGTGAGCAGCTGATTTATCAGAGGAATTACGACGAACGAAAAAGCGACCAGCCTGTCCTTCTTCGACGCCCTCGACATCAGCAGCTCCAGAATTACTATCAGCAGCGCGACGAACATATACAGCTGGCTTATGTACCATTTGTCGCAGCGCTGGTACCAGCCGTTTTCGTCAACCATGAAGTACAGCGGATAAAAGAAATTAACAAGACAAAGCAGCAGCGTCGGGATAAGCAGCAGATTCAGTATGCTGTCAGCCGCCCTCATCAGGCTGTTTTCCATCTTGAGAACTCGCCGCACGTACTGCCAGAACTCGTAAATCAAAACAACGCCGTTCATATAAAATAACACGTTTATTATCAAATTGAGTGTTCTGAACTGAGGAATGCCCTGCACAAGCCACGCCGCCTCGTCCAGAAACATCGCCATCGCGTTGGTTGTCAGCAGACCGACAAAAACCCTCGTGTGCTCGTTTCTCCGTTTGAAGTTCAGCACGCAGCTGAAGCAAAGCATAACGCATACCGCCATGCAGAACAAATCCGCGCCTATGCTGAACAGCCAGCTGTGCTCCATGTTGTCGAAGCCCCTGACCATAAGAAGCGAGATCGCCGCCGCCAACAGCGCGCACGAACATCCGAAGCACGCGGGAACAATCCAATTCAGCTTGTTTAGCTTTGTAGGTATTTGTCTTACGTTTTCCACGATATCCTCCAATAAACAATAATACATAATATATTATAACAAAAAATAGCGTAAAATCAAGTAATTATTTTGGATAATTTTATGCGTTTGTACATTGACAAAACATTTTTTTCACTTTACAATATAATAAGCTGGGTTATTATATCTAGTACTCTGAAAAGGAGAGTTATATATGACATTTCCAAAAGCCGAGCGCGGTATCAAAATAGTATTTTTGGCGCAGATTTCATTTATGCTTGCCAGTGTTTTTTCGACTGCATCAGCTATCGGCAACATGATAAACTATTATATTTACATAAACTTCCCGGAAGAAGAGCTGCTGTTGGCTCCGTTTTTGATCATCGCGATACTTGCCGTCATATTTTTACTGGCAGGGTTTGCGCTGACAATTATCGGAGTTCTGAAGGCGTCCGGTGAGAACGAAAACTTCAAGGTCGCGCTTTATTCTATCCTGTTTGGCGTCGCACTCTCTATCATAGGAATGATCTGGTCGGGCGACAACGCTGTAGGCACTATTACAGGTCTGCTGACTACGCTCACGAGCTTTCTGGCGATCATCTATGTCATTCAGGGAATCCGCAGCCTGTCCCTGAAGCTCGACAAAAAGGAAATGGATCAGACGGGCAGCAGGTTATATACGCTTTTCAGCGTTTTCTATGTAATCGAAACCTGTTCAAATATAGCTATCCTGATTTTCAACGATAACTCGTCGTTCATTATCGTTTCATTATTGCAGATATTCTTTAACATCATGTCGGTAGTGCAGTATTTAATATTTATGCTGTACTTAAGAAAAGCTATAAAGATGCTCGCCGTGAACTGAAACAACAAGAGCCGGTCACATTCACTGTGACCGGCTCTTT
Source organism: uncultured Eubacteriales bacterium (assembly GCA_900316555.1). Taxonomy (GTDB): domain Bacteria; phylum Bacillota; class Clostridia; order Oscillospirales; family Acutalibacteraceae; genus Ruminococcoides. The sequence continues at coordinate 1,346 of ONDL01000033.1, read as the reverse complement.
CCTGTTTGTGTTAATATAAACCTTTTATGATATCAACGCATTTGTTTGTTCCCAGTACGCCGCTGTCAAGGCAGATCGTGTAATTTGCTATATCTCCCCATGAGGTTCCGGTGTACAGCTCATAGTACGCTCTGCGCTTTCTGTCCTTGTCGTGCAGGCGCTTTGCCGGAGCTTCCTCACGCTGACCATAAACGGACACTATCCTCTCAGCGCGCTTCTCGTCGGACGCGTGAATGAAAACCGAAAGGCAATCTGCGATATCGCGCAAGATGAAATCCGCGCACCTGCCGACTATCACGCATGAGCCTTCCTTCGCAAGCCGCGTTATAACGTCCTTCTGAGCGAGCCAGAGCTTGTCCGCGTCGGACTTACCGTCGTAGGTTCTGCCCGCGAGCGCGTTATCGTACAGGCTGTCAGATACAGCGTACTCGCCGAATCTCTCGACGTATTCCTTCGCAAAGCCTGTTTCTATCGCGATTTTCTCAATCAGCTCGCTGTCGCAGCAGGGTATCTTCAGCGCCGCAAGCTGGTTAGGAGCGCCGATCTGTCCGACGAAGAAGGTATCCGCCAGACTGTACAGTATGACGACGATCTGACTGATTACTGTTGGCACCGCCAGCTTCGCGACTGCCCTGCCGGCGGGCATGGTTGTGAATAATTCGTTTTTCTTTTGCATTTTTGCGCCTCTTTTAAGCATTTATTTCCGCGTGGAGTACAGTCAGAAAGCACTGAACAGCAAGCTGACGGCTTTTTTCCAGATCCGTGTCCTTATAATAGTAAAAATACCCCAGATCCTCCTGAGATACATACCCGTGCAGCGTGGCGCGGAATACTCGCTGCCAGTGAATGCACTCTTCGTCGCTCAGGCCGTAGTCACGCAACAGTCTGATTGCTGTTTCGAGCAGCGGAACCGCAAGCTCCTTTTCGGTGTCGTCGTTGTCCTGCGGCATTGACATGATCAGTCGGTACAGCCCCTTATTCTCCCTCGCGAACGAAAAGTACGCGTCAGCAAACGCCATAACCGCCTCATCCTTTTGCTTGCCCTCGGTAGCGGCGTTCTGATTGTCGACAAACATTGTGATAGCATGTCTGAAAATCTCGTGCCGCAAATCCCTTGTGTTCTTGATGTGGTTGTAGAGAGAAGGCGTTTTTATCCCCAATCTGCGAGCCAGCTCATGCAGAGAAATCCTTGACTGCCCGCTCTCCTCGATATAGGCAATCGCCTCCGCGATGATTTTTTCCTTTGTTAATCCCTTTGTGCTCATTATTACCTCCAAAAAAAGCAAAACTAACAGCGTTAGTCATTATAATACTAACGTTGTTAGTTTGTCAAGTACAACAATATT
>ONDL01000077.1 GCA_900316555.1 uncultured Eubacteriales bacterium | reverse complement strand
GTCGCCTGCAAAGCCCACCGCGTGAAAGTCGGTGATACCCTGTGCTCTGAGTCCGGCTTCAACGCCTGTCAGCATGGAAGCGGTTCCGGCAAAGGTGGAAATAATGGCGTTGTTGCCGAAGCATAGCTGCGGAAAGTTGAAGCCGACTGCAGACATACATCCTGCCGGAAGAACGGCTACGGCGTTTTCTCCCAAAACCTTTAGAGCGATCCGTACCGCAAGACTGCCTCCGCAGCCGGCGCACGCCTTGTGACCATAGAACAGCTCTGTTTCACTGAGAGTTTTCGCATTAATCGCCATTTGCTTCACCGCCGATCCCTAAAAATTTTACTTTTGACTGCTGTTTTTCAAGCTCGTCAAAGATATTGATTATTTCTTCAAAGGAAATATTCTTTCCGCCGAGACCGCCGATATAATTTGATGTCGGAAGCGTTATTCCTGCTTTTTGCAGAGCGGAGTTGACGTTGGTATAAACCGTGCCCTCGTTGCCAAAAGAGACATCCTTTTCAAGTACCGCCAAAGCCTTTGCGTCTTTGACAGCGTTTGCGATTTCCTCATTCGGGAACGGACGGAGATATCGCAGCCGCAGCAGACCGACGCGTCTGCCCTCTTGTCTGAGTGCGTCCACAACCTCGCGGACAAGTCCCGCGATACTTCCGAGCGTGATTATGATATAATCCGCGTCCTCGGTTCGGTAGCTCTCGGTCAAACCGCTGTATCGCCTGCCGAAAATGGTTTCAAATCTGTCCTCGGCTTCCTTGATAACAGACTTTGAGTTCAATATCCCGATGTGCTCCTTGTATTTGAAAATGGTATTTGTGTCGGGTCCTGCCGAAAAAGCGAGGTTTCTTGGATGCTGCAAATCGAGCTTGTTCTCTGTTTCGTACTTTGGCAGAAACGCGTTCGCCTGTTCCGATGTGGGCACGTCAACGACCTCGTAGGTATGGGTTAGAACAAAGCCGTCGAGATTAGCCATGAATGGTGTGCTGACGTTTTTGTGCTCCGCGATGTAGAAGCTCATCAGCGCAAGGTCAAGCGCCTCCTGCGCGTTTTCGGCGAAAGCCTGGATCCAGCCGCTGTCGAGCTGCGAGAGCGAATCACGCTGGTCGCCGTAGATATTCCACGGCAGCGCGGTCGAGCGGTTCGCGTTCATCATAACGATCGGGAACCGTCCGCCTGCCGCGTACGGCAGGCACTCCGCCATATAGAGCAAGCCCTGAGAGGACGTCGCGGTAAAGGCTCTCGCGCCGACTGAGGACGCGCCTATCGCGCAGGACAGCGCCGAATGCTCGGATTCCACATGAATAAATTCCGCGTTCAGGCTGCCGTCCTCAACAAATTCGGAGAGCTTCTCCACCACGATCGTCTGCGGCGTTATCGGATAAGCGGAAATCACCTGCGGACGCGCCAGCCGCACACCGTAAGCAAATGCCTCGTTGCCTGATAAAAATGCTTTTGCCATTTACTTTTCCGCCTCCATCTCTATCGCGCCTATTTTACAGATTTTGCGGCAGATACCGCAGCCCTTGCAAAAATCGTAGTCGATTGCCACACTGCTTCCCTCGCGGTAAATCACACCGTCGGGACAATACAGATAACAATTCAAGCAGCCGACGCATTTTTGCGCGTCAATTACGGGACGGACGTTGCGCCAGCCCGCGTTCTTTGTGACAAGATAGCCTGCCTCATATGCGGTCGCGTCGGGAATATCCTCAAAGGCGTTCGGAACGAAATCCCTCAGATACGGCTTCATGCGACGACCTCCTCATATGCCGCTTTGACGGCGGCGATATTCTTCTCATGCAGACGGCGCGGCATTGTCTGTCGAATCGCTTCATATATTTCCTCTAAAGAAATTTCATTCGAGATTGCCGCGAACGCGCCAAGCAATATTGTGTTTGTGATAGGAAGTCCCAGAATCCGCGCCGCTATGCTGTCTCCGTCGAGCGTTATTACGCGCGGGTCGTCGAGCTTTTTTTTTGTATTTAAAAGAATTTTTCCGTTCTGCTTCAGCTCGCGGAATGACTTCGCGCTGAAAAGCGTGTCGTCCAGAAAAATACTGTAGTTGGATTTTGTGATTTCGCTGCGGTTGCCGATCGGCTTTTGGTCGAGCTTGGTAAACGCCCTGATCGGCGCTCCTCTGCGCTCGGGTCCGAAGGACGGGAACGCCAGCGCGTACGCATTATCCTTGAGCGAATAAGCGTCGCCGAGAAGTCTTGCGGCGGTGAAGGCTCCCTGTCCTCCCCTGCCGTGCCATAATATTTCTGTCATGCTTTCGCCCCCTCAGTGCTTCCAGCGAAGCAGGTATTTTTGAATCTTATTGAATCCGAATGAAATGACGACAATCACGATGCCAATCACGATCAAGCCGACGAGCGTGCGTGTGTAGTCGCCGAAATCAGAGTAGTTTTTGATGTAGAAGCCGAGTCCGCTCTGTGCGCCGATCATCTCCGCCGAAGTCAGCAGGACAAACGAAACAGTCAGTCCCTGATTGCAGCCGATGAAAATCTGCGGCAGCGACGCGGGCAGAATAACGGAAAACAGCATGGTGAATCGGTTGACGTTGAGTACCCTCGCGGAATCGAGCGTCTTTTTGTCAACGTTCATCACGCCGCTCATGGTACCTGCCAGCACAGGCCAGAAGGTCGCCAGAAAGATGACAAAAACCGATACCGAACGGAAGGTTGGCAGCAGCGCGATGCCGTATGGAATGTATACGATCGGCGGGATCGCGCCTAAGAACTTTGCAAGATAAGTCGCGACGTTGCCGAGTCGTTCGCTTGAACCGAGCAGCAATCCGAGAATGATCGCAACGGCAGCTGCCAACAGGTAACCCTGCAAAATAATGCCGACCGAGCTGAGAATGTTCGTGAATATTTTTTCGTAGTCGCCGATGAGCTGCCAGAAAACTCTTCCGGGCGGCGGAAACAACGAGGGCTTCAGCAAATTGAATTTTGCCGTCGCCAGCGTCCATGCAATCAGCAAACCGTATATAAAGCTGACGATATCCACGAACAGAGTCAGTCCGAGCGGCTTTTTGATCAGTGCCGACACAATCAGCGTCAGGATCTCCACTCCGACGGCGAACCATATCACATAGCCGGCGTAGGTGTCCGTGGTCAGTTTGTCCGGCAGGAGCTGAACGAGCAGCAGCGCGATAAACAGGAAATGTACCGTTCTGAGATAACGTTTTTTGAGAGTCATTACAGCACGACCTCCTCTCCGCCGATCTTGTTCACAATGTCGCTGTAGAACATCGCGAGCAGCCTGTTGCGGAACTTGTTGTATTCCTTTGTCTGAACAAGCTGCGCGCGATTCCTCGGGCGTGCAAATGGAACCTCTATCTCTTTGTATACCTGACCGGGATGAGCGGTCATCATCACAATCTTATCCGAAAGCAGGATTGCCTCGTCAATGTCGTGAGTGACAAACACAACGGTTTTTCTCGGGCTTGTGCCGTCGCCCTCCCAAAGCTCTAGCAGAAGCTCCTGCAGAATGGTGCGGTTCTTCGCGTCGATTGCACCGAACGGTTCATCCATCAGAAGAATGTCCGTGTCCATTGCGAGCGCTCTCGCGATTGCAACACGCTGCTGCATGCCGCCCGAAAGCTGTGAGGGATATTTGTTTTTGAAGTTTTCCAGTCCGACCTTTTCGAGAAACTCGTCCGCGATTTGCAGACGTTCCGCCTTGGAAGCGGACTTATTGACCTGCTTCACACCGAAAGCGACGTTCTTCCTTGCGGTCATCCACGGAAACAGCGAATAGTGCTGAAATACAACGCCTCGGTCGGTGCCCGTACCCTTGATCGGCTCGCCGTCTATCAGGATTTCTCCCGAGGTCGGGAAATTGATACCCTCCAGAATGCTGAGCAGCGTGCTCTTTCCGCAGCCGCTCGAGCCGATGATGCTGACGAACTCGCCCTCTTCGATCGAAAAGCTGACGTCCCTCAGGGCTGTAAAGCGGTTCTTCTTCTCGGTATAGTCAACCGTTAAATTTTTGATTTCTATCTTACTCATAAACCTTCATCCCGGATATGTTTTGTTATTCGTATTTGTCGAAATGCTCCTGAAGCTCCGCGTAGATTTTATCGCCGGGGTTTTCCTTGATCAGGCTTGCCAAAGCATTCTTGTATATCTCTGTGTTATAGAGCTTATCGATGTCGTAGTCCTCGGTGTAGCCCAGCTCCACAATGGAGTTTTTGAGAGCAACGGTACCCTGCTTGTCGGGATCGGGAACGGAGGTTCCGTAGCCGCCGTACACCTCGGTGTTGATCAGGTTTTCCTCAATGTCAATGTACTTTTTTACGTCCTTGACGGTCTGCTCCTTGTTCTCCTGTGTGAACTTGTACGCCTTGATCAGTGCGCGCTCAAACGCATTGTAGGAGTTGGGATATTTGGAAAGCGCCTCGGTTGTGGCGACCTGACGGCAGCAAGGCTGATTCTTGAGGAGCTCTTCCTCGGAGCAGCGGTAGACGATCTTGTAGCCCTGACTCTCGGCAAGCGAGGTGTATGGTGAATACGCCGAAGCCGCGTCGATGGTGTCATTCTGGAGAGCGTTATAGGCGTCCTTCTGGCTGTCGAAGTAGACGATATTGACCTTGTCCTCCCCCTCGCCGATCTCAATATTTTTATCCTTTAACAGGATCTGCAGCTCCGCGTCCTGTACGGAGTTCTTGACGGAAGCAACGTTTCTGCCCTTGAGAATCGAAACGTCCCAGTCGGTTTTGCCCTCGACGTACTCCGGCTTGATCACATAACCGTGACCGTTGGTCATCTCACCGCCGAAGATAGTCAGGTCGTGTCCCTTGCTCTGGAATGTCAGCGCGGGAACAGAACCGATAAAGGCAACGTCGAGCTTTTCGGATTCAAGACCGCTCGAAAGCTCCGCGGCAGATGAAAACAGCGTGAGAGTAACGTCAAGTCCCTCTTCCTCAAAATAGCCCTCCTCCTTGGCAACAAAGCCGAGCAGGTGAGCGGTGGAATTTAGGTGTCCGAGGTTGAAGCTTGTTTTTTCGAGCGTTGCCTTTGCTGCTTCCGTTCCGGACTCCTTGGCAGTGCTTGCGGAAGCGGAGTTCTCGGAGGTTGAGTCTGATGAAGCTGTATTACAACCCGCAAAAGCGGTTAATGTCAGTGTGGCGGCGAAAAGAGCCGCGAGAATTCTTTTTTTCATTTTTATTTCCCTTTCTAAATGTGTTGATCAATTTATCTTTATCAGTCTCCCGCACAGCAGTCGGGAACATCTGAGGTTTTTGATGTATCGTTATCCGCGTGTTCCTTGCTCTTGCAGCAATCTGGAACCTCGGAATCAGTCGCTTCTTTGTCCTTGCAGCAGTCGTGCGTTGTGCTTTCGCTGTGACTGCTCTCGTTTGATGCGTTTGTCGACGCGCAGCCTGTCACGCTGAACGCGGCGACAAGCGCGATGATACAGACGATTAATACTTTTTTCATTTGATTACTTTTGATTACTCCCTTTCTGCCCGTTTTGGGCATAAAAAAACGGAAGTCATGCGCTGACTTCCTCAGTGAAACGCAGAATTGCCCTTCACATTCGGAGCGCACAGCATGCCACAACGCAGAAATATCCCTTTTGCATCGTACACATAATAGTATTACAACACGTTGAATAACGCATGGTCATGGTGCTCTCTCCTTTCGTTTCAGTGATTATATTTTATCATGGTTTTTGTTAAATGTCTAATATCCGATAGGTATAGTAGGTAATAGGTTTTGCCTATTGGTTTTTTAAGATACGAAGCGCGTTTTTGTACGCGATTTTATCAAATTCTTCCGCAGACAGCGGCAGCTTGCGAAAAGATTCAACCTCGGTTTCAGGGCTCCAGAGAGGAAAATCCGTGCCGAACAAAATCCTGTCCGCACCATAGCCCGCGATGTACCGCGCCACTCTTTCGGGCGGGAAAAACATCGTACAGCTTGAAATATCAAGAAAGCAGTCCGTATCCCTCAGAATCGCAAAGGCTTCCCCGAACAGCGACCAGCCGCCCAGATGGGCGGCGATAACCTGTAATTTCGGGAAATTGTCTATCACACGTTTCAGCCGCGCGGGATGGGAAAAATCAAACCTCTTATCGCCGCAGTGCACAAGCAGCGGCAGCTTTCCCTGAACCGCTTCATAGACCTCGAACAATCTCTTGTCATCAGTATTGAAACGCTGAGTGTCGGGGTGCAGTTTGATGCCCTTAAGCCCTGAGTTAAGAATATATTCGGCTTCTTCCATTATGTTTTCGCAATCGGGGTGCAGCGTGCCAAAGCCGTAAAATTCCTTATGCGCGGCTGTCTCGCCGAGAATAAACTCGTTGACATGGCGCACCTGCTCGGACTTTGTCGCAACGGGCAGGAGGACAAATTCATCAATACCGGCTATTTTGCCCTCCCTCAGCAGCTCGTCGCCTGTGCCGATACAGGCAGGCGAAATGCCGTAAAAGTCTGCAGTGGCATTCGTCGCCTTTTGGGCTATTTTATTCGGATATATGTGCGCGTGAAAATCAATAATCGGCATTTCTTACTCCCAATTTTATTCATACAAATGCTTTGTGAAATAACGGTCGCCGCGGTCGGGCAGGATAATAACGATATTGCCGCGGGCGCCGCTTTTAATCAGCTTTTTCGCCGCCGCAAGCGCCGCTCCCGAAGAGGAACCGGCAAAAATCCCTTCCTTTTTGGCAAGCTCGCGCGCACCGTCAAAGGCTTCTCCGTCGTTCATCTTGACAACTCTGTCGACAAGGGACATATCCATCGTATCTGCGATGAAGTCGTTTCCGATGCCCTCAATATTGTAGTCGCCGTGTTCGCCGCCGCCCATTGTAGAACCTTCGGGGTCGGCAAGCACGCCGACAATGTTTTTATTTTTCTCTTTCAGAAATTTAACGACACCCGAATAAGTTCCGCCGCTGCCTGCGCCTGCAACGAGATAGTCTATCTGACCGTTCAGATCCTCATATATCTCTCTGCCTGTCGTTTCGTAGTGAGCCTGCGGATTCGCCTGATTCTTGAACTGCTCGAGCGTTACCGCGCCCGGAATGGAACGGCGGATCTCCTCCGCCTTGTCCCACGCACCGAGCATACCGCCCTCGCGCGGGGTGTTGATGATCTCCGCTCCGAGCGCGCGGAGAAGCGTCTGCTTTTCCTGTGAAAACTTGGTCGGCACCACAAGGATGATTTTGTAGCCCTTATTCAGCGCGGCAAAGGCTATGCCGAGACCTGTGTTGCCTGCGGTCGCCTCGACGATTGTGCCGCCCTTTTTGAGAATACCGCGCCGCTCCGCGTCGGCTATCATATATTTTCCGATTCTATCCTTGACGCTGCCCGACGGATTGAAAAGTTCCAGCTTCGCGTAGAGATTAACGCCGTCAGGGAGATCGAGATGATTGAGCTTTACAAGCGGCGTGTTGCCGATAAGCTCCTGCATATCGTTGTAGAGTGCCATGATTATTCCTCGCTTTCCGCAATCGCCTGTTCCAAATCGGCGAGAATGTCGTCGATATTTTCAATGCCGATGGATAGTCTGATCAAGCCGTCGATAATGCCGACCTTCTGGCGCACCTCATATGGAATTGACGCGTGCGTCATGCTTGCGGGATGGCAGACAAGACTCTCAACGCCGCCGAGACTTTCCGCGAGTGCAACAAGCTTGAGTGACTTGAAAAATTTCTTAATATTGTAGTTTTCGTAAAGCTCGAATGAAATCATTGCACCGCCGTTTTTCGCCTGACGCTTGTTTATTTCGTAGCCCTGCGCGTCGGGCAAGCCGGGATAGTAGACCTTCTTGACAGCCCTGTGGTTCTGAAGGAATGCCGCGGCTTTTTCGGCGTTCTCAACGTGACGGTCAAGACGCACTCCGAGGGTCTTGATACCTCTTATCAGTAAAAAGCTGTCGAAGGGACCGAGAACGCCGCCTGTGGAGTTCTGGATAAACGCGAGTCTTTGCGCCAGCTCGTCGTCATTGACTACGACCAAGCCGGACACTACGTCGCTGTGACCGCCGAGGTATTTTGTCGCGCTGTGGACAACGATGTCCACGCCCAGTTCAATCGGTCTTTGCAGGTACGGCGTCATAAAGGTGTTGTCAACAATCGAAAGGATTCCATGCTTTTTAGCAAGCGCAGCGACTGCCGCAAGGTCGGTGATCGTCAGCAGCGGATTAGCGGGACTTTCGACGAGGATCGCCTTGACATCACTTGTAATTTTCTTTTCGAGAGCCTCCAAATCTGTTGTGTCCTCAATTGAATAGCCGATATTGAAGTGGTTGAAAACCTTGTCGAGCACGCGGAAGGTGCCGCCGTAGACATTGCTTGAAATCAGGACTTTGTCGCCCGATTCAAACAGACTGAGCACCGCTGTGATTGCCGCCATGCCCGAGCCGAAGGCAAAACCTGCCTTGCCGTGCTCCAGCTCAGCAATAAGCGATTCCAATGCCGCCCGCGTGGGATTGCCTGTGCGGGAGTACTCCCACTTCGGTTCCTCACCCAAGCCGCTCTGCTGATAGGTTGAGGTCTGGTAAATCGGTACATTGACCGCTCCCGTGAATTCGTCTGTTGAAATGCCGCCGTGAATCAGTGCGGACTCGATTTTTTTATAATTAGCCATAATGATTACTCCTTGTATTTCAAATCTTCTGCTGTCCAGTTTTGTAAAACTGACAGCATATCTTTTGCCGTTTCTTTTGCGCCGTTCAAATCCTGCTCGCGGTAGTTGCCGCATTCCTCCCGTTTGGCTCCGGGTATTTCGCCGCTGAACCGCGCGATATATTCAAAGCTCTCCTTAACAAGAGCGATTGCCTGTGTGTGTGAAATATTATTCCTTACAAGAAAATAAAAACCTGTTCTGCACCCCATCGGGCCTACATAAATTACGCTGTCCGAAAATCTGCTGTTGCGCGCATATGTCGCAAAAAGATGCTCAAAGGTGTGCAGCGCGCCGTTGCCGAGATAATCGCCGCCGTTTGGTTTTTTCATGCGAATATCGTAGGTAATTACGTCACCGTCCGTCCGAGAGAGATACATTCCCTTATCTAACTTGTCATGGTTGACGGTAAAGCTTGCGATTTTGTTCATACGCTCTCCCTCCTGTCCGCCAAAATGAAATGGATGTTTTCAAACGCCGTGATGCCGTCCGTTCTGTTTTCAAAATACTGCCGCTCGATCATCTGTGGCGTTTCATGATCCTCTATCTCATAGCTGTAACGCTCCAGCGTTTCGCTGATCTCGCGGAACGAGTAGCCGTGCATCATTTTCTCACCGAGCTTTTCGGTGATTTCCGCGAGCGTATGGACGCGCTCCGCGCCTGAACCGCTCAGTGTTGTTTCGTCGGGATAATCAAAGACGATTTGGCTGTCCGCAGTGCAAAGACCGCTGATTTCGCCTATCGTCTGCGCGAATACCGGAAGCGTCAGGTAATAGGACACGCCGAGGATAGCAAAAAACGACGGCACATCAGGCTGAAAGCCCGCGTCAAGAAGCGCTTGAGTCATGTTATCGGTAGAAAAATCAATCGGCACAAAGGTCAGATTGTCGGGAATGTTCCACTCGAGCTGCTTCACTCTCTCACGCTTGTATCTGCCCGTATTTGGGTGGTCAAGCTCAAAAACATGAATATCGGGATTGCCGTTGCGGAAGGCAAAGGTATCCATGCCCGCGCCGCAAACGACGTACTGGCATTTCCCGTGCTTTTGCGCAAATTCCAGCAGCTTATTCTCCGCGAAAGCGATACGCGACAGCGGTATCGGCGCGATATAGCGATTCAGCTTCTCAATAATCCTCTTTGAGCTGAACGAATAGTTGATACTCAGTTGCTCCGATTCAAAGTCATTTTCAATCAGCTGACCGATTTCCTCATATTCCTCCTTGCCCATCAGATCATAAGCGAGGTAATCGTCAAAAATCTTCTGTCTGCCTGTATTGGAATGATAGGCGCGGGCAAAGGAGCAAAGCTTAGCAGTAGTGCTTTCTCTTGTTTCAGTCATATTCAACCCTCTTTTAAACATAAAATACCGCCTGCTTACGAAAGCGCAAACAGGCGGTGAAACGATAGCTGTATATGATGTCTCAACATCGCGCTATGCCGCCTGTATGCATCATACAAACACAACAGCACATGGGCATAGCAACGCTGCCGAAACGCACGGCGGCGATTTCAGCTGAAAAACGGTTCAGTTTTGCGTTGCTGAGATAAAGCATTTTGATAACCTCTTATTCTGTAAACATCGGTGTGGATAAATAGCGTTCGCCCGTGTCGGGAAGAAGCGCTACGATGATTTTGCCCTTGTTCTCGGGACGCTTAGCGAGCTGAGCCGCTGCCCATACAGCCGCGCCTGAAGAAATTCCGACAAGCAAGCCTTCTTTTTTGGCGAGGATCCTGCCTGTTTTGAAGGCGTCCTCATTCTCAACCTTGATAATCTCGTCATAAACGTCTGTATTCAGCGTCTCGGGAACGAAGCCGGCGCCAATGCCCTGGATCTTATGCGGACCTGGCTTCTCACCGGAAAGCACAGGCGAACCCGCAGGCTCTACCGCGACTATTTTTACATCGGAATTCTGACTTTTCAGATATTCGCCGACACCCGAAACTGTTCCGCCTGTTCCGACTCCTGCAACAAATATATCCACCTTGCCGTCTGTGTCATTCCAGATTTCGGGACCGGTTGTGCTGCGGTGCGCGCTCGGATTTGCCGCGTTCGTGAACTGGCTGGGGATAAAGCTGTTTTCGTTTTCCGCAGCAAGCTCCTGCGCCTTCTGAATCGCGCCCTTCATGCCATTCACGCCGGGTGTCAGAACAACCTGCGCGCCATAAGCCTTGAGAAGATTCCTTCTCTCGACGCTCATAGTCTCGGGCATAGTCAGAATAACCTTGTATCCCCTCGCAGCCGCTACCGCCGCAAGACCGATACCCGTGTTGCCGCTCGTCGGCTCGATAATGACTGAGTCGGGCTTGAGTACGCCCTTTGCCTCAGCGTCGTCGATCATCGCCTTGGCGATTCTGTCCTTGACGCTGCCGGCGGGATTGAAATATTCCAGCTTTCCGAATATCTTTGCGCCGAGATTTTGATACTCTCCGTAATTCTCAAGCTCTAACAAAGGTGTATTTCCGATCAGGTCGGTAATCTTTTTATAGGTTTTCATCCATAGTGCTCCTTACTTAGCGGAATCATATTGCATAGTTCTCCTACTAACTTAGTAGGTTTATCTGCAATACTATTATCACACTATTCTATGAATTTGTCAAGACATCTGCTAATAGGTATTTCCTATTACCGGTTATCATTATTTCTGAAAACGCTTTTCGTCTTATTGGCAATGCTGACCATGAACAGCATTACGGGAACCTCCGTCAGCACACCTACTCTCGTCGCCAGCGCTGCAGGAGAGGTGGTGCCGAACAGCGCGATTGCAACAGCCACAGCAAGCTCAAAGAAGTTAGACGCGCCTATCATTCCCGCAGGCGCCGCGATATCGTGCGGCAGCTTCA
>ONDL01000122.1 GCA_900316555.1 uncultured Eubacteriales bacterium | reverse complement strand
GTTCAGCGGCTATTCGTATGTAGAGGGATTCCTCTCTATGAATCAGGAATGCTGGACAGAGGCGCATGTAAATGCCTACAAGTACTTTGGCGGCGTTGCTAAAATCATTCAGTGTGACAATCTTAAGACCGGCGTGGATAAGCACGGTAAGAATGAAATCAAGCTCAACAAATCCTATGCCGAGCTCGCCGAGCATTACAATACCGCAATTCTGCCCTGTCGCGTGAGAGCGCCCAAGGATAAAGCAATGGTCGAGGGAACTGTCGGAGTAATCTCCACATTCATCCTCGCTGCACTGAGAAACAGGGAGTTCCTTTCTCTGCCTGAGCTGAACGAGGCAATTTCGGAAAGGCTCTATCAATTCAACCATAAGCCTTTTCAAAAGAAAGACGGCAGCCGCGCAGCGCTTTTTCAAGAGGAAAAACCTTTTCTGATGCCGTTACCGTTACATCCGTATGAGCTTTCGACGTGGAAGATTGCGACGGTAGCGCCAAACTACCACATTTCACTCGACAAGATGAATTACTCCGTTCCCTTTGAGTACATCAAAAAGAAGGTGGATGTCCGTTTAACCAAAAATACCGTCGAGGTGTTCTTTGACGGCAACAGGATCTGTTCCCACCGCCGTCTTTACGGCAGAGCCAATCAATACAGCACAAACGAGGAGCATATGCCGCCAAATCATCAAAAATATGTGCAGTGGAACGGCGACCGTTTCATTAAATGGGCGGCGAAAAACGGCTCGTCCACAAAAATGGTCGTCACTGCCATTTTTAACGGTTACAAGGTTGAGCAGCAGGGCTACAAAGCAGACTTGAAAACGCCTGTAAAAAGGCGTTGACATTTACGCCGCGTCCTTCCTACAAAAACATACAGGTGATTCTGTCAACAGGTCAGGATAAAACCAAGAAGAGTCAGCAGGCAGAAACTTCATCTTCAGATGCTTACGGCTTCACCAGAGGTGCTGACTATTACGGAGGTGAGGACTAATGCTGACGGAAAACACCATCTCAAAGCTGCGCGAGATTCGCCTCGGAACGATGGCGGAAGCCTTCAGAGAACAGCTTACCAATCCGGAAATCTCCTCGCTCTCATTCGAGGACAGATTCGGACTTTTAGTAGATGCCGAGTGGACTACCCGAAAAAACAATACGCTGGCAAGAATGATCAAGAAGGCACAGTTCGCCGACCCATCGGAGTGCATTGAGAATATTTCGTATCTTCCTCAGAGAAATCTCGATAAGGCGCAAATCGCGCGTTTCGCTGAATGCGTCTATATCCATGAGCATCACAACATTCTGCTGATGGGTGCGACAGGCTGCGGAAAGACGTATCTTGCCTGCGCGTTGGGGATGGCAGCAGTCAGGAAATCCTATCAGGTAAGATATGTCAGATTACCGGAGTTGTTGACAGATCTTGCGATCGCAAGAACAACCGGCACATATTCCAAGGTTATTGAGCAGTACAAAAAGCCCGCGCTGCTGATCCTCGACGAATGGCTTTTGTACAGGCTCGAGGAATCGCAGGCGCGGGATTTGTTGGAAATCGCAGAAGGCAGATACAAGAAAGGTTCAATTATCTTTTGTTCTCAATTTGGCGTAAAGGGCTGGCGTGACAAAATCGGCTCGCAGATTGTGGCTGATGCGATTTGCGACCGCATCGTGCACGATTCCTACCGCGTGGTGATTGAGTGCAGGGAGTCCATGAGAAAACTTTTCGGCATAGACAAAGAAAGCTAAAGGAGCCTGCGGCTCATCGGGCTCTGCCCGAACCCGAGGTTTATCGCTTTGATTTCCGAGTGATGAAAAGGCGGTGCCGGCAAAACCGACATCGCCCATCACTCGCAAACCTCACAAGCGCTCGGGTCGCTCCTCAGCGTTGCCCTATCCTCCTGTGAGTAAAGCACTTTTATTGTAATATGCACACGCCGACTTGTCAATGCTCAATCGCGCGACGGCACTGCTCAATTTTGCCGACGCAGATGCTCAATTTCAGCGACGCTACTGCTCAATTTCGCCGGCCGAGGCGCTCAATTTCAACGCTGTATGCAAAAAAGAAAAACGCAGACATTTTACTTATCTGTCTGCGTAATGTGTGTGAGTTATTCAGTTGTTATTCGGAAGTTCGGGT
>ONDL01000096.1 GCA_900316555.1 uncultured Eubacteriales bacterium | reverse complement strand
GGCAGGGTTCTTGTTAACCACACCGGAAACAGCGGCATGGCGACAGGCGGAAGCGGAGACGTTCTCGCGGGTATCGCGGGCGCGCTGCTCGCTCAGGGTGCAAAGCCGTTTGACGCGGCAGCGGCGGCGGTATATCTTCACGGACTTGCGGGCGACATCGCGGCTGAAAAGCTGGGAAAAATCTCTATGCTCCCGTCGGACATGATCGAATGCATTTCCGAGGCGCTCAGGGCTTGCTCGGTGTCATGATAAAAAAATACGGACATATAATGCACAAGGAGGTGTCTTATGACAAAATCTTTGAAAGCATTATGTGTCCTTTTTTTCGCGCTGATTATGCTCCCGGGCTGCGCCGGCGCGAAGCACGCACAGCTCGTGACGGATTTCACAGCCGACTTCAATGCCGATTACCGTGGACAAAAGCTGAGCGGCAGCCTTACATACAACCGTCAGGGCAGAATGAATCTTCACCTAAGCTCTCCCGAAACGCTCAATGGCTTGTCGGTCGGCTACAGCGACGGCGAGCTGCATCTGAGCAAGGACGGACTGCAGTGCACCGCAGACGAAGCGTACCTGCCCTCTCCCTCGCTGCCCGCGGAGCTTAAAAACGTCCTCGACGCTATTTGCCGCGAACAGGAAAACGGACGGCTGAGTCTGTCTGACGGTAAGGCGGAAATCGGCAGCTGGGAGCTTGTTTCCGACGAGAAAGGGTATCTTGTTTCGCTTGAAAACAGCAGCGGCAAAATTGAATTTGAGGACGCAGCCGCACTTTAAAACCGCACACATTTCACGCCGTAAAATAATATGTAATAACTGAATAAAGCAAAACCCGGCTGTCAAAAATAAAAATACAAGCCGGGAACGGCAAAAAATTTTTGGAGCGTGAAAAGCCTTGAATATACGTCGCGGAGATATCTATTACGCGGATCTAAGCCCCGTGGTCGGCTCGGAACAGGGCGGTATCCGTCCCGTACTGATCGTGCAGAACAACGTCGGGAATCGTTTCAGCCCCACCGTGATCGCGGCGGCTATCACCAGCCAGCAGTCCAAAGCAAAGCTGCCGACACACATACCGCTGCACGCAGATACATCGGGTCTGTCAAAGGACAGCGTCGTGCTGCTCGAGCAGGTGCGAACCATCGACAAACGCAGGCTTAAAGAAAAAATGGGCACCGTCGACGCGCGTTCGATGAACGCCATTGACAATGCCATATCGATTTCTTTCGGCTTGCAGGGATAAATTTACAGGGAAACGGAGAGTCCGTTTCCCTGCTTTTTGTTTTTATGCGTTGAGCGCCTTGAGCAACGCCTCTGTTTTGTCTGTCTTTTCCCAGCTTACGCCCAGATCCTCACGTCCGATGTGACCGTACGCCGCCAAGGGTCTGTACTTTGTTTCGGTGAGGTTGAGCTGGCGGATAATAGAATTGGGACGGCAGTCAAATACCTTGCCGACCGCCTCGCTGATAGCGTCGTCGCTGAACTCCGAGGTGCCGAAGGTGTCGATCATAATGGACACGGGCTTTGCTACGCCGATAGCGTAAGCGAGCTGAACCTCGCAGCGTTTTGCGATCTTCGCGGCGACGATGTTCTTTGCGATATAACGCGCGTAGTACGCCGCACTGCGGTCAACCTTTGTCGGATCCTTGCCGCTGAAAGCGCCGCCGCCGTGACGTGAGAAGCCGCCGTAGGTGTCGACGATGATCTTTCTGCCTGTAAGACCCGCGTCGCCGACAGGACCGCCGATAACGAATCTGCCTGTGGGGTTTACGAAGATCTTTGTCTCGGAATCGAGGAGAACCTCGGGGATTACGGGCTTGATAACGTACTTGATCATATCCTCACGGATCTGCTCGGTGGTAACGTCATCGTCGTGCTGGGTCGAAACAACGACAGTGTCGACTCTGACCGCCTTGTCGCCGTCGTACTCAACAGTGACCTGAGTCTTGCCGTCGGGACGGAGATATGAAAGCGTGCCGTTCTTTCTGACCTCGGTGAGCTTTTTCGCGAGCTTATGCGCAAGAGAAATTGGAAGCGGCATGAGCTCCTCTGTCTCGTCGCAGGCATAGCCGAACATGATGCCCTGATCGCCCGCGCCGATCTGATTGTCGGCGTCGTCCTCGCCGTCGCGCAGCTCATAGCTCTCGTTGACGCCCATTGCGATATCGGGTGACTGAGCGTCCATTGATACGAGCACTGCACAGCCGCTGCCGTCAAAGCCGTACTCTGGGTTGTCGTAGCCGATTTCCCTGATAACGTCGCGCGCTACGGCGGCGATATCCACCTTCGCGGTGGTTGAGATCTCGCCCATGATATGTACAACGCCTGTGGTAACGGTGGTTTCACAGGCTACGTGAGCATTCTTGTCCTGCTCCAGGATTTTATCGAGCACCGCGTCTGAAACGCAGTCGCACACCTTGTCGGGATGTCCTTCTGTTACGGACTCCGAAGAAAACAATCTCTTTGCCATTTTAATCACTCCAGTAAAAAAATAAGCGCCCTTCTTCCGAAAGGCGCACAATAAACTCATCTTTCGGTAAAACCGCAGGATTTGGCACCTTGCCTTATGGCAGGTTGCCGGACTTCACAGGGCCTGTCCCTCCGTCACTCTTGATAAGGTTTTATTCAACTGTAGTTTATTATACTCCGAAGGCGGAAAAAAAGCAAGAGTTTTTTTATTTTTCGTTGATATGCGGCAAGGAATGTGATAAAATGATTGCAAATTATGAAAAATGGAGTGTTGATATGATTTTTGATATTAAAAACGAGAAAAGCGAGAATATCCCGAACTTCAAGGGCGGAGAGAAATTCTTCACGGCGAAGATGCACTACGACGGTCTGAACCGCTTTCTGCACGGTACCCTCGTACCCGGAGCGACGATTGGCGAGCATTTGCACGACACCAACAGCGAGATCATCTACTTTCTCAGCGGCAAAGGCACCGTTCTCTACGACGGAGAAAAGCTCGCGGTCGAGGCAGGTCAGTGCCATTACTGCCCGAAGGGTCACTCGCACAGTCTGATCAACGACAGCGATGAGGACTTAGTGTTCTTCGCTGTCGTTCCGAATCAATAAAACCACAAAACGACTGCCACACGACAGCCGTTTTTTTATAATTGTCTTAAATCAACGAACTCAATATCCATCTCAAAGTCCGTATCCGCCGCGCACGCGGAAATCACATAGTCGGCAAACACAACGGTTCTTAGATAATACTTCCTGTTGCCGTCAACAAAGGAAACTCCGCTCACGTCGACAGATTTTGCGGGACGGTGAAAGCCCTCGCCCATACATTTGAGCAGGGCTTCTTTTTTTGTCCAGAGCTTAAAGAACTCGCCCGTTTTATCGCGGGCTTGTTTAATAAGGCGCAGCTCGTTCTCCGTGAAAACGATCCTGCCCATCTTCTCATAGCTGACGTGCTCCGGGCGTTCTATATCGCAGCCGACCTCTCCCTCGCCGACAGCCAGAAGTATCCATTCGCCGCTGTGCGAGAGGTTGAACGCAGTGCCGTCTGAGGCGACGGGCTTGCCGTAGCCGTTATCTGTGATAGCGGTATCGCCTAAAAAATACCGCAGTAATACGCTGCCCGCGATACAGCGTTTTTGATCGTCGGGCATGCGGTAGCGGAGCGTCTTCTGCAGCCGCTGCGGAGAGATATACTCCCTGTGGCGCGGCAGGACAGACGCGATGTCCGCGAGATAGATTTTCATAATTTTCCCCCGATGCCAATATACTTATGTGA
>ONDL01000095.1 GCA_900316555.1 uncultured Eubacteriales bacterium | reverse complement strand
GAATGCAGTGCTCACCACAGAGGACGGTCTGACAGGCACGGTCTGTTCCCTGCCGCCGCACCTTTCTGACGGCAGCGAGGACAAGGCGACTCCGATCAACAAAATCTGGCTCGACTTCGGAATGAGTTACGAGGAAGTCAGCCGTAAAATATCTGTCGGTGACAAGCTGACCTTCCGTGAGCGGCCGACTGAGCTTATGAACGGAAAAATCACCTCTCCCGCGCTCGATAACCGCTGTTCCGTGGCAGCTCTTATCCGCGTCGCGGAATTACTCAGCGGCAGGGAGCTTGACTATAAGGTCATTATTCTCCTGAGCGCTCAGGAGGAAACCTACGGCTCGGGCGCAATGACGGGCGCGTTTCAGATTGACGCGGACGAAGCGATAGTAGTCGACGTTAGCTTTGCAAACCAGCCTGACGTTTCGGGACAGTACGGCAATATTGAACTGAATAAAGGCCCAATGCTCGGTTACTCGCCGATTCTCAACCGACAGATGACCGAGAGGCTCAAGGCTCTCGCCGAGAGCGAGGGTATACCCCTGCAGTATGAAGCTATGTCGGGCAGAACGGGCACCAACGCCGACCATATCTCCGTTACAAAGAGCGGAGTAAAGACCTCCATGCTCTCGATTCCCGAGAGGTATATGCACACCCAGGCGGAGGTCATGCACCCGGACGACGCGGAGCGTACCGCAAAGCTGATTGCGGCTTATATTCTCAGCGGAGGTGCTTTTGATGATTGATTACAAACTGCTGCGAAGGCTCTGCGCCGCCGACGGTATCTCGGGCGACGAGGGAGAGGTTCGCGACTTAATCATAAATGAAATAAAGGACTGTGCCGACGAAATCAGAATCGATAATCTCGGCAATATTCTTGTACATAAAAAGGGCAGAGATCGCGCTGAGAACAAGCTGATGCTCTCAGCTCACATGGACGAGGTCGGACTTATGGTGACGGATATCACGTCCGACGGCTTTCTCAAGTTCGACGAGGTCGGCGGTCTTGACCGCAGAGTCGTTGTCGGCAAGCGCGTCCGCGTCGGCAAGAACGGCACAAACGGCGTTATCGGCATAAAGCCCGTCCACCTTACAAACGGCGATGAGAACGCGGCGATTCCCGCGTACTCCGAGATGTATATAGATATCGGCGCTGACAGCCGCGATGATGCCCTGAGTGTCGTCGGAATCGGCGACAGCATTTGTTTTGACAGCGAGTTTGCCGAAACTGAGAGCACGATACGCTCCAAGGCTATCGACGACCGCTTTGGCTGTCTTGTCCTGATTGAGCTGATAAAGAGCGATTTGAAGTACGATACCGACTTTGCCTTTGTTGTACAGGAGGAGGTCGGACTGCGCGGCGCAAAGGTCGCGGCGTACAGCATTGACCCCGAATTCGCTCTTGTGATAGAAACCACTACAGCCGCCGATATCCCCGAGATCGAGCCGACAAAGCAGGTCTGCACCCTCGGCGAAGGCGCTGTTGTCTCCGTGATGGACAGAACAACGATTTACGACAAGGGGCTTGTAAAGGCGGCGTTTGAAACAGCTGAACAAATCGGCGTCAAGGCGCAGTACAAGCGCGCCGTAGCAGGCGGCAACGACGCGGGAATTATCCACAAGTCAAACGGCGGTATCCGCACCCTCGCTATTTCTCTCGCGTGCCGCTACCTTCACGCGCCTAACTGCGTGGCAAATAAGTCAGACTGCGAGAGCGTCATGCTCCTCGCGCACAAGATGGCTGAGAAAATCGCGGGCGGTGAGCTATGATACAGGCTGTCACAGAAAACACTGACTTTGCGGGCGCTATAAGGGCGTTTTCGGCTCTCGATCCGTTCGCCTGCCGCATTCTTTCGCTGTACCAGAGCTACCGGCCCGAGCTGGTTTTTGTCGACTATTGGCTCCAGCTCGACGATGAAAGCGGTGCCGTAACAGGCGCTGTAGCCCGCAACGGCTCGAATTTTATATTATTTCTGACTGACAAATCCGATTTAGACGAGGTTTCGTCGTTCGTGCGCGTCGGCGGCGCGGCAGGGATAATCTGCAGCGGCAGCTACGAGCTTGATCTTAACATGAAAACCACAACGGGCGCTGTTCTCGTGCGCAATACTCCGTTTGAGGAGGACGGGGGTCTGAGCTTTGTCGAGCCTGACCTGCGCGCGGCGTATGAGCTGATTTTCGGCTGTGCCGACGAGAACTTCCGTCCGCCCGCGTTCGAGGATTTCTACGTTGACGTGAACCACAAGCTGCGCCACAACGCGGCGCGTATCTGCGGAATTGAGCATGACGGCAAGCTCGCGGCTCTCGCCATGACGGTTGCCGAAAGCGACGACGGCGCGGTTTTAGGCGCTGTCGCCTGCGCACAGGAGTTCCGCAGGTCCGGCTTTGCTTCCGCTGTGGTGAAGCACATCACAAATTCTCTTATCAGCGAGGGTAAGAACGTATTTCTCCACCGCGCGAAAAACGCGAACGTCAGCTTTTACAGCGGACTCGGCTTTTCCGAGTGCGGCACATGGCGAGAATATCTTTTATAGGGTGATTATTTGAAATTTTTTGATATTGACGAGCGCATACTTGAAGCATCAGAGAAGGCCATGGCGCTCTGCGCGGACAAGCTGCGCGAGATAGATGAAATCCAGGAATACCATCAGGTGAAGATGATAAAGGCGTTCCAGAACGCGGGAGTGCGCGAGAGTTACTTCTGCGCTTCCACGGGCTACGGCTACGACGACTTCGGCAGAGACGCTCTCGACAGGGTATACGCCTTCGCCTTTGACGCCGAGGACGCTCTTGTCCGCCACAACTTCGTGAGCGGCACCCACGCGCTGACGGTAGCTCTGTTCGGCGTTCTCCGCCCGAACGACACTGTTCACTGTGTGACCGGAATGCCTTACGACACTATACGTTCCGCGATCGGCATCGAGGGCAACTACCCCGGTTCGCTCAAGGATTTTAACATCAACTTTGAGATGACCGACCTGCTGCCCGACGGCACCGTCGACTATGAACAGGCTGAGCGCGACATCGCCGCAAAGCAGCCGAAGATGGTGTATATCCAGCGTTCGCGCGGCTACAGCCTGCGCGCGACTCTGACATGGCGCGAGATAAAGAAAATCTGTGATATCACAAAGCGCGTGTCGCCGAAATCGATCATCATGCTCGACAACTGCTACGGCGAGTTCGTCGAGAAGGTTGAGCCGCTCACGATAGGCGTTGACCTCATGGCAGGCTCGCTTATCAAGAACCCGGGCGGCGGTATCGCTCCCACAGGCGGCTACATTGCAGGAAAAAAGGAGCTTGTCGAGATGTGCGCGTACCGACTGACCACACCCGGTACGGGCAAGGAGATCGGCGCGACTCTCGGCGTTAACCGCGAGATGTTCATGGGTGCATATCACGCTCCTCACGTCACGGGCGAAGCGCTCAAGACTGCGGTTTTCGCGTCGGCGCTCTTTGAGCTGCTCGGATTTGAAACCACTCCTAAGTACAGCGACGACAGGGGAGATATTATCCAGCTTATCATGCTCGGCGACGAGGAAAAGCTCATTTCCTTCTGCGGCGGAATCCAGAGCGGTTCTGCGGTCGACAGCTTTGTTCAGCCGATGCCGTCCGATATGCCCGGCTACGAGAGTCAGGTTATCATGGCGGCGGGAGCGTTTACGCTCGGCTCGTCGATCGAGCTTTCGGCGGACGCACCTCTGAGAGAACCGTACGCTGTGTGGATGCAGGGCGGACTCAACTTCCACGGCGGCAAACATGAATAAATAGTATTTAAAAATGAAAAAGGCAAGCAGCGCGTTAACTGCTTGCCATTTTTTTATGTGCTTTCGCTTTCGCTGTCCCTGAGCTTTTTGCGCTTGATGACCTTGAGGCGGCTGAACTCCTCTCTGTCCTTTTCGTCGAGAGCGTCGGTGATGAACTTGACGGTTTCCTCAAAGCGCGGAATCATGATGTTTTTCAGAGCGTTTGCTCGCTTCTGGGTTTTCTTGATGGAATCCGCGAGGCGGTAAACGCTGTTTTCGATCTCCGCGAGCTCAACGGTGAGGTACTTTACCTTCGAGAAGAGGATAAACGCCTTGTCGATAGCCGCGTTGGTGGTTCTTGTGCCGTAGTGCAAAAACTCGTAATGCTCAACCTCGTCGATGGTGAGAATCGGAATCTCAACGCCCATGACGCTGCGCGAATCGAGGTGCAGACCGTCCTCAACGGGTATAGCGTTTGATATCTCCTCGCAGAAGCCGTTTGAGATATTCGCGGTCTGGAGGGCGATGTACGCTTCCTCGTACGCGCTGTCGATTTTTTCCTGAATGGCGTTTGCGTGGTCGATAAGCGTCATCATCTCTCTGATGAGAATGTTGCGCTTGCGGTCGAGCAGCTCATAGCCGTTCTTGGCGAGCGAGAGCGATTTTTTGGTATTCATTAAGTTACCCTTGGTGGGTACTGCCTGTACAGCCATGACTACACCTTCTTAGCCCTTGTAATAAACGTCGAGAACCGCGTCGTCAACACGGTCAAGCTCAGCTCTGGGCAGGGTCGACAGAAGCTCCCAGCCCAAGTCGAGGCTCTGTTCAATGCTTCTGTTCTCGCTGAAGCCCTGGTTTACGAACTTCTGCTCAAAGAGCTTGCCGAACTCGATGTATTTCTTGTCGATCGGAGAAAGCTCCTCCTCGCCGATAACCGACGCGAGCGCGCGCGCATCGATAACCTTTGCGTATGACGCGAAGAGCTGGTTCGCGAGTGGCTGATGATCAGCGCGCGTGTAGCCTTCGCCGATGCCGTCCTTCATCAGACGCGACAGCGACGGCAGAACGCTTACGGGCGGATAGAAACCCTGACCCTGGAGTGTGCGGTCGAGAACGATCTGACCCTCTGTGATGTAGCCTGTGAGGTCGGGAATGGGGTGGGTGATATCGTCGTTCGGCATGGTGAGAATCGGGATCTGAGTTACCGAACCCGAATGACCCTTGATCATGCCCGCTCTCTCGTACAGAGAAGCGAGGTCGGAGTAGAGATAACCGGGATAACCCTTTCTGCCGGGGATCTCGCCCTTTGAGGACGAGAACTCACGCAGAGCCTCGGCGTAGGAGGTCATGTCTGTCATAATGACGAGAATGTGCATATCGAGCTCAAACGCGAGGTATTCCGCGATGGT
>ONDL01000076.1 GCA_900316555.1 uncultured Eubacteriales bacterium | reverse complement strand
GCGGGTCGACCTTTGAGAAGTCGAGCGCGTGATAGCCGTGGTAGTCGTAGCCCGAAGCGTTCTCAACAACAGGAGTGATCCAGATTGCGGAGAAGCCCAGCGCCTTGAGGTAGTCGAGCTTGTCGATCAGACCCTTGAAGTCGCCTCTCCAGGCGGGGTCGGAGTCGAGTTGTTCGCCTTTTGGTCGTCCCAGCAGTGAACGTTGTTGCCCTTGTCGCCGTCGTAGAAACGGGTGGTGATAACGAAGTAGATCGAATCCTCGCGCAGGTCGGTGCGATCCCATGTGACTATATCATCGGGGTCGTGGTCATACCAGCGGCTGTTCTTGTACCACCATTCGCCTGCGTTGCGGGTGAGCTCTTCAGACTGCTTTCCGTCTACAACGAAAAGGAAGTTGATTTTGCTCTCGGTGCTGAAGGTGTACTTGTAGTAGTTGTTGCCTTCATCAATCATCGCAGGTCCCGGATAGCTTGTCTCCTTGTTCTGGGGCAGGCTGTTCCAGTAGTAGATTGAAGGTTTGCCGTCTTCACAGATATAGTGAACCGTGATTCCGACATCAGCGCCTACTTCCTCGCCCGCGTCGTCGGTCTCCGCAGCGGTCGCGGCAAAAATGCCCACCGTGCAGAAAACGCAAGCCGCCAACAGCAGAGCAAGAATTTTCTTCATATGTGCCATATATTCTCCTCCTTATAATCTGAATATGACTATACATTTATATTATAATTTAAGAGAAAAAAATCTATTTGTTTTAGCATTATCCCTTTTGGCACCCTCCAAAGTTTTGACCGCCGATTTGTATATATTGCCCAAAGGCGCTCTTTCATACCCCTCACAGCCGCCTCAGACGATTCAAGGCAGGCTGTAAAAAGCCTGCCTTTTTTGTTTTAATCGAAAGATTTGATTATTCCTGCGATGTACTTCTGGGCAGCGGTTGCGTCGTTGATGTCGACCGCGCCGTCCTTGTTCACATCGGCGTACTTGAGCTGCGCCGCATTGAACTTTTCATATGCCGCGGCGTACTTCTGGATAGCGGTAACTGCCTCCGTTGTAATACACGAACTCAGTCTTGCCCGTGACGTCTGCCGCAATCTCAGGCGCGTAATCGTCATCATACGAGACGGCGCTTTCCGTTTCCGCCGCGCTTACCGACGAAACAGACGCAGTCGTCATAACCGACGCCGCCATGCACATCGACAGAAACAGCGCTGTCAGTTTCTTGGTTGATTGTTTCATTTTCTCTCCTCTTTTCATATTATTAATTTCCTTTAGCCGCATACTTTATTGAGCATTAATCACAAAATTATATACATCTGTGCAGAATTACTATCGGCAATATTATAGTACCGTATTTCCGGTTTGTCAACAAAAAAGCCCGACCGTGCGGTCAGGCTTTTGATAGTATCATCTGTTCAATTGTTTTCGCGACGCCGTCCTCGTCGTTGGTCTCGCAGACATAGTTGGCGATTTTCTTGACCTCGGGTTCGGCGTTGCCCATCGCGACGCCCATTCCCGCATAGCCTATCATTGTCATGTCGTTGTAGTTGTCGCCGAAGGCGATCAGCTCCTCGCGGCTGACTCCGAGCTTGTCGAGAAGCACGGGCAGCATCGAGCCCTTGGAAACGCCGAACGGCATTATCTCGAGAAAATACGGCGCGCTCTTGTAGATATCGAGCAGACCGTCGTAGCGCTTGCGCAGAAGCTCCTGGCACGCGTCGAGCTCGAGAGGCTCGCCCGCCAGAAGGAGCTTGTTGAACGGAAACTTGACCTCCGCCACAAAGTCCGCGCAGACTATCATCTCGGCATGAGTTACCTCCTGCTCGATGTAGGTGTAGTCGTTGACCTTTGAGTTCGAAAAGATTTTTTTGTCGTCAAAGGTATTGATCGTAACATTATAATCATTGAGCACGCTCACGATGTCGGCGAGGTACTCGCGCGGGAATAACTTCGTCGCGACGGTCTCGTCGGTAGCGCAGCTGATGATTTTGCCGCCGTTGTAGCTGAGGATATAGCCGTTGTAGCGGTCGAGCATGAGGTCGCGCGCAATCGGATAAACGCCCATGGGCTGTCTGCCCGAGGCGATAACCACGCGCTTGCCCTGTTTCTGAGCCTCCAGAAGCGCGTATCGTGTGCGCGGTGTGATTTCTTTACGCGAATTGGTCAGTGTGCCGTCAACGTCAACGGCAATGAGCTTATAGTCCATATCTGTCACCTCTAACCGTATTCACACAATCTTTATACATTATACCACAGTTTGTCGAAAAATGCAAATCTCACTGATTGCGCCACTGATACAACCTGAGGTCGACGTACCCGCCGTCCACCCTGACGCCTTCCGCTTCGAGCAGCCGCCGCTGCTCGTCCGCTCCGCCGAAGGCAAAATGCGGAGCCAGCCTGCCCTGAGCGTTCACGACGCGATGGCAGGGTATCACGCCCGGCATGGGATTTTTGTGAAGGGCGTTGCCGACAGCACGCGCTGCGCCGCCGTTGCCCGCAAGAGCGGCGACCTGTCCGTAGGTCGCGACGCGCCCGCGCGGGATAAGGCACACCGCCGCGTAGATTTTGTCATAAAAGGAGTTATTCTTCGGTTTTTTCATCGGCATTCTCTTCGGGTTCATCTTCGGGTTCATCTTCGGAAGCTGCTTCGGGTGCTTCTTCGGAAGGAACGGCTTTTTCGGAACCGCTTTCTGCCATAATGCTTTTTTCTCCTCCGCCTTCTCCCTGTCCTCGCGCTGAATGCGCTCGATTATCTCGGATATGCTCTCCTCATCCTCGTCGCGGTAATTGCCCGTCGCGATTTTGATGATGTTCATCAGCTCGTCGAAGAACACGAGCAGAAGCAGAGCGATGAAGATTATCAGTCCCCACGGAGAGAGGAACATATCATAGATCGTGCGCAGAAAACTGAGCTTTTTCAGCACAATCGACTTCACTCTTGAGAATTCGATTGGATTGTCGGCGATATCGTTTGCGTCACCCTTCGTTTGAAGCATCACAACGCCGTTTTCGTCGTGCGGCACGACAATAACGCGGTGGGTCACGTTTACCTCACCGAACTGATCGGAGCCGTCGAAGGTGATGATGTCGCCCTCGTTGAGCGCGTCACCTTCGCGCAGATTGCGGCTGAGTATCACGGCGCCGACCTCCAGCTCGGGAACCATGCTTCCCGACGACACGCGCTGCAGCGTATAGCCGAACAGCGACGGCGTGCCGCCCGCAAAGCGCGTCAGCAGGAAGGTGATGACGGCAAACGACAGGATTATTATGGCGACCTTGAGCTGGGCAGCAACGCTGTTATGTACGTCAAGCGTGTCTACACCCGCGAAGGTATTGATCGTGAACCACGCGACGGTCGAGGTGGTCATCGAGAGAAGCGTGATGATCGCAATGAACACAATCAGCCTCCTGCGGCTTTTTGAGCTCATTTTTTCACTCGTCAGCTTCTCGGCTGCCTTTTTGAAAACACCCATTGCAGACACTCCTTTTTTCATCATTTATCGACAAAAAGTACAGTTTTGTATGCATTCACAAAAACATCACATTTGCTTTGTGCAGTTTAAATGCTATTTCTCGCAGCTATTAATCAATTTTTGAGTAATAATACGCGACAGCCGAAGCACCAAGGTTTATCAGCCGTTTGCGCTGTACGTGAGAATACCGTAAACGCAATGGAAATCCGCAGATTTCCGCGAGTACGGCAGGCAAAACCCTAAATGTACCTTTCAGAACAAAAAAATAACGCCGCCCCTTTGCGGGACGGCGCAATGAATTATTAATTTTGTTTTTGCACGATCTTGTACTCGTCGTAGAGCTGAAAGTAATGGCAGCCCTTTACGCTCTGGGTGAGGAAGCGCTCCATCTCGTCCTCGTCAAGATTGACCGAGCAGTAGTCGCCGAACTCTTCGTCGGCAACGTAGTGCGCGCACTGTTCGCAGCAATCAGCCATCATCTGCCTCCGTATTTGTCGTACTCGACAGCCGTGTAGCCGTCGATGATCTCAAAGACCTCTTCCTCGGTTTCGACGACCGAGTAAAGGCTTCTGGTGTCCTCAGAGAGAAATTTGCCGCGGATAGCGTTCTCCATGAGCTCGATCAGCCCGTCGTAGCAACCCAGAAGGTTGTAGATAACGATCGGCTTTTTGTGCCTGCCGAGCTGCTTGAGGGTCAGCACCTCGAAAAACTCATCGAAGGTGCCGATGCCGCCCGCGCAGATGACAAACGCGTCGGAGTTGTCCTCCATGTACGCCTTGCGCTCGCGCATTGAGTCGGTGAAAACAAGATTGCACTCCTCGAGCAGGACATTCCTCTCCCTGAAGAAATACGGGCTGACTCCCGTCGGAACGCCTCCCTCTGAAATATAGCCGCGCGCAGCAGCTCCCATGATCCCGTACTTTCCCGCGCCGAAGATCATACCCTCGCCGCGTCTGCATATCGCCGCGCCGAGAGAGTACGCGGCGTCAAGATATCGTCTGTCGATCGCCTCGCTAGAGGAACCGAAAACGCAAACGGTGCTCAAATCTATCTCTCCTTAGTAATTTCTGATGAGTGAAACGACCTTGCCGAGCAGAACTACCTCGTCGACGATGATCGGCTCGAAGCTGTCGTTTTCGGGCTGCAGGCGGAAGCAGCCGTTTTCCTTGTAAAAACGCTTGACGGTGGCGCTGTCCTCTACCATCGCGACGACGATCTCGCCGTTCTCTGCGACGGGCGTGCGGTGGACGATCACGATATCTCCGTCGAGAATGCCCGCGTTGATCATACTCTCGCCCTGTACTCTGAGCGCAAAGAGCTCTCTGCCGCGCTTGAGCTGCTCGGGCACGGGCACGTAGAACTCAATGTCCTGGATAGCGGTGATGGGAATGCCCGCAGCGACCTTGCCGAGGACGGGCACACTGGCGCTCTTCTCCTCGCCCGCGATCTGAATGCAGCGGTTAACGCCGTGCTCGCGGATAATCAGCCCCTTTTCCTCGAGAGCCTTGAGGTGATGGTGCACCGTCGAGGTCGAGCTGAGTCCCGTGTAGTCGCAGATTTCACGCACAGAGGGTACCCTTCCGCTGTCGGAGCATTCGCGGAGGTATTCGAGTATCTTCGATTGACTTTTACTGAGTGTTTTCATAAGCGCACACACCTTTCCGACTATATTGTAACACAGGTTTTCGGAAAAATCAAACATTTGTTTTGACTTTTTTGAAAAAAATTTTTTCAGCGAGGTTTCAACCAGAATTCACACAGTTTTCATATTGATATAGTTTAATAAAAGCGTACTCAAAAGACGGAACCGCAACCGTCGAGTATATTGTTCTACCCTCCTCAATACGTGCCGGCACAGAGGCACGTAATTGTACCCCTCATTTTTTACAGACAGGAAACGCCCGATGTACCATCGGGCGTTTCTCTCTTTAATTTTCAATTTTTCATTTTCAATTTTCAATTATCCTCACGACGTCAGCCAGTCCGTCAGCGATGTCGTACAGCAGCGGCTTTATCTCCTCCGCCGCGCCGTCGAGGTCGGGCACCATGACCGTTTTGCAGCCTGCCGCGTGAGCCGAGCGTATCCCGTTCGGCGAGTCCTCGAGGGCTATGCACTCTTCGGGCTTCAGACCGAGGAGGCTCGCGGCATATATATAGATATCGGGCGCAGGCTTGCCGTGCTCGACCTGCTTCGCGCTTGCTACCGCGTCGAAATATTTCAGCAGTCCGACGCGCTCGAGGTACTTCTCGGCGAGGGGCTTCGCGGTTGCCGTCGCGAGTGCGACCTTTATTCCCTTTTCTTTTAAATAGGAAAGAAGATACTCCGCTTGGGGCTTAGGCTCGATGCCGTGGACGTCGACATAGGCGTTCATCAGCTCGATACGCTTGTTTCGCACTTCGTCGTAGTCGAAGCTCTCACCGAACCAGCCCTGTAATTTTTCGATCGCGTAGGGTCGCGCCATTGAGCGGATACCGAGCGCGTGCTTTCGCTCCATCGGGAAGCCGCACGCCTGACCCGCCTCGCACCAGAAGCGGACGTATAGCTTTTCACTGTCGAGGATAACGCCGTCCATATCAGTGAGAATACCTTTAATCATGACCTTCTCCTTTCGCTTTGATTGTAATATTTACAAGCACTATTCCCGCGGCTATCAGCAGCAGCGCGAGTAGTGTTTCTATTTTAAATACAGCTTCACCGAGCAGCAGTCCCGAGAGCGCGGTGCCGAAAACGGGTATCAGCAGCGTGTAGACCGAGATCTTGCTCGCGGGGTGGTGCTTGAGCAGCGCAGTCCATACGCTGAACGCCGCAGCCGACACAAACGAAAGCCACAGAAGTATCGCCACACCCTGCAGGCTCGAGAAGTTCAGCCTGCCGCCCCAAATCAGTCCGGCGACTGCCAGCAGACCACCGCCGGCAAGGAGCTGCCACGCCGTCACGGTCAGCGGATTCCGTCCGCTTGCGACCTTCTTTGAGAGCAGGTTGCCTGCAGCCGCGCAGGCGGTCGAAATGAAAATCATACTGTCGCCGAAGAGCGTATCGCCCGACACGCCGCCGCCCTGATTCATCACGAGCACGCCGCCGAAGCCGAGGACGCAGCCGAGGATTTTGAGAACGGTCAGCCTGTCCGAGCGGAAGAATACCGGCGCGGCGAGGACGGTCAGAAATGACGCGCAGGCGGTGATTATCGAGGTATTCGCGCCGCTCGTGAAGCCCAGCCCGATGTAGGTGAAAAAGTACTGACCCGCCGTCAGCACAAGACCGAGGGTCACGATCGGGAGCACGTCGGCTTTCTTCGGAAGGACGCGCGTATGCTGCAAGGCGGTGACGGGCAGCACCATCAGCCCCGCGAGGAAGAACCGGCAGCCCGCGAAGAGCAGCATTGCGCCGACGTCGCCGTCAGCCACTCCGAACGCCGAATATCCGAGCTTTATGAACGGAAACGCCGTGCCCCAGAGCAGGGTGCAGAACACAGAGAGCAGCACGGCGGCGGTTTTTGTTCGCAGAAATCCCTTCATATCAGAAGTTGCGCAGGATCACGGGCAGGCCGTTCGAGCTGAGCATTCCGCGGAACACCTCGACAGCCTCGCCGCTGATAAGGTTCTCATAAACGCCGTCCTCAAACTCGACGCGAACCAAACCGCCCTCGCCCCTGAGAGGAAATACGCCGAGCATTTTTCTGCCGTCATGCTCTCTGAGCGCGACGAGGGTGTCCTCCGAGGGCGCGGTGACGGTGTAGGAGCAGTCGGCGAAAATCGGGTCGCGCTTTATATCTGACAGGCGCGCGATGTATCTGGTTAAATCAATGCTCTCCGCCGCGTTCCACCTGACGGTGTCGCGGTCAAAGAGCGACGGCGCGTGCGCGACAGCCTTTTCCTGTCCGTTGTAGATGAGCGTCATGCCCTTCTGGAAGAAGAGGAACGCCGTCCATGCCCTGAGCCTGTTTTCGTCGGGAATCAGGAACCTCGCGCGCGGCTGGTCGTGGTTCTCGAGGAAGCGGAGCTTGACGTAGTTGTCGGGGAAGGTGTACTCCTGACGGTTGAGCGCGTCGGCGTAGGCTTCAAGACTGCCGCTGCCGTCGAGGTATGCTTTCATCGCGCCGTAGACGTCGTAGTCGTACGCCATGTCGAACGCCTGAAAAATTTCTGAATCAGACAGCGCGGTCATTCCGCGTCCGCGCAT
The DNA here is from genome assembly GCA_900316555.1 of uncultured Eubacteriales bacterium. Lineage (GTDB taxonomy): Bacteria > Bacillota > Clostridia > Oscillospirales > Acutalibacteraceae > Ruminococcoides. The sequence goes on along the minus strand of ONDL01000076.1, from coordinate 1,231 downwards.
ATATGTAATGAAGCCGGGTTCGACGGACTCGCTGAGCCAGATGCAGCCCTCGCGTACCGTTTCGACCTCCTCGCGCGCCTTTAGCCAGAACTCGAGCGGAATCAGCGGCGCGACGTCGCAGCGGAAGCCGTCGACGATGCCTGCCCAGAACTTGAGCGTTTCGATCTGGTAGTCCCATAGCTCGCGGTTCGAGTAATCGAGGTCGATGATATCCGTCCAGTCGCCGACGCGGTTGCCAAAGCTGCCGTCGGGACGGTGATAGAACCACTCGGGGTGCTTTTGGCTCAGAACGGAGTCGGGCGAGGTGTGGTTATAGACCACGTCGATGATGCACTTCATGCCCTTTCCGTGGATCGCGCCGACAAGGCTCTTGAAGTCCGACATGCTGCCGAACTCGGGGTTGACCTCGCGGTAGTCGCTTATCGCGTAGGGCGAGCCGAGAGTACCCTTCCGCGCCTGCCTGCCGATCGGGTGGATAGGCATGAACCAGATGATATCCGTGCCGAGGGCTTTTATCTCGTCAAGGCGGCTCTGAACCGCGGCGAAGGTGCCTTCGTCGCTGAAATTGCGGACGAATACCTGATACATCACCTGATTTCTCAGTGTTTTTTGTGTTGATACAGCCATTTGTTACACCTCTTTCTTATATCTTGTTATATTGAAAAATTTGTGCTATAATTTCAAAAGAAACCGAAAGGAGAATCTCTATGGAAAAACAAATTATGCGCGGCAAGGTGCCCGTTATGATATGCGCGGCGATCTCACTGCTTGGATTTCTTGCCTGTATTGCCCTTATTTTCTTCACATCAGGCTTTGGCTCAGCGCAGAACGCGCAGGGCGGCTTCGGAACGGTCTGGTTTTATATCCGATACATAGTGTTCCCTGTTCTGCCGTGCCTTGTATTTTCGCTGTATATATTTTTCTTCCGCAAAACAAAGGCGGGAGTATTCCTTCTGCCCTTGGCTTTCGTGCTTGCGGCAATACAAAAGGCGGTTGCTGCCGTTGTTGTTTTTCAGCAGATCCCGTTCTATAACAATAACGGCTTCAGCCCGATAGTTTCGAACTCCTATTATCTGATAGGAATGTACCTTGTATTTATCGCGGCGTGCTCAGTGATCGCTGCCGCCGCGATAAAGGGATTGCCGTCAAGGCTGCTGCTTATCCCCGCGTCAGCCGTCCTTGTTTTCTGTCAAACGAACCTGCTGTTCAACTACATATATCAGCACACCAT
>ONDL01000013.1 GCA_900316555.1 uncultured Eubacteriales bacterium | reverse complement strand
GATATCCTCGCTGACTGTGACGGTGGTGCCGATGGGTACGTTCGGGATAGTGATTGTATCGCCGTCCTTGATCGTGAGCTTGCCCTTGTCGGCTGTGCCTTCAGAGGTATCGTTTCCGTTCTTTACGGTGTAATCGAAGTCGTAGAGCGGACCGTTTGTGCCGCCGAAGTCGAGAGATACCGTGATCGGGAAAGAATCGCTCTGACCCAGATCGCCCGAATTAAGGCGCTGGTTGATGAAGTCAACGGTCTCCTTGCTGAGAGTTACGTCTGCAACCCTGGGAGTGTTGACATAGTCAGCCTGGAACTCAACGTAGTCGTATGTATCCCCTGACTCGTTGAGGAAATTCTTGGAATCGGTGGGAACGTCCTTCGTGCTGTCGCCTTCGCCCGAACCGAGATTGCCCTTGGACGGGTTAGCGGCGGTATTGTCGGTATAGTCGAAGGTCGTGTCATAGACGAGCGAAGAATCCGTCTTTTTCTTCTGGGTGACCTTTACGTCCTTGCCGACGGTGAAGGTGCCGGGGAAATCGGATCTGCCGTCGTCGCCCAGAGAGAAGGTCTCTTTGTTGCCGTCGGTATCCTCAGCTACAAACTCAAACTGTGAAGCCGCCGTGACGTCGTCAACAAGACCGGGGTTGATATCGGTGGTGTTGATCTTCTCGGTAACGATTACGTTGTTGCCGAGAGGAGTCATGGTGAACGACATGTCGCAGTTACTCTCGATCATGCCGCGCTCCATGTAGAACACGGTCATCTTGTAGGTATGAGTGTAATCAAAATCAAATACCTTGTCGCCCGAGCCGTTTGCGACGGCGTTTACATGACCTGTCATTTTGCCGTCGAGGAAGGTGACCTTACCGACGCTCTTCTTGTGGTTACCGCCCATGTCGAGCACAAGGTGTGACTCGCCTGTTGTGTTGTCGGTAACGAACATCCAGAGGTCGTCGTCGCCCGCGAAGTCAAATGAGATCGGGGTAGTGCCGTCGGAGGTATAACCGCCCTTGGGAACACGGAAGTTTACATCCATGCGGATACCGAAGCCGTGGTCGAGCTTCTCGCTGCCCTGGATACCCGCGTCGTCCGGGATTATCTGCCATGTGTAGGCAGGGTTCTTGGTATAGCCCTGGGGCTTGCCTGTAACGTAAACAGCGCCGTCCTTGATATAGCCGTAGGAAAGATCCTCGGTCTGCTCGGAGCCGTCACGGTTTGCAAGAATAACGCCCGTTACCTTTTCCCAGTCCGAAGCTGAGATCTTGCTTAAATCATAGTAGAAATTCTTGCTGCCGTCGGGGTTATTCTGAATCCATTGCGTATCGCGTCTGTTATTCCAGTCAGTGTCAAGACCAATGAAAAACAGTGTAATATAATCCCAGCCTGAATCGCCTGTGCTGAGATAGAGCTTATTGTAGGTCGTGGTGGTGGTTCGGTTGAACGGATAAATACCGTAGCCCGACTTGTCATCGAACATAAAGTAACCCTTACCGTCTCTTACAGCATGGTCTGTGCCGTGCGAATAATGCGCAACGGGACTGTTGCCGTCCAGACCGGTAAAGTACACGTTATCCTCAGCGACCATGTTGTTTGATTCAGTGGCGCTGCTGCTTGAGGATGACTTGAATGAATACTTTGTATAGCCCTGTTGATTGTCAATGACAAACGGGAAGCCGCTCTTGATAACCTGTCCGTAACTACCGAGCGCATCCTCGTCAAAGTAGGGAGCCTTGGTGTTCGGGGTAACCATGAGCTGATCGTTAGTGAGCGAATCCTGTACAAGACCCTGATAGCTCTGGTGCTCCTCGCCAATACCGGTGAGAGTTACGCCTTCCTCGTATTGCTTTGAGTCCTTTCCTACTACGCCCTTACGGGAGTTGTTCGGATCGTGAACAAAGTTTGTAAGCCCGTCGATGGCGCTTGTGTAGGGTCCGCCGTGATCGCTGCTTGCGTAGGGTCCGTCGTTATCGTTGTAGAAGTTGCCGAAATACAGCGGCTTGCTCCACGACGAATCATTCGCGGCGATACGGCTGATCAGACTGTTGAGTCCGTCAAACGGATACCAGTCGTCGTTCGAACCGCCGTGGCCCGTACCTGCCTGAATCGGATTTCTCCAGCCTTTTGTTGTTTCGGCGTCAGACAGATAGTCGTAATACTTGGCGTTAGCCCAGAAAATTCCGTCCTGCTTTTCGTAAGAACCGTTCTTCGCACCAACGCTCGAGTCGGATTCTTCCGCAGCGGACGCAACAACTGTGCTTACAAGCGGCAATGTACCCGTGCCGAGTATTGCCAGTGACAGAAGTGAGGCTGTTATCTTGCGTTTAAGATTCAAGCCTGTGTGTTTGCTGTGTTGCAAATAAATTCCTCCTTCTTATAAAATGCCGGCGAAAAAACATACAAGATTGTATAATTATTCGCCTTACTCCTTCGTATTGTCAAAAAATTAACAAATTTAGGCGCAATTTGGTAACTTTTCGATATATACTCAATCATAATTATAATCGAAAACAACATTTTATAATTATATATTAGAATTATCGGAAGGAAAATTGACAAAAATATTCCCAATAGTGCATTGTATTATATGGTGAATTTATGGTATACTGTTAAAAACAGACAAAATATCCGATATATCGGACGTTTTGTGTGATTTATACAGCATTTTATCCAAGGAGTGTTACCATGAAAGACTTCGGGAATATCCGTTTCAGCGGCACCTTCCGCGATTATCAGGCGCGCGTCCTCCAAAACGCCAACCGCCACCTCGCCGACAGGCGCATTCACATCGTCGCCGCTCCCGGCAGCGGCAAGACCATTCTCGGGCTTGAGCTTATCCGCGGACTGGGCAAGCCTGCCGTAGTGCTCTCGCCCTCCGTAATTATCCGTCAGCAGTGGGGTGAGCGCTTCGAGGGCAGCTTCCTCCCCGAGGGCGAGAACGCGGACGGCTACGTTTCCTTCGACCTCAAAACTCCCGCGCTCATCACCTCCGTCACATATCAGGCTCTCCACGCCGCGATGAACAGGCTGCAGCTCGACGACCGCGACGAGGAAACAGGCGAAAGCGAGAACTTCACGGGCTTTGACCTCATTAAGACGATGAAGGAAGCCGGCGTCAAGACCGTCTGCCTCGACGAAGCCCACCACCTGCGCAGCGAATGGCAGAAGGCTCTCGAGAGCTTCCTCAAAAAGCTCGGCAGCGACATCACCCTCATCGCGCTCACCGCCACACCGCCCTACGACTCAAAGGCGAACGAGTGGAAGCGGTACCACGACCTCTGCGGCGACATCGACGAGGAGATATTCGTGCCCGATCTCGTCGCGCAAAAGACACTCTGTCCGCACCAGGACTACGTTATCTTCAACTACCCCACCCAAGAGGAGCTGCAGATGATAAACGAGCGGCGCGCAAAGGCAGTCGCCCAGGCTCAGGCTGAACTCAAAAGCGGGATTTTCGCTCAGGCGGTGCAGGAAAGCGGTATACTATTTAAATGGGCAGACTTTGAGGAGGAAATCTACGCGCGTCCCGAGGAATTTGCCTCGCTCTTAATGGCGGCGGCTGTGTCGGGCGTGAAGCTAAGCGCCCGGGCTCAGCGGCTCGTCGCGGACTACAGCGACCGGAAGCTCAGTTCCGACGACCTCGAGCGCGCCATGCAGCTTATCATCGACCGTCCCGACCTCTTCGGCAGGGAACGCGCCGAAGAACTCCGCGGCAGACTCGAGAGCCGAATGATGCTCGACCGCGGCCGCGTCTGCATCGAGAACAACGCCGCCGTCGAGAAGGCGTTCATATCCTCCGTCGGCAAGCTCGACAGCATAGCGCAAATCGCACGGAGCGAGATGAACAACCTCGGTAAAAATCTGAGAATGCTTATCCTCACCGACTTCATCAAAAAAGACCTCGTGTCGCTCATCGGCAGCACCGAAAAGCTCACGACGATGGGCACCGTGCCGATTTTTGAGCAGGTGCGCCGCTCGTGCAGCGCCGATATCGCGCTTCTCTCGGGCACGCTCGTCATTCTGCCCGACAAGATCCTTCCCCGGATAAAGGAAATGGCTAAGTCCGCCGACGTGGGCTTCTCGTCAGCTCCCATCGAGGGCGTAGGCTACAGCAGGGTGAATTTTCAGGGCTCCAACAAGAACAAGGTCTCGCTCATCACCGAGGCGTTCAACAAGGGGCTGTTCCAGATTCTCGTCGGCACAAAGGCTCTGCTCGGCGAGGGCTGGGATTCTCCGTGCATAAACTCGCTTATCCTCGCGAGCTTCGTCGGCAGCTTCATGCTCTCGAACCAGATGCGCGGCAGGGCTATCCGCACCGACAGGAACGACCCTCAGAAGGCTTCGGATATCTTCCACCTCGTCACCCTCGACCCCACCGTCAGCGACAGACCCGCCGGCGCGGACTGGGATACCGTCAGCCGCAGGTTCGACTGCTTCATGGCGCCTGCCTACAGCAGCCGCGTTATCGAGAGCGGCACCGACAGGCTCGATATCATCAAGCCGCCGTTCAACGCGCAGACCGTTCCTCAGCTCAACGGACGAATGCTCGCCCTCGCCGCCGACAGGGAACGCATGAAAAAGAGCTGGGAGGTATCCTACCGCGCGACTCCGACGCAGAAGCCCGAGGTCAGCGACACGGTCGAAACAGAGGGCGTACCCGTCAAGCTCGGCGGCGGCAACCTCACCACCGCTATCCTCACGGCTGTGCTCTTCGGAATACTTATACTCATCGTCATGGCGGCGCTTTGCGTGCCGTTCTGGATAAGGCTAGTGCTCGTGCTTATCCTCGCGGGTATCGGAATTCCCGTGTGCATAATGCTGTTCAAAAAGGCGAACGGCGCTTCAAATCCGCTCGAAAACTTCCGCATAGCCTCAGACGCTGTGCTCGAAACGCTCAAAAAGGTCGGCGTTATCACCTCGCGCGACGCGAAATCCGAGATTTTCAGCGAGAACGGAAAGCTCTTCGCCGCTCTCAAGGGCGGTACCCAGCGCGAAAAACAGGTTTACTCCCAGGCTCTCGGCGAGCTGCTCTCGCCTATCGACAACCCGAGATACGTGCTCATGGGCGACAGCAACGGAGTCAACAGCATGGCAGTCCCGTCGGCGGTCGGCAATAAAAAGGAAAACGCCGAGATACTCGCCTCTCTGCTCAAAAACAGAATGCAGGTCGTCTACACGCGCAGCGAAAAAGGCAGAGCCGCGCTGATGCTCTGCCGCAAGAATTCGGTCATGGGTCAGGCGAAGAAGGTCAATGTAAAGCGAGCGTCGATTTAAATTGAAAATGAAAAATGGAAAATGGAAAATTTTGGGCGGGACACCCGCACCCGATTTTTATTGCCGCAAAAACAATAACTCGGAGCGAAGCGACCCGTAATTTTCAACTTTCAACTTTCAACTTTCAATTAAAAAGGACGGAAGGTTTCCCTTCCGTCCTTTGCTTATGCCTGTGCGAACTTCTGCTTTACCTCGTTGATCTTGCACTGCTGTACCTGCTCGGTCGGGTACCAGCCCTTGGACTGCATCTTCGAGTAGATCTCGTCCTGCAGCCGAAGAGATGCGTTGAGCGAGGTGTTGAACGTCTGGTGGACGTCCGTGCTCGAGGATTCGATCGTGCCGTGCATGAACAGCTCGCATGCTCCCTTTTCGAGCATGAGCATATTTTCCATCAAATCTCTGTCATTCATCGCGCGCACCCCCTTACAGCAAGCCCATGAAGCTGCGGAATATCTCGCTGTGCTTCTGCTCAAGCTGCTGAGCAAAGCGTTTCAGCTCGCCGTCCTCGATCCTGCCCGCGGTGTCGCGGCACTGGGTCTGGAAATACTGCTCGTGGCCGAGCGCGTCTTCAACATACAATAATTCTTTTTCTGTCATGTCAATTACCTCCTGTGAGGTTATTGTTGACAGCTTCTCCTCAATTATTCAATCTTCGTGAACATATATGAGGTCGCCTCGTTGTTATAATAAAATGTCAGCGTGAGCACTCCGCGGTCGTACTTGAGCTTCTCTTCCTTGTTGCCGTACATGATATCGACCGTGGTCTGGTTGAAAGTGTAGCTGCCGTTGTTCTCAACGCCGCCGAGGACTGCCTTGCAGCTTCCGTCCTCCTTGAAGTCAAAGCTGAATTCCTTGCCTTCGCTCTCGAGCTCGGAAAAGTTGATGATCTCGCCCTTTAGCTTGACCTTCGTCGCCTGCCATTTGCCGACGATTTTTGAGTTGTCGTCCGAGCCGCAGCCCGCAAAGCACAGCAGCACAGCTGCGCATATCAACAGACACGCGATTATTCTCCTCACGTTTCTCACCCTTTCGGTATCATTATAATCAGTATAGCACGCTTTCGGGCGTTCGTCAAATCCCGTCGGATTTTGCAGAGGCAGGTTTTGGGGGTAATTTTGCGGTATTTGCATGGTAATAATTCATTTTCGCGCTGCAGGAGCGGTTCTGACGCGCCGTTTTGCAATTATTGGCTGAAAAAACTGCATTTTATGCGGTTTATTTGTACGTGCGCCGATATTGACAACCGCCGCTTCGCTATGGTATCATGTATTTGTAATCTTATATCAGAAGGAGTATGCACAATGGCAAACATTGATTTAACAAAGTACGGCATCACAGGCGCCGCCGAAATCATTCACAATCCCTCCTGCGAACAGCTCTTCAAGGACGAGACCGACCCCTCTCTCGAGGGCTTTGACGTCGGCGTTGAGACCGAGCTGGGCGCTGTCAACGTAATGACAGGCGTTTACACAGGCCGTTCACCTAAAGACAAGTTCATCGTTATGGACGAGAAGTCAAAGGACACCGTTTGGTGGACTACTCCCGAGTATCCCAACGATAACCACCCCGCTACCGAAGAAACATGGGAAGCCTGCAAGAAGCTCGCTCTCGACGAGCTCAGCGGCAAGAAGCTCTATGTCGTAGACGCTTTCTGCGGCGCGAACAAGGACACCCGCATGGCTGTACGCTTCATCATGGAGGTCGCTTGGCAGGCTCACTTCGTTGAGAACATGTTCATCAAGCCCACCGCTGAGGAGCTCGAGAGCTTTGAGCCGAACTTCGTTGTTTACAACGCTTCCAAGGCTAAGGTCGAGAACTACAAGGAGCTCGGTCTGCACTCCGAGACAGCCGTTCTCTTCAACGTTTCCAGCCGCGAGCAGGTTATCCTCAACACATGGTACGGCGGCGAGATGAAGAAGGGTATGTTCTCTATGATGAACTACTTCCTGCCGCTTCAGGGCATCGCTTCAATGCACTGCTCCGCAAACACCGACATGGAAGGCAAGAACACAGCTATCTTCTTCGGACTTTCGGGTACAGGCAAGACCACCCTTTCCACCGACCCCAAGCGTCTGCTTATCGGCGACGACGAGCACGGCTGGGACGACAACGGCGTATTCAACTTTGAGGGCGGCTGCTATGCTAAGGTTATCGGTCTTGACAAGGAGAGCGAGCCCGACATCTACAACGCTATCAAGAGAGACGCGCTGCTCGAGAACGTAACCGTAAAAGAAAACGGCGTTATCGACTTCGACGACAAGAGCGTTACCGAGAACACCCGTGTTTCCTATCCCATCGAGCACATCGAGAAAATCGCGAAGAACGTCAACGGCGTTTCTGCGGGTCCCGCTGCCGAGAACGTAATCTTCCTTTCCGCGGACGCGTTCGGCGTACTGCCTCCCGTATCTATCCTCACTCCCGAGCAGACTCAGTACTACTTCCTCTCGGGCTTTACCGCTAAGCTCGCCGGTACAGAGCGCGGCATCACAGAGCCGACTCCCACCTTCTCCGCTTGCTTCGGTCAGGCGTTCCTCGAGCTGCACCCCACAAAGTACGCTGAGGAGCTCGTAAAGAGAATGGAAAAGAGCGGCGCAAAGGCGTACCTCGTAAACACAGGCTGGAACGGCACAGGCAAGAGAATCACCATCAAGGATACACGCGGCATCATCGACGCTATCCTCGGCGGCGACATCAAGAACGCTCCCACAAAGACTATCCCCTACTTCGGCTTTGAGGTTCCCACAGAGCTTCCCGGAGTTGATACAGGAATCCTCGACCCCAGAGATACATACGCAAATCCCGCTGAGTGGGACGAGAAGGCTAAGGATCTTGCCGCAAGATTCATCAAGAACTTCGACAAGTACACCACCAACGAGGCAGGCAAGGCTCTCGTTGAGGCAGGCCCCAAGCTCTGATTTGAGAGTTCAGAGTTAAATCGCTGATTGACAGAGGTTTGGCATTACGCCAAGCCTCTGATTTTTTTTAGAATAAAAAAGGCTCACCCTTACCGAGTGAGCCTTTAATTAATCTATTGTCAGCTTGCCTTCTTGCTCTTGAGCGAGAACTTGCTTTCCTCTCCTCTGAGGAGCTTTGCGAAATTCTCGTGGTGGCGCAGAATGATCAGCGCAGCGCCCGCGATAGCGAGGATCTCCACCCAGATGTTCGCAACTCCGAGGAACGGAAGGATTATCGGGCAGAAGAGCGACGCCGTGCACGAGGCGACGGACATGTATTTGAGCGTGAAGAGCACGAGTAAGAACAGCGCCATTGCCATGAGCGTCATTCTCCAGTCGACGAACCAGATCGTCGCAAAGCCTGCCATGAACGCCTTGCCGCCCTTGAACCTGTACCACACGGGGAAGCAGTGGCCGAGCATCGCGCAGAGTCCCGAGAACTGTGCGCCGAACTGCCACTGGTCAAAGTACGCCCACATCACCCACGCGGTGATGGATACGACGAACATCGTCTTGACCACGTCGAAGATCAGCACCAGCCATGTGACGAGTCCGTTGCCGTAGACGCGCTTGTAGTTGGTAAAGCCCGGATTGCCGCTGCCCTTTTCGCGGATATCCTCGCGGTGAAAGAGGCGTGAGGCGACGATCGCGCCGTTGAGACCGCCCATGAGGTAGGAAACGACCGCGGAAACCGCAAGTACGACCGCCATCATCATACGGTGAACCTCTCGCAGCTCTTGCCCCAGCTGAAAATGCCGACAGCGTCGGCGCCGATGGACGCGCCGATGATGGGTCCGATGTAGCCGATCTCGACCTTGACGTCCGGGAGCTTCTCGTTGAGGAGCTTCTCAACTTCCTTAGCCTCGTCCTCGCAGTCGGCGTGAACGACGTATATGAACTCGTTGTCCCCGGGGATAATGCCGTCGACGGTCAGGTTAACGATCTCCTCGAGGGAGTTGAGACGACCCTTGACCTTCTTGATAGCGATGTTGTCGCCGTTCTTGTCGGAAACGAGAATGGGCTTTACGCCGAGCAGGTTGCCGAAGAACGCTGAGGAAGCCTTTACTCTGCCGGCAGCCTTGAGCGCGTTGAGCGAGTGTACGGTTACGAACTGGTTGACGTTGTTCTTGAGCTCGTCGAGCCTGTCGGCGATCTCGTCAGCGGAAAGACCCTCGTCGCGGAGCAGAGCGCCCTTTACGGCGACAAGACCCTCGCCGCCGCAGGCGTTCAGAGAGTCAACGCAGCGGATCGTTGCGTCGGGATAGTCCTTGAGCATCTCCTCGGCTACCTTTCTGCCTGTGTTGACGGAGCCTGAGAGCTTTGAGGAACAGGCGATGTAAACGATGTCGAAGCCCTCGTCGAGGAACTTCTTGAAGCCGTTCTCAAAGTTTACGGCAGGAACCTGAGTTGTGGTAACGCGGTTGCCGTCGCGGATAGTATCGTACAGATCCTTGGGGCTGTAGTATTCCCAGTCGAGGCTCGCGGGAGTTTCCTTCGCGTCGCGGACTGTGAACATCTGCAGATAATCAATGTCATACTTCTCTCTGATCGACTTCTTGAGGTCTGAGCAGGAGTCGGTGACGATTTTAATCTTTCTCATTATTATTCTCTCCTTATTCCAATATAATTATATAGTCATAAATCGGCTGGCCGCCGTCTATCATAACAACTTCCGTGCGTCTGTACGCCTTCGAAAGCTCCTTCTGCAGCTTATCGCTCTCGTCGGAGCTTACGTCCTCGCCGCAGCACACGAGCATGATGTCGTAGCGCTTGGCGTTCATCTTCTCGGCGAGCACAAGCGCCGCCTCTGCCCTGTCGGGTGAATCGACATATATAGTATCGCCGACAAAGCCGATGTAGTCGTCCTTCCTGACGCTCACGCCGCCCATCTCGGTATCGCGGACAGCCTTTGAGACCGTGCCCGTTACTACGTCGGCGATGATCTCTTTGAGCGACTCGATGATAGCGTCGGTGTCGCCGATCTCTGTGTCGAGCATCGAGATAGCTGCATAGCCCTCGCCGATCGTCTTGCTGGGTACGACGCGCACGTCGGAGCCTTTGTAAATCTCAGCCGCCTGATTCGCGGTCATGATGATGTTTGAGTTGTTCGGGAAAACGAAGATAACGTCGGCGTTGATCTGCTCGAACGCGGAGATCATATCCTCCGCCGAGGGGTTCATGCTCTGGCCGCCGTCGACAACTACGTCGCAGCCGAGGTTGAGGAAGGTTTCCTTTATGCCCTTGCCCGCCGCAACGCTGACGATTCCGAAGGGCTTTCTGGGCTTTTCGATGCGGGACTTGAAGCTCTCGCCGCCGTGAACCTCGTTGTGCTGGAGGGTCATGTTCTCGACCTTTATCGTGAGGAACTCGCCGTACTGCTGTACGTGGTTGAAAACGTCGCCGGGCTTCATTGTGTGGACGTGAACCTTGACAATGCTGCCCTCCTTGAAGCAGACGACGGAGTCGCCGACGCTGCCGAGCCACTCAATCAGCGGATTTACGTCGAAGGTATCGATGTCGACCTTCGCGCGCTGCAGGCGGAGAAGGAACTCCGTGCAGTAGCCGAACTCGAGCACGCTGTCCTCTGTGAAGGCATTGAGGTCTACGTTCTTTCTCGCCGCCGATGTTTCGGCAAGCTCGGTCATCTCGCCCGAAAGCGCCTTTGCCATGCCCTCGGCGATATAGATAAAGCCTGCGCCGCCGCTGTCGACAACGCCTGCCTCCCTGAGCACGTCGAGCAAATCGGGTGTGCGCTCGAGCGAGCGGCAAAGCTCGTAGTGCAAGTCCTCGAAGTAGGTTTCCATGCTTGTTCCGCCCGTGATACAGGTGCCCGCGTAACGGACAGCGTCGCGGTATACGGTGAGGATTGTGCCCTCGACGGGTACAGACACCGCGCTGTAGCTCTCCTTGACGCCGCTCTCCATCGCCTTGTGGAAGGTGCGCACGTCAGCCTCGTCGACGCCCTCAAGACCGCGCGCGATTCCCGCGAAGATTCGCGAGAGGATTACGCCGCTGTTGCCGCGCGCGCCGAGCAGCATTCCGTTCGCGGCAAGACGCGCAGCCTCGCCCACGGAAGCAGGTTCGTCCGCGAGAGCAACTACGCCCGCGTCGATCGTCAGAAACATATTGTCGCCCGTGTCGCCGTCGGGGATCGGGAACACGTTGAGGTCGTTGACCTCCTTGACCTTATTCTTTAGTGAAGCGGCGCCGTTTTTTATCATCGCGGCAAGCAGCGCTCCGTTTACCGATGTTGTATTCATATTAACTCCTTGAAGATAAATTGCGGAAATTATCCAAACGAATTAATTATAACACATAATTCGACATATTTCTACAGTTATTGTAATGTTTTTGCTGGAAATTTATCGGCTTTTTCACAGCAAACCGCCCGTACGTCAACCCCACCTATTGACTTTTTCTGCCGGAAAAGGTACAATAATGCCATAAAAAGAGGAGGCGGTGTTATGAAAAACAACCAACCGAAATCGAATAAGGGTCTGATAGCCGTTATGGTGCTGATTATCGTCGTGATTCTGATTCTCAGCGGCGTTGTCGGATATATGCTCTTCGGCGAGCAGCTCGGGCTGACAAAGCTCTTTTCGCACGAAACCACCGCTCCCGCGACCGGGGAAATAACCACCGCCGCCGTGACTACCGCCGAGCCTACCACAGCGGAGCCGACATGGGAGGTTCCCGATATCGTCGGCATGAAGGCTAACGACGCTTACACCGCCCTCAACCACGCGGGCACGAGGTTTGAGATCAAGCGCGAGTACAGCGAGGACGTCGACGCCGAGCACGTCATCAGCCAGAGCCCCGACGCGGGTACGGTCATCAAGGACTCTGAGAAGGTGCTCGTCATCATCTCGAAGGGCGTTGACCAGCCGAACACAACTCCGCCCGCGACCCGGCCCTCGACGGGCGCGACCTCGCCGACAAAGAAGCACAGCTCGGGCAGCTCCGGCGACTACATTCTCGACGGCTCCGACAAGCGATACGTCAGCTTCAACGAGGTCACTCCGCTCAGCGAATGGGAAATCACCATCGCGCTCAACGAGATCTACGCGCGCCGCGGCAGGAAGTTCAGCACGCCCCCGCTGCAGGAGTATTTCAGCTCAAAGAGCTGGTACAAGGGCACGATCTCGCCGTCGGACTTCAACGAAGGCTCGCTCAATCAGTATGAAGCGGCAAATGTACAGACTATCCTCGCGGTGATGAGTGAACGCGGATACAGATGATAAAAAAACACGGGTCAGTTCAGGCTGACCCGTGTGGTGTTTTAAAAGTATTTATTAATTGCTTCTTCGTGCAGCTCTTCGCCTATCACGATTATGATTTCCTGACCGTTTTTTATCGGGGTGACGGACGTTTCCTCCCTGGTCGCGTTCAGCTCCTTCCAGCCGCTGTCGCTGAAAAAGCCCTTTATCCTGAACACGTTGCCGCAGCTCTTGTCCGCGAAAATCTTCCCGACCTTATCGCGCAGAACGTCCTCGGTGAAGCTGCGCTCCATGAAGTACACCGACTGATAGCCCTCGGTGTCGAGCCGCTTGACAAAGCTCTCGCTGCGGTAGCCGCTGCCGAGAATTTCCTCAAAATCCGCGTCAGTAAGCTCGTCCCACGGCTTTGTGATAACGTCCGCGCCGAACCTGCGCGCACAGCCGAAGCGTTCCGCCGCGCGGTTGAGACGGCTGATCGTGTTCTGAATCTGCTCTGGAGTCGCGTTTTGGGATTTGCTCAGCACTACCCTGCCGGCGCCTGCGACCTGAGAGAGAAGGATATACTCGGACTGCTCGCTGAGCTCGCCGAGATTCGCGTCGACGACCGCGATCACGCTGCCGATCCGGTACCAGCTTTCGAGCGGCGGCTCGCACAGTGAGTCGAAGAACTCGTCAACGTCAAAGATACCCGACGGCTCGATCAGCACGCGGTCGTAGTCTGACATTCCGAGCGCGATCAGCTTCGTCTTGAAACGGCGGCGGTGGCAGTCCGCGCAGCAGCCGCCCGCGACAGCCTCAACGCCGCAGCTCTCGCCCTCCAAGTCCTGCAGCAGCATTACGTCGACATTGACCGCGCCGTAGTCGTTCTCGAGAATACCGACGCGGCTTCCGCGCCGCAGAAGGAAGTCTGTATAGCGGCGGATAAAGGTCGTCTTGCCCGCGCCGAGAAAGCCCGTTATCAGGTCGATTTGCTTCATCTTCCGAGCACCGCCGCGAAGTCGCCGAGCTTTGCCTCGTTCTCCTTGTGCGCGTCCTTCTTGTTAGGCTCGAAGAATATCATCTCAGGCTCGATCTTGTCCTTTCCGAGGCACTTAGCGAGCTTTCTGTTAGCCTTCTCCGCTCCGTTGCCGAGCTGTGTGAAGAACGCCGCGAGCTCCTTGCCGCCGAGAGCGTCCCTGTTGTCCTCAATGAACGTGCGGATCGGCGGTGCGGGCGAGCTCGCCCATACGGGAGAGCCGAAAACGACGCGGTCGTATTTCTCCGCGTTGAAGTGATATGGCTGCAGCTTCGGCTTTGAGCCCGCGACAGCCGCTCTGCCGCCGACGATGAATTTCTTCGCGCCCTCATTCGGGTACTCCTTCACGGGGGTGAGCCGCAGCAGATCAGCGCCTGTTTTTGCGGCGAGCTGCTGAGCGATTTTCTTTGTGAATCCGCCGAGGGAATAGTAAACAATTACGGTTTTCATATCTGTGGCTCCTTTCGCAGTCATTATTATATTATACATAATATTATATACTTTTGGGATTATTTTTTCAATAGATATTGCAGAAATACTGTGCCTTGTGTTATAATAGGTACAATCTTTTGTCTTGAATGACATAATGAAAAGGAGAATTGAAGAAAAATGGAAAAAAGAGGTATGTGGAGTTCCCGCCTTACCTTTATCCTTGCCGCTGTCGGTTCCGCGGTAGGATTGGGCAACGCGTGGAGATTCCCGGGTCTCGCCGCTAAACACGGCGGCGGTACATTTCTGGTGGTTTACCTGCTGGCAATGCTGCTGATGGGTATTCCGCTTCTTATGATGGAGATTTCGATCGCGCGCAAGTTCCGCCGCGGCGCTATCGAATCCATGCGCGGTATCGGCAAGAAATGGGAGTTTGTCGGCTGGGCGGCAACCTCGAACGCGTTTGTAATCGTCTGCTACTATTCGGTTGTATTCGCGTGGGTTATCCTGATGTTCGTAAACTCGTGGCAGTTCGCCGGCATGACAGCTGACAACGAGGCGGCTTCAACCCTGTTTTTGAACCTGACACAGACCACAGCCGCTATCGACGGCGGCAATATCCCCGGCATCGTGCTCGTTTGTCTGCTCATCGCGTGGGGGCTGATCTTCTACTGTATCCGCAACGGCGCGAAGTCCGTCGGCAAGGTAGTAAAGTTCACCGTATTCGCCCCCGTAGTTCTGCTGCTTATCATGGCGGTCAAGGGCTGCACGATGGAAGGCGCTATGGACGGCATCAAGATGCTCTTCGTTCCCGACGTCAACGCGTTCTCTGACCCGACGCTCTGGGTCGACGCTATCGGTCAGGTATTCTACAGCCTGTCGATCATGATGGCTATTATGTTCGCTTACGGCTCCTACGTCGGCGACGACGCGGATATCGCGGCTGACGCGATGATCATCGCGTTCTCCGACATGGCGGTCAGCGTTCTCTCGGGTATCGTAATGTTCTCGACCATGGGCGGTACCGGAATGCTCGGCGACATCACCGCGAGCGGCATCGGCACTGCGTTCTTCGTATATCCCACCGCGATCGTCAACCTCACCAACATCGGCTGGCTCAACGCGGCGTTCGGCGCTATCTTCTACTTAATGCTTATCACACTCGCCATCGACTCGGCGTTCTCTATCGTTGAGGGTATCTCGGCGGCGATCTCCGACAAGTTCCACCTCAAGCCCAAGACCGTTACCATCGCGGTCTGCGCTATCAGCGGACTTATCTCGCTCGTATTCATTACACAGGCAGGTCTTGCGTGGCTCGACATCGTGGACAACTGGACTAACCAGATCAACCTCATTCTCATCGGTATTCTCGAGTGCATCGCGATCGGCTGGACATTCAACCTCCGCAAGGTGCTCACCGAAGTCAACCGCAACGCAAAACGCTTCAAGATGCCGTTCGCGTGGTTCGCGGCTTCGATCAAGTTCATCTCTCCGCTGCTGCTCGCGGGTCTGTTCGTTTGGAACATGATCACCCTCTTCTCAACCGAGGGCGGCTACGGCGGATATCCCATCTGGGCGCAGATCGTCGCAGGCTGGGCTGTATCGGTGCTCGTATTCATCAGCGGATTCATCGCCAAGGGCGTTATCGCAAAGATGAAAAAGAAAGGCTACACCGAGGACGAAATCGTCTGGAAAGACTAGTGCAAAAAAGGCTGACCGCAAGGTCAGCCTTTGATTTTTCGCTGATTAATCAAAAAACAAGTGCTCGATAAGTATCTTTACGCCCATAGCTATGAGCACTATGCCGCCGACAAGCTCCGCCTTCGACTTGTACTTCGCGCCGAACACGTTGCCGATCTTCACGCCGACCGCCGAGAGTATAAATGTCGTCGCGCCTATCATCGACACCGCGGGCACTATCGAAACGTCGAGGAAGGCGAAGGTCACGCCCACAGCGAGCGCGTCTATGCTCGTTGCCACCGCGAGCGGCAGCATCGTCTTTGGCGAGAAGGAGTCGTTGAGGTTCTCCTCCTCGTTCTTGACCGCCTCGCGGATCATGTTCGCGCCGATGAGCACCAGCAGCGCGAAGGCTATCCAGTGGTCAATGCTCTTTATAAGGCTCTCGAACTGCCTGCCCAGCAGCCAGCCGATAACGGGCATAAGCGCCTGAAAGCCGCCGAAGTACAGTCCGCAAATGAGATTGTGACGGGGCTTCAGCCGTCTTACCGACAGACCCTTGCAGATCGACACGGCGAAGGCGTCCATCGACAGTCCCACCGCGATTACGAATAACTCAAGATATGACATAATAATCTCCTAAAATACGAGCTGAACGAGCACCATGTAGAACGCTACGCCCGCGAATACGCTTATCAGGGTGTTGCGCTTCCAGACGTGCAGCCCCACGACGAGCGCCGCCGCCAGAAGCTCGGGTATGCAGTACGGATACTCTATCAGCGACTTGCCCTTGAAGCAGTAGACGACGAGCATTCCTATGACAGCATATGGCAGTACAGTGCCGAGATATGTGATAACGCGCGGCCTTTTTCGTCCCTCGGGGAAGAGTATGAACGGCGAAAAGCGCACAAACGCCGTCACCGCCGCCATCACCGCTATGAGTATCAGCGAGTATGGTGTGTTGATAACGCCGTCAATCATCGCTCTCCACCTCCGCTTTCTTCCCGGTTCCGCCGTCGGGTTCGGGCTGAGTCTTGTCGAGCTTCCTGCGCAGGATAACCAGCTCGAAGGCTATCAGCGTCATCGCGGGAATGATGAACATATCGGGGCCGAAGGCGAACAGACATACCGCCGTTGTCGCCACGCCGAGGATCGCGGGCAGGTGCTCCTTTGTGCTGAGCCACTGTTCGACCATTATCACAATGAAAAGCGCGGTCATCGCGTAGTCTATGCCCTCGTTTGAAAACGGCAGCACGCCGCCGATTATCGCGCCGAGGGTGCAGCCCGTTATCCAGTAGAGGTGGTCGAGGGCCGTCAGGAAAAAGTAGTATTTCCGCTTGCTTATCGTGTCGTCGAGCTGCGCGGAACAGACGACGGAGTAGGTTTCGTCGGTCAGACCGAAAATCAGGTACGGCTTGACAGCGCCCATGCCCTTGTACTTGTCGAGCAGCGAGAAGCCGTAGAAAAAGTGGCGCGCGTTGATTATCAGCGTCATGAAGGCGGTGGTGAGTATCGTCGCGCCGCCCGCGAGAAAGTCGACGCCCGCGTACTGACCCGAGCCCGCGAACATGGTTATGCTCATGAGTATCGCCCACCAGAAGCTGTAGCCCTTGCTCTCAAGGAGCACGCCGAAGCCGAATCCCAGAGCGAGGTAGCCCGCGAGTATCGGCAGGCTGTCGCGAAATGCGCGTTTAAAAGTCCGTTTTGTCATAAATCTTCCTTCTGTAATCCGTATCCCAAATTTTTCATATCAATATTTAAACAGCCGCGTGCTGAGTATCCGGAAGCGGCTGCGGTTGAAGTCGATAACTCCCTCTTTTTTGAGCTCGCCGAGAGTCCGCGAGAGCGACGCTCTGTCGACCGCGAGGTAATCCGCAAGCTCCTCGCGCGAGAACGGCACCGTGAACTCGTAGCACCGCACGCGTTCGGCGTAGTAATACAAAAAGCGCATGACCTTGTCCCTGACGGTGCGCTTTGAGAGGCAGGCGAGGTGCTGGGTCATCTCGTAGTAGAGGTTCTTCTGACCCGCGATCAGGTTGACGAGGATCTTGTGCTGAACCTGAACGTCGCCGAGCTCCTGTACGCGGATAGAGTCGGGCGTGAACATTATCATCTCGGCGTCCGACGACGCGACGAACTCAACAAGCGAGTTCTGGTAGTCGAGCATCGAGCAGAGAAGTCCGCTTGTTTCGCCGTCCCCGAGCGAGCGCAGAAGCGTGCGCGTGCCGTCGTAGCCCACGCTGTAGATGTGGGTCACGCCCGTGATAACAAGCCCTATCATGTGTGAGAACTCGCGGTCAAGGCGAATTCGCTGACCTTCGTAAAGCTCGACGTAGACAGGGTTTGCGTGGACGATGAAGGAGCGGATTTCGTCGCGGTTCATGCCGCGGAAAAGCACCTTGGACTGTAATATTTCAATGTGTTCCTCGCGGAAATGGTCGAGATATCTTTCCATATAATTTCACCTTAATGATTATAGCATATATTTTTGCAAATGCAACAGATATGCAACAAAAAAGCAACGTTACTTATCACGGGCGTCGTCGGACGCTTTCTCCGCCTTTGGAAAGGTTTATCTGAAATTGACGCTTCATAAACGGCGGATCAGACGTTTTCTTTTTCTCCTGATGCGCCTGTCTTTAAAAAACTTCCCTAAAAAATAAATCGGAGCGAAGCGACCCTTATTTTTCAACTTTCAACTTTCCATTTTCAATTAAAAAAGAGGTTTGCCCGCTGTCAAACCTCTTTTTATTGCTTGTTCCTGCGCCAGATGAAGCCGCTGTAGGGCTTGTCGCGTTCCATTGCGAGCGAGATCTTGTTGCTGATGTTCTGCTTCTCCCTGACGGTGAGCTTCTTCTTGAGCTGCGTCTGAGAGAGCCACTCGGCAGCCTTGCCGCAAGAGGCAAAGGTGATCTCGAACTCGTCGCGGAGAGCCACTACGCTGCGCTTGCCGGTATGGACGATATCCGCCGGGGAGGGAAGCTCCTCCTCAAACGGGCACTTGTCGATGACCTCGCTGCGCGACCTGAAAAATACCTCGCGCAGATATACCGCGTCGTCGAGGGAGTTGTGCCGCTGCACGATCTCCTCGCCGCGGTAGTAGGACACAGCCTTCGCAAGTCCGATGGAACGCTTCATCTTGAAATGCCGTCTGAGCTCGACCGAAAAGTCGACTATGTTGGCGATGATCAGGCTCAGAGCCGTCTGGGCGCTGAAATCCGTGACCGCACCGACCGTGTTGAGCGCAAACCGCCTGTCACAGTCGCCGTAGCAATAGAACTTCAACGCCTCGCTTTTGTCGAGCCAGTCGTAGAAACGGGCGAAAACCTCGTCCGCCTCGGGCGCAGAGAGAACCTCCTCGCGCGTTATGCCCGTCAGCTTGGTGATGAAGTCAGTCACCTTTTTCGGTTTTTTCGGGCGCACCAGAGAGTAGAAGCTCCGTCCGCTCTCGTCAACACAGCCCACCGAGATTATCTCCTCGGCAAACTGCGACGCCTCAAAATCGATGAAATACCTCATAGTCGTCCCTTTTTTTAAGCGTTCCTTATAGATAGAAAAACAGCACCGCCGCGTTTGCTTATAGAAGACATTCTGTGTTTTATTCTTCACGCGGCAATGCTGCAAGTTTTGAACATCAGGTTCTGCCATCCTTTAGTTCATTACAATTATATCACTTTTTTCAATATAATACAAGTTAATTCGGAAAACAATGTTGCTATTTTCCGGTGCCTCTTCTGTCATTTTTTGTAACAAGATATAATACGCGCTGATTTTCATGGCTTTTTTCGGTCATTTCAGTGCAGTTTCTGCCCCGGAAATATCATATTGTCAAAAATACCCCCAAAAATCCCCCGACGCATTGGCAGTTCATATAAAAAGCGGCTTTTTCCGCAAAAATTTCTCTCAGGGAATTGACAGACCGCGGCAAAATAATATATAATAATCTAAATATCGATAACAGCCTATCTGAAAACCAAAACTTTGTATAATTTACGAGAGAGAGATGGAAGGTATATGAAAAAATCAAGAATTGCCCTTTCGGTGATCCTTGGCTCCGTGGTTCTGGTTTCCGCTGTCGCGGTAAGCATCTTCGTCGTCGCGAACGACACCGCCGCGTCGTCCCCGGCTCAGACCGCCGACGTCGCAAAAATGTCGCCCGCCTCGCTCAACGAAAATGCCGCGCTTCCCGTTCAGTCGCGCGGTGTGATCGACACAATCGAAAAAACCAGCTATGAGCCCGACCGCATTGACCTTTCCTGGGACGCTGCCGACGACGCCGACGGATACTCTGTCTATATCTGCGACAGGGACAGCTCCGAGGACTACGTCAAGGCAAAGGACGTCACCGAGCCCGAGGTTTCTATCGGTGAGCTCAAGAGCGGCACCCAGTACTGGATCAAGATCGTTCCCTACACCGTGATCGACGGCGAAACGAGAGAATATCCCGAGTCCGTCAAGAAAACCGCCACCCAGGCAGGCGAGGTTTCGAACCTCCACGCCCTGCACAGCTCCGACGAGATGGAGATCGGCTGGGACAAGTCCGACACCGCCGACAGCTACCGCGTTTACCGCTCCGTCGAGGACGGCAAGTACACGCTCGTCGCTGAGATAAACGACGCCGACAAGACCACCTTCGCCGACGACGACGTCAAGGAAGGCGTTCTCTACACCTACAAGGTCTGCGCGAACCGCACTCTGTATAACGGAGTCAACTACCCCTCAGAGGGCAGGACGATCCAGCTCGTCTGCGGAATGAGCGCGCCTACCGACCTCATCGCGACAAGCGAGGCGTCCAGAGTTCACCTGAGCTGGAACTACAACACCTACGCTACAGGCTACAACATCTATGTCGCTCACGGCGACAGCGACCTCGAGTACCTCGACGCGACCGAGAGGAACTACTTCATCACCGACAAGCTAACCGCAGGCGACACCTACACCTTCCGCGTTGAGCCGTACTATGTGCTCGGCAATAACAAGGAAGCCCGCGGCACATACACCACCTGCGAGATCGAGGTTTCCAAGGCGGAGGGCAAGAATAACGCCGCCACCGCCGCGGGAAGCGGTACGTATATTGAGATCAGCATTTCGCAGCAGCACCTCTGGTACTACGAGAACAACGAGCTGTATCTCGACACCGACGTTGTTACAGGCAACAACGACGGCGAGTGCAACACTCCCACAGGCCGCTACAGCATCAGCTCACGCGCTGTCAACACCACCCTCACAGGCCCCGGATATTCGTCCTTCGTCAACTTCTGGCTGGGCTTCAACGGCGGTATCGGAATCCACGACGCGAGCTGGCGCTCGTCCTTCGGCGGCACTATCTACAACGGCAACGGCTCTCACGGCTGCGTCAACACGCCTTATGACAAGGTAAAGATCCTCTATGAGCGCACCTCATACGGCACGCCCGTAATCGTATATTAAAAGCAAAAACGCACGCTGAACGCGTGCGTTTTTCTTATTCTCATACAGCAGCTTATCCGCCCTCGAGATCGCCTCGTGAACGGCGCTGAGGTCTGCGGCTGTCAGTCTGACAAAGCCGTAGGCAAGGCTCAGCTCGGGTCTGCCCTTGTCGGTCGAGTATTCCCTAAGGCAGATATCCGCGCCCACATAGGACGGTATCATGCGGCTGAGCGAATGCCTGTTATAAAGATGGGTAAGGCTGTCGTGGTTGGCTATATCCTCGAGCGCGCCGTTGAGCTCCTCGACGCGGAGCTTCTGATTAAGGCTGTTGACCCCGACGCGGTAGCGCAAGATCGAGCTGCCGACGAGTATCAGGATAAAGAGCGTGTAGTTGATCGGCTGGATCTTGCCGGGCTTGAGCCAGTACAGCAACGGTTCTTTGAGCTTCATGCAAATTACTATTATTTTGTTTTAAAAAATTTTTGGAGCAATTGTGCTGATTGGTACATTGCTCACTGTTATTTTAACACTATTTGAGGGTGTTTTCAACATCTGCGGCGCAAGTCTTTTCACGATTCCGAAATTTCATAAAAAAAGTACAAATGCCCGCGGCAACGCCTTTTGTTTTTGTCGTTATTCCGTATTTTTCCGCACTCAAAAAACGTATTTATTTGTGGAAATCGTTGACGTTCGGTCGATTTTTGTATATAATTATAGTATCTTATTATAAGGAATGTAAATTATGGGAACCGTTATTTTTTGGATCATTTTCTGGATAGTTATCGCTGTGCTCGCGTTCTGTCCGCTTTATTTCATCTTTCTCTTCATCGTCGGGCTATTCGTCGACATGAATAAGGAGTACGAGCACGACAGCAAATTCTTCCGCTTCCTGCTGACGAACTCCACCGCCGTCGCGGCAAAGCTCATTCGTATCCGCGTCAAGGTCACGGGCAGAGAGCTTCTGCCGAAGGATACAAGGTACCTGCTCGTGTGCAACCACCGCTCGAAGTTCGACCCGATACTGACATGGTACGCCTTCGGAAAGGAACAGCTCTCGTTCATCTCGAAGCCCGAGAACTTCAAGGTGCCAGTCTACGGAAGGATTATCCACCGCTGCCTGTTCATGGCGATCGACCGCGAGAATCCGCGCAACGCCATGAAAACCGTCAACCGCGCCGCCGATCTGCTCAAGCGCGGCGAGGTCAACGTCGCCGTTTATCCCGAGGGCAGGCGAAACTACGACGAGGGTCTGCTGCCCTTCCACGGAGCGATGTTCAAGATCGCCCAGAAGGCGAACGTCCCGATTGTGGTCATGACCGCGAAGGGCACGTATGAGATCCAGAAGAACTTTCCTCTCCACCGCAGCCATGTCGAGCTCGACGTTCTCGGGGTGCTGTCTGCCGAGGAGATAAAGGGCATGAAAACAACCGCAATCGGCGAGAGGGTCGCCGGGATCATGAATAAAAATCTGTGAGGCGAACAATTATGAAAACCTACGTTATCTACAACAAAAAGTCCAACAACGATCAGGGCGCCAAGGGCGCGTTCAGGATCAAGGAGATCTGGACGCAGAAGGAGCTTGTTTACAAGGAGGTCAATGAGTTCGACACCTATCAGGAGCTGTTCGACAGCATCTCGCCCGATGACGAGGTCGTTGTCTGCGGCGGCGACGGCACGCTGAATTTCCTCGTCAACGAAATCGACTGCGACTCCATCGAGAACCGCGTCTACTATTACCCCACGGGCAGCGGCAACGACTTCTGGACCGACATCGGCAAGAGCGCCGAGGACGGCCCCGCGCTGATCAACGATTACCTCGTCAGGCTGCCGTCCGTCATCGTCAACGGCATGACAAAGAAATTCATCAACGGCATCGGCTACGGAATCGACGGCTACTGCTGCGAAGAAGGCGACCGTCAGCGCACAAAGGCGGGCGACAAGCCGATCAACTACACCTCCATCGCGATCAAGGGACTGCTCTTCCACTACAAGCCCACCCGCGCGACGATCACCGTCAACGGCGAGACCCATGTTTTTGACAAGGCGTGGCTCGCTCCCACGATGAACGGCAGGTTCTACGGCGGCGGCATGATGGCGACTCCCGACCAGGACCGACTCAACACGCAGAGAACAGTCACTACTATGGTTATGTACGGCAAGGGCAAAATAGGAACGCTCGCCGCCTTTCCGTCAATCTTCAAGGGCGAGCACGTCAACAAGACAAAAATCGTCAAGACCTTCGTCAGCAACCGCGTCAAGGTAGCGTTCGACAGACCCGTCGCGCTCCAGATCGACGGCGAAACCGTCCTCAACGTCAGAGAGTACGAGGTCATCACGGCGGAATAAAATAAAAATCCCTTCCTCGGCGGAAGGGATTTTTTTATTCGGCAGTTTGCAGCAGGAACTTGTCCAGCACCTTGACCGTCTTGTCGGCGGCGAGGCGGCAGAACTTCACGAAGTCCATGCCCTTGTTCTCGTCGAGGTCGTCCGAGATCGCCCTGAGTATCGCGAACGGAACCCCGAAGCAGCGGCAGACGTGTCCGATAGCCGCGCCTTCCATCTCACACGCGACCGCGCCGAAGCGGTCGTTGAGCAGAAGGCGTTTCTTTCTGTCCGAAATGAATACGTCGCCGCTCGCGATTATGCCCTGAGCGACGCGAGTGCCGGGCAGCTCCTTACAGATCACCGCGAGCCTTGTCGCGGCTGCCTTGTCGCAGTCAAAATACGTGCACATTCCCTGACCGGGGAGGTTGACCTCGCCCTGCTTGTAGCCGAGGGCGGTGCCGTTCATGTCGTGCTCGACCGCCTTGCTGCCGACAACAAGGTCGCCTACGCTGACGATCGGCGAGAGCGCGCCCGCGACGCCGCTGTTGATGATCAGGCTCGGGCTGTATTCGCGGATAAGCGTCGCCGTACACATCGCGGCGTTGACCTTGCCCTCGCCGCATACGACGACAACGAACTCTCTGCCGTGCAGAGCGGCGGTATAGAACTTCATTCCGCCGATGATTTCTTCTTTTACGTTCTCCGAGAGCGCGACGATTCCGTCTGCCTCGAGCTGCATTGCGCAGATAATACCAATCATTTCCTACTCCTTGATCTCTATGAAAAATTATCCGTCTGGTACATGATTATCGAGAGAGCCGCCAAAGGCGCTGTCTCCGCGCGGAGGATACGCCTGCCCAAGGTCGCCGCGACTGCTCCGCTCTGCACCGCGAGCTCCGCCTCGCTCTCCTCAAAGCCGCCCTCGCTGCCGATGAACATTCCGACGCTCTCCGGCTTCTCGCTGAGGATCTCCTTCACGCTTTCGCCGCCGAGCTCGTAGAAGAATATGTTCCGCCCGTTTTCAGCCGACTGCTCCACCGCCTGAGCGAATGACAGGCACTCGCCGACCTGCGGAATAATTCCGCGGCGGCTCTGCATTGCCGCCTGCAAGGCGATTTTCTGCCACCTCTCGCGCTTCTTGCGCATCGACTTTTCGTCGGGACGCGACACGCACCTCGCGCTGAGCACGGGCACGATACGGCTGACTCCGAGCTC
>ONDL01000045.1 GCA_900316555.1 uncultured Eubacteriales bacterium | reverse complement strand
TTCAGACCGCAATGCTCAAGCTCGGCGGAAGAACTATCGGCTTTGACAATCCGATGAACTCCTCTGTTGCAAAGGGCGAAAATCTAAAGGATACAATTGCCGTCATAAGCGGTTACTCAGACATCATCGCCATCAGACATCCGACAGAAGGTACGGCAATGGCAGCCTCGCTTTACTCTGAGGTTCCGGTTATCAACTGCGGCGACGGCGGTCACCTCCACCCCACTCAGACTCTGACCGACATTGTTACGCTCAGCTGTGAGAAAGGCAGACTGGATCACCTCAAAATAGGCGTGTGCGGCGATTTACTCAACGGTCGGACAGTGCATTCTCTGATAAAGGCGCTTTCAAAGTATGAGGGCAATTCATTTGTACTGATTTCGACTCCCGAGCTGAGCGTGCCGATATATATTATTGATATACTCGAAAAGAACCACTGCAGATACGAGATCTCAAACAGTCTGGCAGAAGCTGTCAAAGACCTTGATATGCTGTATATGACGAGGATTCAGAGAGAAAGATTTGGAAGCGAGGAGGATTATCAGGCGCAGAAGGACGTCTTCGTTCTTGATAAGGAAAAGCTTTCAAACGCGCGCGAGGATATGATTATCCTTCACCCGCTGCCAAGGGTCAACGAGATTACCGTTGAAATCGACGACGATCCGAGAGCACTGTATTTCAAACAGGCTCAGTACGGAATGTTCGGAAGAATGGCGCTGATTCTTCTGCTGCTCCAGGACGAGGACTTTGTTCTCAACGAAAGGGATACATTTGTCTCCGAACACCACTGCAAAAACGCAAGGTGCATTACTCAGAGCGAGGATTATCTCCCCCGACGCAGCTATGAAAAACTCGGAATGCAGATGTGTGACTTCTGTGATAAAAGAATGGACTAAAAGAAAACGGGGTCGGTAAAACCGATCCCGTAACTGCATTATGCAAAAAGAAAAGCGGTGACAACACGTCACCGCTTAATCATTTCAAATTAATTCCTTACCCTGCAGGGTTTGGTAAAAGAGGCTTAACTGTTCTTTGGACTCATCTCCGTAAATAAATTCACCGAATTCAAGATAAGTATTACATTGGACCTTTCTCCGTTCGTAGAATAGCCGTTCAAAATTTACCTAGCGCATGGGATTAATCTCCAATTCTGAAATTTATATCCGACAGCTAATGCTGCAAAAATCAAATTCTCATCGGTCTGTCCTCAGAAAACAAAAGAATTAATTATCAAACCAGTTTATATTAAATTGTAAGAAGTCCGTTTTCATCCCAATTTTCATTGAGTAAAGAATGCTTCCTTTATCCGAGGCTGCTGTGACGAAATATATGAAATGAAAGTTAAATTAGATGATGAACAAGCATCTTGGCAGCTAACGGTTCAAGTCGTAATCCGAAAATGTAATTTTTTGTTTCATAAACAATTAAATGATTCGCTGACCGACTCCGATAAAGTATTCAAGCTTAGTCCCGACGAAATCGGGATTCATACATTGGGGGGCAAGCTCCGAATGTAGGTCATGATACGATAGTTGTAAGGAAACTTAGCTTTCATATTAAGACCTCCTTTTGTCTTTTCTTTGTCTATATTATACAGCATAGTTTTAACATTGTCAAGTATTTTAATAAAAATCTTTTACATTTTATTTTTAAAAATACTCTTGCACTTGATTTTCAAATGTGTTATAATAAAAAAGGTGAGTTGTAAAAATTCGCTGCAAATACCCGAGAGATCGGGTTTTTAATTTTTTAAACTATTCCTTCCCTATGCGGATATAATGCTATCTGCAAAGAAAAAAGAGCGTGCCATGCACGCTCACAGAACTCTTTACCTTTTAGGACTTGGTTTCTCTGCCGAGCAGGTAATCCACCGATACCTCAAGAATGTCGGCAAGAGCCACCAGCTCAACATCTGTTACAAATCGAATCTGACCCTCGAGCTTTGAAAGTCCGGAAGCGTTCATATCTACGCCGTTGACCTGAAGCTGCGCGAGCAATTCCTTTTGCTTCATACCCTTCTGCTTTCTGACAAGCTCCACGCGGTTGCCTACCAGATTACGGTCTCCAAGTTCCTGCTTACGAAGTCTCATTTTTTACTCTCTCCAAATCGTTTTAATTCTTTTTGAAAATTCTCCAAAAACATTATGTACCTATTATAATACTTTATTAGAAAAAAAACAAGCCCTTTTTGTAAATAAATTTAAAAAAATGAAATTTTTTGTGTTTTTCAGTTACAATTCGTTTAACTATTGTTGATTATTAATAATTTATCCATATATTCAGATAATCCAGTTGTATTATTTTACAGTTTATTTTGCTGATGTGGAAAGATGTCAATAGTGTTAAGAACTTATAGTACGAGTGTTAATTCGTGTTAATGATGTGAAAAAGTCGTTTTTTGCCGATTTTACTACAAGTTATTACAGAAAGATTACAGAGCAGCATGGCAAACAATCAAATAAATTTACCAAACAAAAAGCACTATGGGTTCTCAAAATGAATCCACAGTGCTTTTATCTTCTTCAATTATTTCTTACAAATACGAGAAATCAAATAATAATCGGCGATCCTGCATCAGAGGCAGGATTGTCCTTCGAATATGTAATAACGTCAACATCATTTAAAAATACAATATCAACAACAGGGGTATTATATGTTTCTTTCATATTCAATCTCCTTATTGAAAAAATACCTTTCATTAAGATATTATGATAACACTTATTTGAAGTATTATCAAGCAGTATTCTGCACAATATTATATATGAAAGATTAGTTGTTTTAACTATTATTTATCAGTCAAACGATGTTCTGCCGTTATCCAACTCTGTCAGCATAGCAACTCTCTTGTCGTGTCTGCCGCCCTCTTCCGGGGTATTAAGGAATATATCAGTATATCTGAGAGCGTCCTCTACACTCGTTACTCTGCCGCCCATACAAAGGATATTTGCATGGTTATGACGGCGTGTCATCTCGGCGCCAAAGTCGTTGCTTACAACCGCTGCGCGAACGCCCTTGATCTTGTTCGCCGCCATGGAAATACCGATTCCCGTTCCACAGCAAAGAATACCAAGCTCGCACTCGCCGCCGACAACCGCGTTTGCTACCTTGCAGGCGTAAACGGGATAATCAACGCTGTCCTCACTGTAAGTGCCGAAATCCTTGTAAGCAATGCCCTGTTCGTCAAAGTGTTTTTTTATGGCGGATATCAGGTTAAAGCCGCCGTGATCGCATCCAAGCGCTATCATGTGTATCTCTCTCCTTATATTTGTATAAACGCGATGATCAATGACCGCTGAGGGGGGGGCGGATAATCTTTTATTGAGCTCACGCTGAGCCTGCGGCAGTCTGAGATAGACAGGCATCAGCTCGGCGGGAGTCAGGGTCTCTCCCCTGCTCAAGCTCCCGAACGCTGCCAAAGCGGTCGACGAGGCTGTCTGAATGCGGCTGTTCATCGGAGCCAGTGTGATATTCGGAACGACGTCCTTTAGATAAGCATAGCTTAATGACGCGCCGTCGCCGACGAGAACAATGTTGCCGTCAATTCTCAGCAGCTCTTCCTTCAAATCACTCAGAGCCAATGCTCTGTCATCGCAAAGCCGTTCAACACTCGCGCCCTTCACATGGAAAAGCGCGTTGTACACCTGCGAACAGCGGGCGTCCATAACAGCGCAGACAATACAGTCGCCGCCGATACAGTTATACGCCATACTTTCCAGGGTCGATACCGAAACGCAAGGAACATTGTGCGCAAATGCAAGTCCCTTGACCGCTGCAACGCCGATACGTACTCCGGTGAATGAACCGGGGCCTGCGTTTACGGCAATGGCGGAAAGCTCGTCCGCCTTTGTTTCGGTGTTGTCGAGAAGCGCCTCGAGCATTGGCATGAGTGTTCTGCTGTGTGTCAGGGCGGTGTCGATAAAAAACGAACCGATGATTTTATCCTCTTCGGCAAGACAGACTGACGCCGCCTTAGCCGTGGTGTCAACCGCCAATATCTTCAAGTGTTACACCTTCTATGTCAAATATTCGCTGATTATCACTCTCTCCGCGGGAGATCGTTATTCTCAGCGCGTTTTCGGGCAGCGCGCCCTCGATATTCTCGCTCCACTCGATAACAAGCACTCCTGTGTCGAGATAATCAAAAAATCCCGTTGAGTACAAATCGTCCCACGAGGTGACGCGGTACATATCGAAGTGGTAAACAGGCACCCTGCCGCTGTATTCATTAACAAGCGCGAAGGTCGGGCTGGAAACAACATCGTCAGCGCCCAGACCGCGGGCTAAACCTCGCGTAAACGCTGTCTTGCCCATTCCCAGACCGCCGAACAGAGCGATGACCTCCATACCCTTGAGCTTTGAGGCGATACGTTCACCCAGCTGTTCGGTTTCCTCAGCGCTGTTTGTTATAAATCTGTTCATCAGAACAAGCCTGTGATCTCGCCGTCGCCGTTAACGTCGATGCTGTGAGCCGCGGGAGTCTTGGGCAGTCCGGGCATCGTCATGATGTCGCCCGTGTATACTACGACAAAGCCTGCGCCGTTCGAGAGCGAGACGTTTCTGACGGTAATCTCAAAGTCCTTCGGCGCGCCGAGCAGAGTCGGGTCGTCGGAAAGTGAATA
Source organism: uncultured Eubacteriales bacterium (assembly GCA_900316555.1). GTDB lineage: Bacteria > Bacillota > Clostridia > Oscillospirales > Acutalibacteraceae > Ruminococcoides. Next base: position 7,061 of record ONDL01000045.1, on the reverse strand, counting down.
CTGTGTCTTGGCAATGCAGACGGGCAGCTTGTCCGCGCCGAGCTTCTGAACCTCGGCAATAGCCTTCTCAGCCTGTGTTGTGTAGTTAACTCTCGCCGCGCCGTAGATATTCTTGGCAATCGCGTCGATTTTCTCCTTGACGGTAAGCTCGTCCGGATAGAGAGGCTTGAAGTCAGAGGGCTTCTCGCATGCCTCAACTACCTTATTCGCAAGCTCTGTGCCGCCGTCGCCGCCCTTGCCGAACACCTCGGAAAGAGCGAAATCAGCGCCGTTAGCCTTGCAGTATTCCTCAATGTAGTTAAGCTCAGCCTCGCTGTCGGTGCCGAAACGGTTAATCGCAACGACAACGGGTACATTATACTTGCGCATGTTCGCTATATGGACGCCGAGGTTAACAATACCTGCCTTGAGAGCTTCAAGGTTCTCAGCTGACACCTCAGCCTTCGGCACGCCGCCGTTGTATTTGAGAGCGCGGCAGGTCGCGACTAGAACGATTGCCGAGGGCTTCAAGCCTGCAAAACGGCACTTGATGTCGAGGAACTTCTCGGCGCCGAGGTCGGAACCGAAGCCTGCCTCTGTGATGCAGTAGTCAGCTAACTTGAGCGCGAGTTTTGTAGCGCGGACACTGTTGCAGCCGTGTGCGATATTCGCGAACGGGCCGCCGTGCACGATCGCGGGAGTACCCTCGAGGGTCTGTACAAGGTTGGGCTTGATAGCGTCCTTGAGGAGAGCCGTCATAGCGCCGTCTGCCTTGAGGTCGCGGGCGTATACGGGCTCGCCGCTGTATGTGTAGGCAACGAGAATGCTGCCGAGTCTGCGCTTGAGGTCGTCTATATCTGAGGCAAGGCAGAGAATAGCCATAACCTCGGAAGCTACGGTAATGATGAAGTGATCCTCACGGGGAATGCCATTGACCTTGCCGCCAAGACCTACGATGATATTTCTGAGTGCGCGGTCGTTCATGTCAAGACAGCGCTTGAAAAGGATTCTGCGCGGGTCGATGCCCAGAGCATTGCCCTGCTGCATATGGTTGTCGAGCATGGCGCAGCAAAGGTTGTTCGCAGAGGTAATCGCGTGCATATCGCCTGTAAAGTGAAGGTTGATGTCCTCCATCGGGAGTACCTGAGCGTAGCCGCCGCCTGCAGCGCCGCCCTTGATGCCGAATACGGGACCGAGAGAAGGTTCTCTCAGGGCAATGATTGCCTTCTTTCCGATTTTAGCCATAGCCTGTCCCAGACCTGCGGTGGTAGTGGTTTTACCTTCACCTGCAGGGGTCGGGTTGATAGCGGTAACGAGAATCAGTTTGCCGTCGGGATTTGCGCTGACGCGTGCGCTGAGCTCGTCAGAAAGCTTTGCCTTGTATTTTCCGTAAAACTCGAGTTCATCCTCGGTAATTCCAATCTGTGCCGCCACTTCCTTGACAGGCAAAAGTGTCGCCTGCTGAGCAATTTCAATATCAGACAGCATAAAATGCACCTCCGAAAAGTATATTTCATTTTATTATATCAAAATCGGGAAACAATATTATTCTTATTTGCAAATTTGGCTTGTAAATGACAAGGATTTTTCCGTATAATAGTGCCGAGGCGATTGATTTGAAACGATTAACTGACGATTTCAGAAATTCCGACCGTCTGCTGACTTTGTTGACTGCAACAGCGACGGTCTTTGGCGCACTGCTGATTTTCAGTCTTCAGAGAGCAGGAACATATAATTATCTCCGTCCGCAGCTCATAGCGGCGGGAATCGGAATTGCGGCGGGGTTTGTGACTGCTCAGGCGGATTACAGGATAATAATCAAAAAATGGTACTTCGCGGCAATAGCGGCGGCAGTGTTAGCCGGCTCGGTATTTCTCTTCGGCATGAGAGTCAGCGGCACCGACGACACCGCCTGGATCACCCTTCCCTTCGGAATGACGGTTCAGCCGTCGGAATTCATCAAGCCGTGCTTTATCATAACCTTCACCTATCATATCTGTCTGCTGAAAGAAAAAAATTTACTGCAAAAGCCGTGGGCGGTACTGACGCTGCTGCTCCATGCGGCGCTGCCGATAGCGGTGATACACTTTCAGGGCGACGACGGTACGGCTCTGGTTTTCGGAATTGTTTTCCCGGTTATGATGCTGCTCGGCGGTGTAAAGCTTAGATACTTCGCGATACTCGGAGGTATCGCCGCCGCAGGTCTGCCGCTCGTTTGGCGGTACGTCATGAACGACGCTCAGAAAAACCGCCTGCTCTCTCTGTTCGACGCGGAAAACACGGCTATGGCGGACTACGCCTATCAGCAATATCAGGGCAGGCTGTCGCTTGCGAGCGGCGGTCTGTTCGGCACAGGATGGCTAAACGGCAAGAGAGTGGCGTCCGCTGTTGTGCCCGAGCAGGAAAACGACTTCATTCTCACTGTCGCGGGTGAAGAGCTTGGATTTATAGGCTGTCTGACGATAATCGCTCTGCTGTTCGCGATAATGCTGATTATAATTCTGAATTCGAAAAAAGCAACCACAAATGAAGGCTCACTAATCTGTGCCGGAGCGTTTGCGGTTATTGCCGCGCAGGCTGTGCTCAACCTCGGAATGGTGCTGGGACTGCTTCCTGTTATCGGCGTGACGCTGCCGTTTTTCAGCGCGGGAGGAAGCTCTCTGATAAGCACATTTATCTGTATCGGGCTTGTGCAGAGCGTGAGAATACACAAATACTGAACAATGCAAAAACGGAAAGGCTCATGTGAACCTTTCCGTTTGGTTTATTTGCTTTCGGAGATATTGAGATTCGCGGTGTACTTTCCGTACGCCCAACAGCTGCTCGCGCCGTCGAAGCGGAAGGTTACGGGCATTTCAACCGAGCCTGTCTTGACCGCGGGATCCGTCGCGGATATCGTTGCGGTGATCTTGTCAGCGTCGAGACTCTCGATCTCGGACTTCGGACCGATGACTGTTACGCTGATATTCTTCGAGGTGACCTCAGCCTTGTATGCGCTCGAGAGTCCCTCAACCTTGAAGGTATCGACGTCAAATGTCTTTTTAGTCATGCCGCTGAGGTCGATCTTGACCTGTGCGGTGGCGTTGTTGCTGATATTCTTGCACTTCTCGGGAATGTTTATCGCGAGGGTATTGAAGGTTACTGCCTCGTCGGAGAGCGTGGAGAAGTCGATCTCCTCCGTCTTGACCGAAACGAGGGTTTTCATAACATCATCGGGACCGGCGAGAAGGATTCCCGACGGGTGGATCTCAACAAGGTTGGTCAGATCAAGTCCGCTCGGCTTGTTGACGTAGCCCGCCTCAACCTTGACGCTCTTCTCGGTGAGAACGGAGATAGTTGCGGTCAGGGTGCGGAAGCTCATGGTCAGCAGCTTCTGTGACAGCTCGTTGCCGTTCTCGTCGTAAAGAACGATGTCCGCCTCGACGTCGGTGGTTTCGAGAAGGTTATCCTCGACGCTCGCGACAGCAGCGACCTGCTTTATCTTCATAACCTCTGTCTGAGGCCCTGAGATGGTAATTGAATTATACGGCAGCGAGGTCGCGCCGTAGTAGCCGTCGGCAACGCCAAAGAGGATTTTATCCTGAATCTGGAAGGTGCTCTCCTTGTAATAATCAACCATTACGCTGACGCTCGACGGAGTTGAGCCTGTGATCTGAAAGTTGCTCGAGAGATTCTTCTTCGCCGCAGAAACCGGAAGCGTGAAGTTGCCCGAGGAATTTACAGAGCTTGCCGCCGCTGTTACTGTCAGATCGGACTCTGTTACCGAACCGAGAATCGTGCGGTTGCCCGTGACCGTTACGGAAGCGGTCTGCTTCTCGTCGGTAAAAATCTGAAGTCCCAGCTTCCGCGAGCTTTCGGACAAGTCCATCTGAATCGGCACGTTGCTGATCGTGACGGTGGTATCGTTTGAGGAATTAAGGCTCATATAAGTCCAGATACCGATGGAGATTATCACGGCGAGAATGAAAATTACATAGTTTTTAGAAAATATCAACTGAGAGAGGCTTCGCTTTTTCAATCTTTCTTCCTCCCTCTGCCGAATTTGCGGTTATTATTCTCGTCCTCCGGAGTTTCGTCAAGCAGAAGCTCATTGAGCTTGCGCACAAGGGTCTCGCGCGTGTAGTCGCGCGTCAGCACGCCGTTTACCGCGAGGGAAATAACGCCTGTTTCCTCACTTACAACAAGCACAACGGAGTCGCTCTGCTCGCTGATGCCGAGTGCGGCGCGGTGACGGGTTCCGAGGTTGATATCGACGGTCTTGTCGTCGGTAAGCGGAAGAATGCAGCCTGCCGCGTGGAGCTTGCCGTCGCGGATTATGCTCGCGCCGTCGTGGAGAGGCGCCTTGTTGAAGAAGATATTGCCGAACAGGGCAACCGAGGTCTGCGCGTCGATTATCGTGCCCGTTGCCGCGATATCCGAGAGCATGGTTTCGCGCTCAAAAACCATGAGCGCGCCTGTCTTGGAACGCGAGAAAAGCACAGATGTATCGGCAGCGTCCTCGATGGACTTCTTGACCGCCTCTACCCACTCGTCGGACTTGCCGAATCTCGAGAAGAAGCCTGAAAAATACTTTTTCCATGTTTTGTTTCTGCCGAGCTGCTCGAGCGCCTTGCGTATCTCGGGCTGGAAGATAACGACGATTACTACAACCGAAGCCTCAAACAGCGCGCGTAGAAGCGAGGACAACATGACGAGCTGGAACAGAGAAGCAAGGAAGTAAATGACAAAGAGGAAAATGATACCCTTAAGGAGCTGGAAGGCGCGGGTTTCGCGAACCAGACGGAAAAGGCCGAAAATAATCAGCGCAATCGCGAGAATATCGATAACGTCGCGTACCTGTATTGTCTTGATTACGGACAGAAAATGCTCGAAAAACTCCATACCTCTCCTCCTTTCATACTTCCTTTCTATTCTAACACATTTTAATTGTCGAATGCAACCTTTTTTTCATTATAACTGACAATTTTATTGACGCACTGACAGAAATATTCCGCCTGGCGCATGTTATTGAACGCCGACACAACCGCACGCACTGTCCCGCGTTTCTCGGTGCCCTTGCTGAGATGTGCCAAAGGCGCGCAGTGAAGCCCTGCGCGTACGGCGATACCGTAACGGTCATTGAGAAGCTGCGCCACATGCTCGCTGTCCATACCGCCGACATTGAATGATATCACGGGTACATGGCTCGATATTTCAGGCCGCATTGTATAGAGCTGAACTCCGTCCGTCCTTTGCAGCCTATCATAAATCATTTGCGCAATCCGCATTTCGTGTTCTGAAATACTTTTAACACCCCTGCTGCGGACAAACCGCACTCCCTCACGAAGTCCTGCTATACCCGCGACGTTCGGAGTGCCGCTCTCGTACTTGTCGGGCAGCTGCTCAGGCTGACTGAGGTCTGAGGAATAGCTTCCCGTGCCGCCCTGTATAAGACTGTCGGGCATTGTGTCGCAGTTTATCAGCAGCAGTCCCGTGCCCATAGGCCCGTACAGTCCCTTGTGACCCGCGGTACAGAGATAATCGATACAGCCGTCCGACAAATCTATCGGCAGCACGCCCGCGCTCTGAGCCGCGTCAAGACAGAACAGAATTCCGTTGAGCCTGCAAAGCGCCGCGATACGCTCTACGGGAAGTCTTGTACCGAACACGTTTGAGGCGTGGGTACAGACAACAAGCCTTGTGTTCTTCCGAAACTGTGAACGGAAGCTGCGGATAGTCTGCTCGTCGTCGCCCTCAAAAACCTCAGCGACCGAATACTCAACGCCGTTCTTTTTCATTTCCTCGAGCGGACGGACTACGGCGTTATGCTCAAGCGACGAAATCACCGCGTGGTCTCCCCTTTTGAGCACGCCTTGAATCACCGTATTGAGTGCCGCGGTGCAGTTATGGGTAAAAATAACGCGCTCGGGCTCGCTGAGTCCGAAAAAATCCGCGGCCTCACTGCGGCAGGAGTAAATCATCTGCGCACCCTTCATGGACATGCTGTGGCCGCTTCGTCCCGGGTTTGCGCCGAGTGAGGTCACAGCGCCGCAGACCGCACGCACAACCGACTGAGGCTTCGGGAATGTCGTCGCTCCGTTATCAAAATATATCAACTGTAATCAGCGGCGGCTACACCGACAAACGGTATGCGGTTCTCCCTGAGCAGCTCAGCTGCACGCTCAGCGCTGTCCGAACGGAGCTTCAGGCTGTAGCCGCAGGAGCCGCGACGCAAATGCGCGGGAGTGCGCACGGTTATTCCGCGTATTCCGTGGCGGCGCAGCAGCTCCCTGGCGCGCATCATCGGCGTCATAGAACCGAACATTATTAATTTGTTTTCCATTGTTTCACCTTCTGTATAGTTTTCCTCCCTACAATATAATATATGAAAGCGGCGGTGTTTTAGTTATCCGATAAATCTTTCATACATAAAAACGGCCTTCCGAAGTCCCTGCGCGGGACTTTACGGAAGGCCGAATGTTTTATTCCTCTTTATCCTTTGGTTGAAAATTCGGGAGATACTCTTTCACAAATGCTTCCTTTTCTTCCTTTTGAAAGCTTACGGTAAGCAAGAATGGACTCGCGTTCTTCGGCGGTGACAAACTCGGGAATAGGATTTATCAATTTGTCGTCCATGACAGTACTCCTTCGGAATTTCAGGTGATGGTTCTGAAAGCTATTATATCACAAAGGATTTGAAATTCAATACAAATACCGAAATTCTAAACCGAAACCGATTGATTAAGAGTGATCGAGAAAATGATTTTTTCCCTGACAGGAAGTCCGAGTACCTGCCTCATCGCTTCCTCGTACAAGTCAAGCTGCGGTTTGTGGCGGCGCAGCTCCTCAACATCGCGGACTCTGTCTGTCTTGTAGTCGACGATCACAAGCTCTCCGTTTTCAATAAATACCAGATCCACCTCGCCGTCGACGATCTGCCGTCTGTCGGATTTATACTCTCCCTCGCAGGTTAGCGACGGGTGGACAAAGACCGTGAACTGCTTCTCGCGGTACACGTTGCTTTCAGGCACGCTTAATACGCGCTCGAACAGAGGATTTTGCAGAATCTCCGCTAATTTTTCGCGGTCAAGGCAGTCGCACTG
>ONDL01000073.1 GCA_900316555.1 uncultured Eubacteriales bacterium | reverse complement strand
GCGATGGGTCTGGGCAGCGAGGCGGCGATAGAGGCGGCTGACGCTGTGCTTTCCTCGGGTACTCTCCATGCGCTGCCGAAGGCGGTAAAAACCGCGCGCAGAACGATGCGCACTATCCGCACGAATATTATCTTTGCCCTCGCGGTAAAGGCGGCGGTCATTGTTCTGGCTTGCTTCGGCTTGGCGGCGATATGGATGTCCGTCGTCGCGGACACGGGCGTTTGCGTGCTCTGTGTGCTTTACACCGCGCGGCTGTTGAAAATACGGAAATAAAAAAAGTGAGCTGTAATAAGCTCACTTTTTCTTTTTGTACGCTTGTTTGAAGGGTACGACAGTGCCGTCCTTTTCCTCGACGGACACGTTGTCGAGCGTCGCGCTGAACTGCTGACGGATCTCGCCGAGATAGATTTTGTAGAGCTTCTTCTGCTCAGCCTGTTCCTCAGCCGTCAGACCGACGGTCTTTTTCTTCTTTGCAAGCTCGTTGATGCGCCGCAGTAAATTCTGTTCCATATGTCACCTAAAATTATAGGGCGGACAAGCTGCCCGCCCCATATAATTGTAAATTAGTTGTTGATGAGCTTATCCTCGTCAGACCAGCTGTAGAGCTTTCTTACCTCGGTACCGATCTTCTCGGCGGGAGCCTCGGCAGCGAGCTTTCTCATAGCGCGGAAGTGAGCCTGACCGCCTGCGGGAGACATGTCGAGGAGGAACTCCTTGGCAAAGGAACCGTCCTGGATGTCGGAGAGAACCTTTCTCATAGCCTTCTTGGTGTCCTCGGTGATAATCTTGGGACCTGTTACATAGTCGCCGTACTCAGCGGTGTTGGAGATGGAGTATCTCATGCCGGCAAAGCCTGACTGATAGATAAGGTCAACGATGAGCTTCATCTCGTGAATGCACTCGAAGTATGCGTTTCTGGGATCGTAGCCTGCCTCGCAGAGAGTCTCAAAGCCTGCCTGCATCAGAGCGCAAACGCCGCCGCAGAGAACAGCCTGCTCACCGAAGAGGTCGGTCTCGGTCTCGGTTCTGAAGGTGGTCTCGAGAACGCCTGCTCTTGCGCCGCCGATACCGAGAGCGTAAGCAAGTGCGAGATCCTTAGCCTGACCTGTAGCGTCCTGAGCAACAGCTACGAGACAGGGAACACCCTTGCCTACCTGATACTCGGAACGAACGGTGTGACCCGGGCCCTTGGGCGCGATCATGGTAACGTCAACGTCAGCGGGAGGTACGATCTGACCGAAGTGAATGGAGAAGCCGTGAGCGAACATGAGCATGTTGCCTGCCTCGAGGTTGGGCTCGATGTCCTTCTTGTACATAGCCGCCTGCTTCTCGTCATTAATAAGAATCATGATGATGTCAGCCTTCTTGGCAGCCTCGGCAGCGGTGAATACCTCAAAGCCCTGAGCCTCAGCCTTTGCCCATGACTTACTGCCCTCGTAAAGACCGATAATTACGTTGCAGCCGCTCTCCTTGAGGTTGAGCGCGTGAGCGTGACCCTGGCTGCCGTAGCCGATAATGGCGATAGTCTTGCCGTCGAGAAGGGCAAGATTGCAGTCGGACTGATAATAAATCGGTGCTTTCATGTTTTCTTTGTAGTCTTTCATTTTGAATTTCCTCCTTACCGCAAATGCGGCGTGTTTATAATAATTTATAGATTGGAAGCGATTAAACGGATACAGCCGCGTTTCCTCTGTCGATCGCGATGGTGCCCGTGCGGACGATTTCGCGGATTCCGTAGGGTCTGAGCATATCGATCAGGGTCTTGACTCTCGCCGAGGTTTCGCAGTATTCTACGGTCACGCAGCTCGGCGCCGCGTCGACGATTTTTGCCTGCATGATTTCGGCTGTCTTGATGATTTCCGCGCGCTTTGAGGCGGCGCAGTGAACCTTGATCAGAATCAGCTCGCGGCTGATGAACTCGCCTTCGTTCAGGCGCTTGACCTTGATGACGGGAATCACCTTGTTGAGCTGCTTTTCGAGCTGCTCGACAACGTACTCGTCGCCGTTCGCGACGATGGTGATACGCGAAACGCTCGGGTCGTTTGTCACGCCTACCGCGAGGGAGTCTATATTAAAACCGCGGCGGGAGAACAGTCCCGAAATCTTCGAGAGAACGCCTGCCTGGTTTTCAACGAGAATTGATAGTGTATACTGCATACTGTCACCTCATTAAATGGACGGAGTGTCGGGGTATACGTTGCAGACGAGGATAAACGGCTTGTCAGACTTAACCATACCCTTGATGATTTCCTCGGCTTCCTCGTTGGAATTTGCCTCGGCGTGGTCAATGCCGTATGCCTCGGCGATTTTGAGGAAATCGGGATCGCCCTTGAGAATTGTCGCGCTGTGGCGGCAGTCGTAGTTTTTGTCCTGAAGCTCGCGCACCATGCCCAGACGGTGGTTGCGCATGATGATGATCTTGATCGCAAGGTCGTTGCCCGCAATCGTCGCAAGCTCGTTCATGCTCATCTGGAAGCTGCCGTCGCCGCAGACGACAACAACGTCGCGGTTGGGCCTTGCGAGCTTCGCGCCTACAGCGGCGGGGATAGAATAGCCCATGGTGCCCATGCCGCCCGTCGTGAGGAAGCGTCCCTCGCGGATACGGAAGTTGTTGGCGCACCATATCTGGTTCTGTCCGACCGCCTTTGAGCGGAGCATCGCGCTGAGGTGAGCGACGAGAGTTCTCGGCTCAACATAGCCCTCAAATACGGGAGGCACGCGAAGGAAGTCCTTTTTCCAGGTCTTGACGGTCTCCTGCCACTGGTTGGGAACCTTGTAGTCGCCTATGCTTTCAATGAGCATATTCATTACGTTTTTCATATCGCCTACAATCGGAATCTCGGTCTTTACGTTCTTGCCGATTTCGGCGGGGTCGATGTCGATGTGAATGACGGTGGTGTTCTCGCTCATCTGGTGAGGAGCGGCAACGGCTCTGTCGCCGAGTCGTGCTCCGCAGACGATGACAAGATCCGCGTCGTGAAGCGCGCGGTTGGCAACCGTCTTGCCGTGGGTGCCGAGCATACCGAGGTACAGCTCGTGCTCGCTGGGCATAACGCCGATGCCCATCATGGTCGAGATAACGGGAATTCCCGTCATGTCGGCGAACGCCTGGAACTTGGGCTTTACGCCCGAGAGAAGCACGCCTCCGCCCGAAACAATCAGCGGACGGCGGCTCTTTTTGATAGCCTCAACCGCGCGCTTGACCTGAATCGCGTGACCCTTGGTGTTCGGCTTGTAGCCGATGATGTTCACACTTTCGGGATAGACGAATTCCTCGATCTCGTTTTCCTGTATGTCCATCGGAATGTCGATGAGCACGGGGCCTTTTCTGCCCGTTGAGGCGATATGGAAGGCCTCCTTGAATACTCTCGGCAAATCCTCTGTTTTTTTGACTATGTAGCTGTGCTTTACAAACGGCTCGCACGCGCCTGTGATATCCGCCTCCTGGAAAACATCTCTGCCCAGAAGGTCGCTGCGTACCTGACCCGTGATCGCGACAAGCGGGATCGAGTCGGTATAGGCTGTGGCGATACCCGTAATCAGGTTGGTAGCGCCCGGACCCGAGGTCGCGACGCATACGCCCGGAATACCGCTCGCACTGCAGCGCGCGTAACCGCTCGCCATGTGCGCGGCGTTCTGTTCCTGACGGACAAGGATATGCTTGATGGTAGTGGAATCATAAATTTTGTCGTAGAAAGGACAAATGGTCGCACCCGGATAACCAAAGACGACTTTCACGCCCTCAGCTTCCAAACACTTAACCATAATTTCAGCTCCGCTGATCATTGTGTTATGCCTCCTTATCCGTAAACTTCACGATTAAATTATATTATACTACAATTTATGCGGCTTGTAAAGAGTTTTTCACGACTTCCGGACACTCTCCGACGGGTCAACGTAAACCGTGCGGTTGTTGACGTATATCACCATGCCGGGTTTAGCTCCCGTTGGCTTGCTGACGTGCTTGACAAGAGTGTAGTCGACAGGCACGTTCGAGCTTGTGCGCGCCTTGCTGTGGTATGCCGCGAGCCGTGCCGCTTCAATAATCGCGGTGTCGCTTACCTGTCTGCCCCCGGCGGAAATAATCACATGCGAGCCGTGTATCTCCTTTGTATGCAACCATATATCGGTCTTTGCGGCGGTCTTGAGGGTGAGAAGGTCGTTCTGGCGGTTGTTTCTGCCGACGTAGATCCTGAATCCGTCAGAAGACTCAAAGCTCAGCGGCGGCAAAGCGCTCTGCTTTGGCCGACGGCCCTTCGGCGCGCGGAGATATCCCTGCTCAGTCAGCTCCTCTCGTATCTGGGACAGCTCGCGCTCGGTTTCGGCGCGCGACACCTCGTCGAGCACCGAGTCGAGGTACTCAAGCTCCGACTCGCCCTTTTTGAGCTGGTCGGTAAGGAAGCTCTCGGCGTTCTTCGCCTTCTGATAGTCCTTGTAGTATTTCTGGGCGTTCGCCGCGGGCGAGATCGCGGGGTTGAGCTTTATCCGCAGCGTGCCGCCGTTTTCGTCGTAGTAATTCTCAACGTTCGCGAAGGACGCTCCGCGCTCAATGCGGTATAGGTTAGCCTGCAGCAAATCTCCGCAGATACGCAGCTGTTCTCTGTCCGCGCACTGACTAAGCTCGGTGTGCTGCTTCTGCAGCTTGCGCGCAGTGCGGTCGCGAAGGTTTTGCAGCAGCTTGGTAAGGCTGTGAGTCTTGACGCGCATTCTGTCCTGACGGTCGCGCTCGTCGTAGAAATTATCGATCGCCGAGTTGAAGCTCTGAGAGTTTTCAGTCCTCATAAAGCCGCCGTACTGGGTGATAGGCAGAAAAGAAATGTCCATCGGCTTGCCGTCCTCGCGGTAGACCGTGCAGGGTGTGCCCGAGCAATTTTCAACGAGTGATTTGAGTCTGCCGATTTCCGTAATCAATTTGTCGTACAAAACTCCCTCGAGCCTGTTCGTCGAGCCCTCGCAGACGCGGTACTCGACCTCGCGCCCGATAATCGGAGATATGCCCTGTATCGACGAGAGAACCGCCTTTGAAAGAGGCATTTCGGCAGGCAGAGTGCGGATGCGCTCCGCGATTTGTGACGGCTCGGAGGTGAGAATATTGAGCTTGTCCTGAGCCTCGGGCAGCTCGTATTTTATGTTCGGGAGAATAAGTCTTTTGCTGCTGACGGTCAGGTCGACGCGCTTGAGAGCGTCGGTGATCACGCCCGTTTCGCGGTTGAGCACAATGATGTTGCTGTACATGCCCATGATCTCGCAGGCGACTGTCAGCGGCACCTGCTCGCCAAGCTCGTTTACGCAGTCAAAGTCGAGGAAGAGCACGCGGTCGCACTCGAGCTGACGTACAGCGGTGAGCTTTCCGCCGCCGAGACGCTTGCGCAGAAGCATGCATAACATCGGCGGCTGAGTGGGGTTTTCGGGCGCGTGTTCGGTGAAACTCACACGCGGCGAATTAGCCCTTGCCGATAGCAGGAGCTTTTTGCTGCCCGAATAACCTCGCAGGACGAGAACAAGCTCGTCGCGGTTGGGCTGGTAAATCTGGTTTACGCGCGAGCCGAGAATTTCGTTTTCTATTTCATGCTTTATATGCCGTAAAAAAATGCCGTCTAACGCCATGTTTCCTCCGATTATTTGTGGTATTTTCCGTTCGTGCTTATCTCAAACGCGCGGTAGATCTGCTCTGTGAGTATCATTCGCGCCATTGTATGGGGGAATGTCATGCGGCTCATCGAAAGGCGCATATCCGCCCTGATTTTGACCTTATCGCTCAGTCCGTAGCTGCCGCCGATGACAAAGCTCACCGTGCTTTTACCCGAGAGCGCGAGACTGTCGAGCGTCTTTGAAAGCTCCTCGCTCGAGGTCAGCTTGCCCTCGATGCAGAGAGCGACGACGTAGTCCGACGGGCTGATTTTTTTGAGAATGCTCCTGCCCTCGGCGAGCAGTACCTCGGAAATCTGCGATTGGTTTGGGATGTTGTCCCTGATTTTTTCCTCCGCAAGCTCGACAATTGTGAACTTGCAGAACGCGCCTAGGCGTTTTGTGTACTCGGCGATCGCGTCCGAGAAGTATTTTTCCTTGATTTTTCCGATACAGATGATGTTGATTTTCAGCATTAAAATATCACGCTCTTTACCGTCGGCGCGCTCGGTGCGACGTCGAGGGTGTAGTCATTTTTGTATTTCATTCCCGCTCGTCCAAGCTCCGCCACAGAGGTGCGAAGCGCGATCTGGGGAGTGTTGTTCATCTCGCTGAGGTGCCCGAGAATCAGCCGCAGAGTGCCGTTTCTCACGAGCTGCGAAAGCTCTGTGGCGCAGGCGTCGTTTGAGAGGTGCCCTATGTCCGAGAGAATGCGCTTTTTGAGCACATAGGTGTACGGTCCCGTGCGAAGCATATCGATATCGTGGTTCGATTCGAGCACCACGAGCTGACAGTCCGTCAGCGCCGAACGTATCTGTTCGGTGACGTGACCGATGTCGGTGGCGATCATCGCGGTTTTGCCGTCGGGCGTGGTCACACGATAGCAGCAGCTCTCAGCCGCGTCGTGCGGTGTGTCAACGCGCTGAATCCTCATGCCGCCGAGGGCGATTTCGTTTCGGATAACGAGCGTTTTGGCGTTGGGAGCGAGCCTGTCGCGCTCGGCAAGGGCGTTCAGGGTGCCTTCGCTCGCGTATATGGGCAGGCTGTGCTTCTTTGCGAGCACCTTCAGCGCCGAGCAGTGGTCAATGTGCTCGTGAGTGACAAAAACCGCGCCGACAGACTTCATACTCAGTCCGTTCGCTTCCATAGCAAGCTCGATCTGCTTGCAGTTTCTGCCCGCATCGATCAGCACGCCTTCGGCGGCGGTGCCTATGTAGTAACAGTTTCCCTTGCTTCCGCTGAAAAGCGGTACTATCCGCGCCATAATCTCATTCCTTCCTTAGTGTGAAATAAATAATATCACATTTTTTACTCCGCCGCAAGTGTCAGGTTCCGCACAGCGCAAAAAAAGGTCTGACATATCGTCAAACCTTTCTGTTTACGGTAATAATATGAGCTTAAGCGCGAAGCTCCTGCTCGTTGTCGCCTGTGTAATATACCTTCTTGATATCCGCGCCGAGAGCTCTGAACTTCTCGACAACGTCCTCGTAGCCTCTCTCGATGTACTGAATACTCGAGATTTCGGTTGTGCCCTTGATCTGGAGAGCCGCTACGATCATCGCTGCACCTGCTCTGAGGTCGGTCGCGCTGACGGGAGCCGCGGTGAGCGGTGTGCCGCCCTCGATGATGGCGAGTCTGCCCTCAACCGAGATGTGAGCGCCCATGCGGATAAGCTCGCTGATATACTGGTATCTGTTGTCCCAGACATTCTCGTTTACGATGCTGGTTCCCGGTACGCTCATGAGCAGAGCGGTGAACTGCGGCTGGCAGTCGGTGGGGAAGCCGGGGTGAGGCATGGTCTTGATATTTACTCTCTTGAGCGGCTTGACGGTCGCGTCAAAGATGATAGCCTCGTCGTATTCCGTAATCTTTACACCCATTTCGCGGAACTTCGCGGAGATGGACTCAAGGTGCTTAGGAGTGATGTTGTTGATAGTGATGCGTCCGCGTGTCGCAGCGGCTGCGCACATATAGGTACCCGCCTCAATCTGGTCGGGAATAATCGAATAGGTGATGCCGTGCATACAGGAAACGCCGCGGATCTTGATAACGTCGGTACCTGCGCCTCTTACGTCAGCTCCCATGGAGTTGAGGAAGTTAGCGAGGTCAACGATATGCGGTTCCTTTGCCGCGTTTTCGATGACGGTCAGACCCTTCGCGCGGCTCGCGGCGAGCATGATGTTCATGGTCGCGCCGACGGATACCACGTCGAGGTAAATGTGTGTTCCGACAAGACCCTCTTCTTCGGCGCAGGTCGCTTCGATGATAGCGCCGTCGACAAGTCTTGTTTCAGCGCCGAGAGCCTCAAAGCCCTTGAGGTGCTGGTCGATCGGGCGGACGCCGAAGTTGCAGCCGCCGGGCAGGGCAACCTTTGCCTTGCCGTATTTGCCGAGCAGAGCGCCGAGCAGGTAGTAAGATGCTCTCATGCCTCTTACCAAGTCTGTGGTCGCCGAGCTTGAGTGGATATGGGTGGGGTCGATGTAGAGGGTGCTTCTGTTGATTCTCTTGACCTTCGCGCCCATCTGCTGCAAGATCTTGCTGATGAGGGTAACGTCGCTGATGTTGGGAATATTTTCAATCTGGCAGGGCTCGTCACAGAGAATGACCGCGGGGATAATCGCGACCGCCGCGTTTTTCGCGCCGCTGATATTCACTTCTCCGAATAAGGGCTTACCGCCGTTAACAACAAACTTTTCCAATTGTTGACACTCCAATTCTTTCCGAGAGATTTAGTCTGCAACAATGTTATATGCTATATATGGTATGAAACCGCCTGAAAAACGGTACTAAACCACAAAATATATTACATTTTGGTTAAAGGATACCAGATATTGTGGTTACATAGCTGTAACTCGACAATTCTCCTGTAGAAAATGATACTACAAAATCGTAGTAAAGTCAACGCATTCTGAAAATTGTAACCGTTTTTTGGCGAACTTGTACTCAAATAATTAAAGAGTTGTCACATTTGTTTTTAGAATTAACAATCCTTGTAAAGATTTCGCCAAATTTCCTCAAAGGCATTAAAAATGCGTTTTTATTCCGTTCGAGAAATATTCGATTTATTACAGAGCCGTAAATTCTTGAATAAATATTCCCGTTTTTTGTGCGGTTTATACCGCTTTTTCAAAATTGGAATTTACATTTTATGCACATTCAGGAGAATATTTTTAATTTGATAAAGCTGCTGCGAGAGGTCGACGTAGTAGTCGTGCGGATTCTCAAAGCGCTTTACCTCGTCCCAGAGAAGGTCAATCTGGCCGCGGCAGTAGTCTGCGATTTCCTGAATTGAAGGAGATTCATAGACGCACTCGCCGTCTTTGAAAATCGGCACAAGCAGCTCCTTTGCCGTAAAGTCGGTCAGGGTCTTGGTTTTCCAAGTAGCGTTGGGGTCAAATATTGTGTGGGGCTTGGTATCGTCGACAACCTCGTCATAAACGCAGAGCTCGTCGGCGAGAGCCTTGCCGCTCTCGTTTGTGATCTTGGCGGCATTCTCGCTGACCTTGATTTTCGGTTCGATATCTCCCTCGGCGTTCTCGACCGCGACGAGCTTGTAAACTCCGCCGAAAACGGGCGATGAGGAAGATGTGATAAGCCGTTCTCCGACTCCGAAGGTGTCGACCTGAGCGCCCTGCATCATCAGGTCGCGTATGAGCTTCTCGTCGAGAGCGTTCGACGCGGTGATTTTACACTCTGTCAGACCCGCGTCGTCGAGCATTTTGCGCGCCTTTTTCGAGAGGTATGAAATATCGCCCGAGTCAAGGCGTATCGCGCACTTTGTCCTGCCCTGAGGGAGCAGAACCTCTTTGAATACCTTGATCGCGTTGGGAATACCGCTGCGCAGAGTGTTGTAGGTGTCGACGAGCAGGGTAGGGTTGTCGGGATAGAGCTCGCAGTAGTCGCGGAAGGCTTCGTATTCGCTGTCAAACATCTGAACCCACGAATGCGCCATCGTGCCGCCCGCGGGAACTCCGTAAAGCTCGTCGGTGAGGGTGCAAGCGGTACCTGCGCAGCCGCCGATATACGCGGCTCTCGCTCCGAGAACAGCGCCCGATTCACCCTGTGCGCGGCGTGAG
>ONDL01000004.1 GCA_900316555.1 uncultured Eubacteriales bacterium | reverse complement strand
TTACGCGCTGTACGACAAGACAAATTTGTATTTTTGTTGCCAAGAACGGTCAAATGCGGTATAATGGTTATATCGTCAATCCCTCTGCGCATATTTTATGGCAGAGGTGGTTTTGTGAATATTAAAAGATTTGCCGCGGTTTTTCTGATTGTGTTTTTTCTCTCGGTTTTTATCGCGCTGATGGTTACCTCAACCGCGCGTATCACCCTGCGCACAGCGGCTATGCCTCAGAAATCGATGCCACATATCGTGATTGACGCAGGTCACGGAGGTGAGGACGGCGGCGCTGTCAGCGGCGACGGTGTACCGGAAAAGGAAATAAACCTCGCCATTGCGCAGGATACGGACGATTTGCTGACGTTTTTCGGATTTGATACAGAGATGACACGAACCGACGACGGCGACCTTTCGACTGAGGGAGATAACACAAAACAGCGCAAGAACAGCGACATGAAGAAAAGACTGGAAATATTCAACGCCTCGGCTGACAATACGGTAATCAGTATTCATCAGAACAAGTTTTCCGATACTTCGTCACACGGCACACAGGTTTTTTACTCGCCGAACAACGAGAAAAGCCTGCTGCTTGCAGACGCGATCAAGTTTTCGGTGAAATCCCAGCTGCAGCCCGACAACGAACGGCTCAGTAAACCCGCGGGCAGCGGTATATACTTACTGAAAAACACTACTCAGCCGGCGGTTATTGTTGAGTGCGGCTTTTTATCAAACAGGGAAGAGTGCGAAAAGCTCAAGACCGAGGAATATCAGCGACAAATGGCGTTCGCTGTCACTACAGGCTTTCTCGATTACTATAACACCAATTAGGATGTGAAATATATGGCAAAAATAAAAAGCGTTTACATTTGCTCGGAATGCGGCTATGAGACCCCGAAATGGGTCGGAAAATGCCCGTCCTGCGGCGAATGGAATACGATGAATGAAGAAATCAAGGACACCGCTAAAGCCGCTCCTGCGGTCAGAACGCGCACTTCAATGACATATGCGCAGCCGTATTCAATCCGCGAGATTTCAACAGACGACGAGCACCGCTATGATACAGGCTGTCACGAGCTCAACCGCGTACTCGGCGGCGGTATCGTCAAGGGAAGTCTGATTCTCCTGGGCGGCGACCCGGGTATCGGTAAATCAACGGTGCTCATGCAGATATGCCAGTTTCTCGGCGACACGCTGAAAATTCTCTATGTATCCGGCGAGGAATCAAAGCGTCAGCTGAAGCTGCGCGCGATCCGCCTCGAGGTGGACTCTCCTAATCTCTTTATCATGACCGAAACCGACGTTGAGGTTGTATGTGAGCAGATCAAGAATATCAAGCCCGACCTTGTTATGATAGACTCTATCCAGACCATGAACCTCTCTGAGTTAAGCTCCTCGCCGGGCAGCGTCACTCAGGTGAGGGAATGTACCAATATCCTCATGCGAACCGCTAAATCGCTCGATATCCCGATGTTTGTTGTCGGACATGTCAACAAGGAAGGTTCAATAGCAGGCCCGAAGGTGCTTGAGCACATCGTAGACACCGTACTTCACTTTGAGGGCGACAAGCAGATGAGCTGCAGGATATTGCGCGCGGTCAAAAACCGCTACGGCTCCACAAATGAAATCGGCGTTTTTGAAATGACCGACAAGGGCTTAAAAGAAGTAGAAAACCCGTCTGTAATGCTGCTTTCGGGCAGACCGAGCAAGGTGTCGGGTACCTGCGTAACCTGTACGATCGAAGGCTCGCGTCCGATTCTCGCTGAAACACAGGGTCTTGCCACACAGTCGGGTTACGGCAACGCGCGCAGAATGGCAACAGGCTACGATTACAACCGCCTTTCCATGATACTCGCGGTGCTCGAAAAACGCGCGGGCTACTTTTTCTCAAACAGCGATACATATATCAATATTGTCGGAGGTCTGAGAGTGGACGAGCCTGCGATTGATTTGTCGATTGCGATGGCTCTTGTCAGCAGTCTGAAGGACGAGCCTTTATATGAAAAAGCCGTTGTGTTCGGTGAAATCGGACTCGCGGGTGAAATCCGTTCCGTTTCTCAGGCACAGATGCGCGTCAATGAGGCTGTGCGGCTCGGCTTTGACAGAATCATTCTGCCTTTCCACAACCTAAAGGGCGTTCAGTGCGATGACGCAAAGCTGATCGGCGTTAAGAATATCAGAGAAGCGTACGAGGCAATAACCCAATGACTGTTATCATGAGCGGAGAGTATTCCGAGCTTGTCAGTGCGATGGAAGAACGAGGAAATAATGTGATTCCGACAAAATGCGTTTCGTGTTTTCATCAGCCGGAGCAGTTCCATGCGGATATGCAGGTTCTCAGAATCCGCGACAGGATATTTACGCTTGATAAGTGCCGCAGGAAGCCTTCGCGGGATTACCCGAACAATGTGCTGCTAAACTGTCTTTTTCTCGGAAACAGGCTATACGGAAAGCTTTCGGCAAATGACGAAACGGTCTTGGAATACTGTAATGAACATGGCATTGAGCTTGTAAACGTGAATCAGGGCTATACGCGCTGTTCAACGCTCGTTGTAAACGACAACGCGGTCATTACCGCTGATCTGTCTATAGAAAAAGCGATGAAACAGAATGGGGTAGAAGTGCTGCGGATTTCTCCGGGACAAATCAGACTTGAGGGCTTTGATTACGGTTTTATCGGCGGCTGTTCGGGAAGAATCGGCAATACAATATTCTTTTTTGGAAATATAAAGATGCATTCGGATTATTCCGGAATAAAAGATTATATAATGCAACATAATTCTAAAATAGAAATATTATGTGATAATATGCCGTTGACGGATATCGGCGGCTTTGTGGAGGTGGAAAGATGAAGCTCAGCTATATTGACAGCGGAAACGAGTTTGATTTCGGCCGAACCTCTGATAATTACGCAAAGTACCGCGATATTTATCCTCAGAGCATGTACGAAAAACTGATTGCATTTGGAATAGGCAAGAGAGGTCAGCGAATTCTCGATTTAGGCAGCGGAACGGCGATTCTGCCTGTAAATATGTACCACACGGGCGCAGAGTTTACGGCGACGGATATCTCGGAAAACCAAATCGCTTACGGAAGGAAAAACGCGTCGGACAGGGGAATGGAGAATATTGATTTCCGCGTATGCTCTGCTGAGGACACGGGCTTTGAGGATAATAGCTTTGACGTTATAACCGCGATGCAGTGCTTTCAGTATTTTGACAAAGAAAAAGCGACTGCCGAAATCCGCAGAGTTCTGAAACCCGACGGAAGGTTCTGCAAGATTTTTATGGACTGGCTGCCGTATCAGGACAGAGTGATTTATGAGTTGGAGCAGCTTGTGCTGAAATACAATCCATCGTGGAACGGCTGCGGGTTTGGAGAATTCCGCTATTGCTTTCCCGAATGGGCTGAAAATAAGTTTGAAATAGAAACGATTCATTCCTATAACGCGACTCTGACGTTTACAAAAAAAGCATGGATCGAACGAGTAAAGACATGCCGCGGAGTCGGCGCGAGTCTGCCGCAGGAAAAAATAGCAGAGTTTGAGAACAAATACCGTAAGCTGCTGGATAAGTACGAAGAACCGCTGAAATTAAAGCACCAGATCCATATTGAAATATACAGAGTAAAAAAATAAAGGGGAGATGCAGAGCAACTCCTCAATCTTTTTTGCGGTTAACCTTAGCGAGCGGATTCAAATCAGCTGCGTTTTTCATTTGTTCAGAGCTGAGGTGGGTATAAATCTCAGTCGTGGCGAGGTTTTCGTGACCGAGAACCTCTTTAAGTACGCGAACGTCAACACCGCCGTGCTGATACATCAGGGTAGCGGCAGTATGGCGCAGCTTATGGCAGGAATATCCCTGAGCGCTCAGCCCGATTTTTTCAAGATATTTATAGACCATAGCCTGAATGGTTTTTACTGACATACGGTTGTTGTTGCGGCTGATAAACAGAGCGGTTTTGTCCTTTACACCGTCGACGGGACGAACCTTCATGTAATCCTTGATTGCGTTGATACACGCGGAATTGAGATAGACAACACGTTCTTTGTTGCCCTTACCGAGCACGCGCATGGTGTTGTCGGTGCGGATATCCGTATAATTCAAGCCCGCCATCTCAGATACACGGAGCCCGCAGTTAAGAAACAAAGTCAGAATCGCATAGTCGCGTTCTTTATGTTCACCCTCAACAGCATTCAATAGTTCGATGCTTTGTTCGAGCGAGAGATACTTGGGGAGAGCCTTCTTTTTTTTAGGGGTTTCAAGCTCGTCGATAGGGTTCCGGGAGAGATAATGCTCTTTTTTAGATATATAATTGAAAAAACCTCTCAGACTCGAAACCTTGCGGGAACGGGCAGCAGCCTTATTACCGCGCTCTCGCTGGAGATAGTTCATGTATTCATACGCGTCGTTCAGTGTGACGGACTCGAGCAGCTCAATGCCGATATCGTCGATTTTGATTTGCTCAAAATCCATATCGTCAGGCACGAGCTTACGGGCTCGCTTTAAATAGCGAAAGAAAGTCCGCAGGTCGATAAAATACTCGTCGACAGTCTTGACGGATTTCTGACGGACGGTCTGGAGATAGTAAAGATATTTTTTTAGAATCGGAAACGCTTCATCCTGGAATCGTACAGACATTTTAATCACCAAAAGCAATTATATCATAAAAAGAGAGAGGGATAATTCTTTATCGGAATAATTATACAAAATGAATATTTTGTATAATTGAGGGGAGTATCAAATAAAGGAAACCGCCGGAATAAGCCGTTTTCAGCTATTTCAGCCGATTTCCTTTAATTAGTCATTTCTGTGATCAATACGGTTCCATCATACGCATTCCGTACAAATCTTCTTCGATCTCAAGCATCTGGCTGCCTTCCTGATTTAATGCATCTATGCAGCGGTACAGCTTATGATAATACTCAACAGCCTGATTCCAGCGTTCGGTTTGCTTTTCGTTTAGCTCTGATTTGTGTACGCCGTAGCGTTCAGTGAGAATCGTTCCGAGATATTCCGTGAACTTCGCTGAGCTGTAAATATTCAAGTGCTGAACATTATAATATTCCGAAGCCGGATAACTCATTGTGATTTCGTCGCGTTCAAAGTTTATAAAATCAAAGCCATAGCTGTTGATGATTTTGCCCGCGCGGTTAGCCATGCAAAAGCTCTCGTAGTCATTCTGGCGCACCAGATGCGGCGCACGGATAAACAATACATTTTTGATATCGTTGTCGTTCAGGTATTCCAGTAACACTCTGAGCTTATTGTCGCTGTCCTCGGTAAGCGGCAGCTCACTGTCGTCGGAAATCAGCTTATCGTTTAAATAAGAGCCGTCTTCCCTACACGAACCTGTGTTCGATTTATAGCCTTTCAGTAGCGTGTAGCCGCGTATATGCTGTTGAACCAATGCTCCTAAAAACTTGATTCCTCCGGGGTATTCGCTCCACGAGCTGTGGTACTTGATAAACGGCAGATAATATTCTGCTTCGTCGGCAGTTTCAAGGCTCTTTATGTACTCGATTTTGTTTTGGTTGAGCGGTACGTTGTCTATATAATTGCGGATACTGCCCTCTTTTGTTTCGTTTCTGTCGTCGGGATAAAGAAACGGATTTATCTCCATGACAATCAGCTGAGGGTTCTGCGTGCGCTTTATCTCCTTGATCTGAGTGATCGCCGCACCTGCCGTCGCGGAAGCGCTCGCATAAGGAAAGCTTGTAAATCCGAACTTCTCATATGCCAAGCCGGGCGAAAAATCCGAATACGCTTCGCTGGCTCCTGTGAAAACAACGTCAAGGGTATTCTCTTCCTCGAGATAATACCCGTCAATTCTCAGGCGGTTGTGGTCAAGATGACAGAGCACATACTCCTGCAGAACGTACAGCACAGCCGTTGCCGCCAAACAAAATGATGCAATTTTTATCGTTCTTAAAAGATACTTATTCATATGTATCATTATAATAACAGAAAAAGAAAAAGTCAATAGACAAAACGGCAGCCGAACAAGCGTCCGACTGCCGTTTTTTATGGGAAAAGATATTAGGAAAACTAGATTAGCAAACACCCTGCTGAATCATGGAATCAGCAACCTTTACGAAGCCAGCGATGTTAGCGCCGATAACGAAGTTGTCCTCGTAACCGTACTTCTTGGCAGCCTCGGAGATGTTCTTGTAGATGGTCTCCATGATGTTCTTGAGCTTAGCGTCAACCTCTTCGAAGGTCCAGGAAAGTCTCTGGGAGTTCTGGCTCATTTCGAGAGCGGAGGTAGCTACGCCGCCGGCGTTTGCAGCCTTACCGGGAGCAAAGAGAAGTCCTGCTTCCTGGATAAGCTTTGTAGCCTCAAGAGTGGTGGGCATGTTAGCGCCTTCTGCAACTGCAAAGCAGCCGTTAGCGATAAGTCTCTTGGCATCCTCTTCGTTGAGCTCGTTCTGGGTAGCGCAAGGAAGTGCAACGTCGCACTTGATTGACCAGTCGAACTTGCCCTCAGTGTATACAGCGTTAGGTCTGTAGTTCTTGTACTCGGAGAGTCTGCCTCTTCTGACCTGCTTGATTTCCTTAACAGCGTCGAGGTCGATACCCTCTTCGTCGTATACCCAACCTGTGGAATCGGAAAGTGTAACAACCTTAGCGCCGAGCTGAGTAGCCTTCTCGGTAGCATAGGTAGCAACGTTACCGGAACCGGAGATGCAGACGGTAGCGCCGTTCAGGCTCTTGCCGTGATCCTTGAGCATAGCGTCGGTGAGATAAAGCAGACCGTAGCCTGTAGCCTCTGTACGGGCAAGTGAACCGCCCCAGTTGAGACCCTTACCGGTGAGAACGCCTTCGTATACGTTCTTGAGTCTCTTGTACTGACCGAACATGTAGCCGATCTCGCGTGCGCCTGTACCGATATCGCCTGCGGGTACGTCTGTGTCAGCGCCGATGTGTCTGAAGAGCTCAGTCATGAAGCTCTGGCAGAAACGCATAACCTCGTTATCGCTCTTGCCCTTGGGGTCGAAGTCGGAGCCGCCCTTGCCGCCGCCGATAGGAAGACCTGTGAGTGAGTTCTTGAAAATCTGCTCAAAGCCGAGGAATTTAATAACGCCGAGGTTTACAGAGGGATGAAGTCTGAGACCGCCCTTGTACGGACCGATAGCGCTGTTGAACTGTACGCGGAAGCCGCGGTTAACCTGAACCTTGCCGTTGTCGTCAACCCAGGGTACTCTGAACATGATAACTCTCTCGGGCTCGGTGATTCTCTCGAGAATGCCGTTCTCCTCGTACTGGGGGTTCTGCTCGAATACGGGCTCCAGAGATGTGAGTACTTCGGTAGCCGCCTGGATAAACTCAGGCTCGTTTGAGTTCTTTGCTTTCAGCTTTTCAAGCTGCTCGCTTACATAAGACATATTAAGTCCTCCTTGAAATGATATACAAATTATAAACATACATAAGCGTGTTAAAAGAAAAAGTTTGCAAGAGCTGAAAACTTTTCTTTCAACAACGTTACTATAATACACTATTTCATTAAATAATGCAAGAGGTTTTTGCAAGTTTTTTTCTATAAATTTCATATTTTCCGCGTTTTTTACGTTTTTCACAGCTGTTTTGCAGGATTATACCCCCTTATAACAGCATAATATATAGTTTTTATTCATTTTAACGTGCAGGAATCCGAAATTCCACATTCAGATTTCGTTTTGTATAATTCAAGCTTCGGCTTTCCACACACTTATGCACATAAATTTTAGTTGCAAACGGACATATTAACGTGTTATAATTATGTTGATTCTATATTATTACTATTTGTATAAAGGAGATTGTCATGGATTACTGCAAACGGTTAAAGGAACTTCGGTTCGAAAACGGCTATACTCAGGAACAGATCGCTTTTATTCTTCACACACGGCAGGAACAGTACAGCAAATACGAGAGCGGAAAACGCGAGCTTCCGATTAAGCATCTGATTACCCTCTGCTGTCTTTACCGCGTATCTGCCGACTATGTGCTCGGAATCGAAAGATTTGTCAAATAACCTCTCTTCCCTATTCCGCGCAAAAAAAGCCACCCGTTTTTCAACGAGTGGCTTTTGAAATAACCGATTTTTACTTTGTCAAATCCTTGAACTCCGAGAAGTCAAAGGTCGCGAAATAATCCTTTGGTTCCTCAGCGCGTCTGATAAGCTTGTGGCTGCCGTCCTCTTTGAGAAGCACCTCTGCGGAACGGAGCTTGCCGTTGTAGTTATAGCCCATCGAGAAGCCGTGAGCGCCGGCGTCGTGGATATAAATTATATCGCCGATTTCAATCTCAGGCAGCATTCTGTCTATAGCGAACTTGTCGTTGTTCTCGCACAGACCGCCTGTAACGTCGTATTTGTGGTCACAGGGAGCGTTTTCCTTGCCGAGTACGGTGATGTGGTGATACGAGCCGTACATCGCAGGACGCATGAGATTCGCTGCGCAGGCGTCCAGACCGATATATTCCTTGTAGATATGCTTTTCGTGAATCGCTGTAGCAACAAGCGCGCCGAAAGGTGCGAGCATATATCTGCCGAGCTCGGTGTAGATCTCAACGTCGTTCATACCCGCTGGTACGAGGATTTCCTCATATTTCTTTCGAACGCCGTCACCGATGATTGCGATATCGTTCTTCGGTTCCTCGGGCTTGTAGTCAACTCCTACGCCGCCGGAGAGGTTTACGAACTTGATATGTACGCCTGTCTTTTTCTGCAAACGTACGGCAAGTTCAAAGAGAATGCCCGCAAGCTCGGGATAGTAGCCGTTTGAAACGGTGTTTGAAGCGAGAAACGCGTGAATACCGAACTCCACTGCCCCGGCCTCCTTGAGCTCGAGAAACGCCTTCTCCATCTGCTCCTCTGTCATTCCGTACTTGGAATCGCCGGGAGTGTCCATAACCTGAACCTTGTCCTCGCTGTCAGCCATACGGAACACGCCGCCGGGATTGTAACGGCAGCAGATTGTCTTGGGAACTCCGCAGACCTTCTTGATAAACTCAACATGGGTGTAGTCGTCAAGGTTGATCATCGCGCCGAGGTCGTATGCTTTTTTCATGTCCTCGGCAGGAGTTACGTTTGAGCTGAACATGATGTTCTTGCCCGTGATGCCGCAGGATTCACAGAGCATAAGCTCGGTGTAGGACGAGCAGTCCATGCCGCAGCCCTCTTCCTGCAGAATCTTCATCAGGTAGGGATTCGGTGTCGCCTTTACCGCGAAGAATTCCTTATAGCCCTTGTTCCAGCTGAAAGCCTTGTTCAACGCGCGTGCATTTTCGCGGATTCCGCGCTCGTCGTAAATGTGAAACGGCGTCGGTACGTCCTTAATGATGTCCTTTGCCTGTTCCAGAGTGATAAACGGTTTCTTTTCCATTCCTTATTCTTCCTCCTCAAAACCCTCAATATACGCTTCGATGACTTCCTTGACGTCATCCATGCCGTCGCCGTTAACGGCTGAAAACGGCAGCAGTTCCACTCCCTCATAGTCTTGCAGCTCGTCCATTACTTCCTCAATCCGCTTTTCATAAGCGGTTTTTTTGAGCTTGTCCTTTTTGGTGAGGACAATGACAAACGGAGCGTTGCACTGATACAGGAAGTTTAGCATATCATAGTCGTCCTTGGTGGGCTTGTGCCTGATATCGATAATCTGGATAATCAGTGCGATTTTGCGCTGTGACGAAAGATATCCCTCGACTAAGCCCGCCCAGCGTTCCTTTTCAGCCTTTGATACCTTGGCGTAGCCGTATCCGGGCAGGTCGACAAAGCGGCAGTTTCTCAGCCTGTAGAAGTTGATTGTCGCCGTCTTGCCGGGCTGTGCGCTGACTCTCGCAAGAGCCTTTCTCTGCACCAGCTTGTTGATCAGTGAGCTTTTGCCGACGTTGGAGTGACCCGAAAACACAATCTCGGGGATATCCGACTGCGGAAGCTGCTTTACTGTTCCCGCGGCAAACTCAAAACTTACTTCGTTAAAATTCATAGGCGCTCCTTACTGCGTCATTCTTGCCACAGGGGCGTTTGCTGATGGTGAAGGCAGACGCGTCTTGTTCCACTCACGCTCGCTGACCTTTATCGGGTCAATCACCGCAATTGACAGCACGTCCTTGAGGCTTTCAACGGGAATGAAGTTGATATTCTCCTTAACAGCGTCGTCGAATTCCTCGATATCAGGCTCGTTGAGCTTCGGTATAATAACGGTGGTTATACCGTGCTTGTACGCCGCCATACTCTTTTCCTTCAGGCCGCCGATCGGCAGCACCTTGCCTCTGAGGGTGATTTCACCCGTCATTGCTACGTCGTGTCTAACTGCCTTTGAGGACAGCACGGAGTAGATCGCCGTAGCCATAGTGATACCCGCGGACGGGCCGTCCTTCGGGACAGCGCCTTCGGGAGCGTGAATATGAATATCCTTATTCTTATAGAATTCAGAATCAATTCCGAGAACGTCGGCGTGACTGCGGATGCAGTTGATGGCGATTTTCGCGGATTCCTTCATTACGTCGCCCAAGGAGCCTGTCAGCTCGAGCTTGCCCGTACCGTCCATGATAGCGACCTCGATCGGGAGCAGCTCGCCTCCGACGGAAGTCCACGCAAGACCGTTGACAATGCCTATTTCGTCCTTCTTGCTGACGGTGTCGGGCAGATATTTCTTGTTGCCGAGGAGCGTCTCGATTTCCTTTTCGTCGTGCTTCGGAATAAGGTGCTTTTTCGCGATATGGAACTTCTCCTCGCGGGTGTAGCTGTTTATCTCGATGATTTCCATTCTGTCCCTGAGCGGCGCGGGAATGGCTCCCAGGTCGTTCGCTGTGGTGATGAACATGACGTTTGAGAGGTCAAACGGAATATCGATATAGTGGTCGACGAACTTGTTGTTCTGTTCAATGTCGAGCACCTCGAGCAATGCCGAGGTCGGGTCGCCTTTGTAATCGCTGGCGAGCTTGTCCACCTCGTCGAGAATCAATACGGGATTGTTTGAGCCTGCCGACTGAACAGCGGAGATTATTCTGCCGGGGATTGAGCCGATATATGTACGGCGGTGACCGCGGATCTCAGCCTCGTCCCTTACGCCGCCTAGAGCGATACGCTGGGAATTTCTGCCGATTGCCTCGGCGATAGACTTGGCGATCGAGGTTTTGCCTACACCGGGCGGTCCCACAAAGCAGATAACCTGTCCCTTCTGTTTATCGCTGAGCTTCTTTACGGCAAGCTGTTCGATAATTCTGGTTTTTATCTTTTCAAGGCCGTAGTGGGTCCTGTCAAGCTCTTTTCTCAGCTTGGGAATGACGATCTTGTCCTTGGTGGACTTGTTCCACGGAAGGTCGAGCACAGTGTCAAGATAAGTGCGGATAACAGAGGCTTCCTGGCTGCCGAAGGGCATTTTCATCAGCTTGCGGCATTCCTTGAGCAGAACGTCGGCAGATTTCTCGTCGAGCTTGAGTTCCTCGATGCGTTCCGCATACTCCTCAGCGTCCTCGGAAGGGTTGTCGTCCTCGCCGAGTTCTTCTTCAATAACGCGCTTTTGTTCGCGCAGGAAGAAGTCACGCTGACTCTCGTCAATGCGCATGCGAGCCTTGCGGTTTATTTCGTCCTCTAAGCTGAGAATGTAGTTCTCGTTTATCAGCACGTCGAGAACGTCCTTAAGACGTTCAACTGGAGATCGGATTTCGAGGATTTCCTGCTTGACCTGATAGTCGAGCGCCATATTGGCGGCTATGTAATCCGCAAGCTCTCCGGCACGCTTGCAGAGCGCGACCTTAAAAATGATGTCTGAGGGAATCTGCGGAGAAATATCAATGTACTCTTCAAATTCTTTTTTAACGGCGCGCATCAACGCCGTATCAAAATCGTCGTGATCCATAATCGGCTCGGGAATCGGCTGAACCTCAGCCATAAGTCCGCTCGGGTCATGAACCGGTGCGACGATTTTTGCCCTGAACTTGCCCTCGATGACGATTCGCGTCACGTTTTCGGGCTGCTTGAGAACCTGGACAATCTTTGCGATTACTCCGGTTGTATATACGTCGATCAGCTTCGGATCGTTATTTGTCGCGTCAATCTGAGTCGACAGAAAAATCATCTGATCGCGCTTCATCGCTTTGTTTATCGCGGTGATGCTTTTCTGACGGCCTACGTCAAAATGAATCAGAGCTTTCGGAAAAACAACAAGCCCTCTTAAAGGCAGCACAGGTACAATCATTGTGTCTTTATTATCTGCAGCCATATTGTTTCCTTTCTGTTTCAAAATTAGTCAAAAAGAGGGCAAAACCGCAAAGCAGCCTAAGCTGCGCGGTATTTGCCCAAAAAGCAGTAACAACCTACCGCTTAAAATATTTTATCACGATGCCGAGCTGCGCTTTGAGCGCTTTTCTCTTCTCGGCAGCTTGACGGGGAAAGATGCTTTTTCTTTTCTGCGTGTAATCTGCGGCTGCGCACCGTCGGTCACAACGCCCTTTGTGATGATGATTTTCTCGATCGTATCGTCAGACGGAGTCTCAAACATCAGATCCTTTAGAATACCTTCCATGATACCTCTGAGTCCTCTCGCGCCCGTGCGCTGGTCAAAAGCCTTCTGAGCGATAGCTTCAAGCGCTTCGTCCTCAAAGTAAAGCTCAACTCCGTCGAGCTCAAAGAGTTTCTTGTACTGCTGAACGATCGAGTTCTTTGGAACGGTCAGAATCTTTACAAGCGCCTCGGTATTGAGTCCGCTGAGCGCCGTAATAACGGGAAGTCTGCCAATCAGCTCGGGAATAATACCGAATTTAACGAGGTCATGAGCGACAACGTCCTTCATCCAGTCTGACTCGTCAAGCTCCTTGCGGGACTTAATATCAGAGCCGAAGCCGATAACGGAGCTGCCCTGACGTTTCTCGACGATCTTCTCCAGTCCGTCAAAAGCGCCGCCGCAGATAAAGAGGATATTCTTGGTATCGATTTGCAAGAACTCCTGCTGCGGGTGCTTTCTGCCGCCGTGAGGCGGTACGTTGGCGACAGTGCCCTCTACAATCTTGAGAAGAGCCTGCTGAACGCCTTCGCCGCTTACGTCGCGGGTGATTGAAGGATTCTCGGACTTGCGGGCGATCTTGTCGATCTCGTCGATATAGATAATTCCGCGTTCCGCTCGTTCGATGTCATAGTCAGCCGCCTGAATCAGCTTTAAGAGGATATTCTCAACGTCCTCGCCGACATATCCGGCTTCGGTGAGAGTTGTGGCGTCAGCGATTGCGAAGGGTACGTCAAGCGCGCGCGCAAGAGTCTGCGCGAGAAGTGTCTTGCCGACGCCTGTCGGGCCGAGCAGAAGAACATTGCTCTTTGCGAAGTCGACCGAATCGTCGCCCGCAAACGCTCTCTTGTAGTGGTTATAAACCGCGACGCTCAGAGTTACCTTAGCGTCCTCCTGACCGATGACATACTCATCGAGAATCGCTTTGATTTCCTTTGGCTTTAAAAGCTCGGCAAAATCCTCATCGGACAACTGCGGCGCAGACGGCTTGTAATAATCGTGGTCGCGGTCACGCTCAACCTCGCCCGACTGCTCAATGATATTCATGCAAAGCTCGACACAGCGGTCGCAGATATATGCGCCGCTGCCCGCGATAAGCCTTGAAACCATATCCTGCGGCTTTCCGCAGAATGAACAGTAGATTTCCTTGTCGTTGTTTTTATTCGCCATGGATTATCTCACCTTATCTTTTATCAATAACCTTGTCAATCAGTCCGTATTCAAGAGCTTCCTGAGCGGTCATGAAGTTGTCGCGCTCGGTGTCGTTCTTGATGATGTCAAGGGGCTTTCCGGTGTTTTCGGAAAGAATTCTGTTCAGACGAGCCTTGGTATCGAGCATATATCTGGTATGGATCTCCATATCTGTTGCCTGACCCTTATAGCCGCCGAGAGGCTGGTGAATCATGATGGTGGAATTGGGAAGCGCGAGACGCTTGCCCTTTGTGCCTGCCGAGAGCAGGAACGCACCCATGCTCGCCGCCATACCCATGCAGATCGTGGAAACGTCGCACTTGATATACTGCATAGTATCGTAAATCGCCAGACCGTCGGTAACACTGCCGCCCGGGCTGTTAATATAAAGGCTGATGTCCTTTGTGGGATCCTGGCTCTCAAGGAACAGAAGCTGAGCTACAACAACGCTTGCGGTCGCGGTATTGACCTCGTCGTGGAGCATAATGATTCTGTCGTTGAGAAGTCTGGAATATATGTCGTAGGAACGCTCGCCACGGTTAGTTTGTTCTACTACGTAAGGTACTAATGGCATTATATCAAAACCTTTCTAACTTATTGTTTAGCAGGTTATCTGATAATATTCAAATTATTTAATAACCGCACTGTTCTTTACAAGATCGAGAGCCTTCTGAACCTTGATGTCCTCGGAGAGTGAATCAGCGGGTACGGAAGCCTTAGCCTGCTCAACCTCAACCTTGTAAGTCTCGGCCATCTTGCTGTATTCGTCCTCGAGGTCAGCCTCGGTTACTTCGAGGTTCTCCTGCTTTGCGATAGCTTCGAGAACAAGTCTGAGCTTGACTCTCTTCTCGGCCTCGTCCATGTACATATTCTTGAGAGCGGCCATATCCATGCCCATGTACTGCATGTACATCTTGGGATCCATGCCCTGTGAACGCAGACGCATCTCAAAATCTCTTACCATGTCGTTAGCCTGGTTGTCGTACATCTGCTCGGGAATGTCGCCCTGAGCAAGCTCGATAAGCTTCTCGGAGATCTGATTGTCAACGTCCTTCTCTGCCTCGTCCTTAAGACGGGCAGCGATTGTCTCCTTGAGCTCATCTCTGTACTCTGCAACGGTCTCCTTCTCGGAAACGTCCTTTACAAACTCGTCGTCAACCTCGGGAAGCTCCTTCTCCTTGAGCTCGTGAAGCTTGATCTTGAACTCAGCTTCCTTTCCCTTGAGCTCCTCAGCCTGATAGTCCTCGGGGAAGTTAACATTGATGGAGAACTCCTCGCCTGCCTCGTGACCGACAACCTGCTCCTCAAAGCCGGGAATGAAGTTGCCCGAGCCGAGTGAAAGACTGTACTTCTCAGCCTTGCCGCCCTCGAAAGCAACGCCGTCAACGAAGCCCTCGAAGTCGATTACAGCGGTGTCGCCGTTCTGGGCGGCTCTGCCCTCTACGGTGACCATTCTGGAGTTGCGGTCGCGAACCTTGTCGATTTCCTCGTCGATAAGCTCCTCGGTGACCTCAGTGGACTTCTTCTCGATCTCAAAGCCCTTGTAGCCCTCAACCTCGAGAGTGGGCTTAACGATGATGTCGGTCTTGAAGGTAAAGCCTTCCTTGCCTGCTTCAACAGCCTCGAGCTTCTCTACTGCAACGA
The DNA here is from genome assembly GCA_900316555.1 of uncultured Eubacteriales bacterium. GTDB lineage: Bacteria > Bacillota > Clostridia > Oscillospirales > Acutalibacteraceae > Ruminococcoides. Next base: position 65,597 of record ONDL01000004.1, on the reverse strand, counting down.
TCTCAAGGTTCTGCTCCTTGGCAGCTTCATACAGAGCGTCGGGATAGCAGTCCTGCATAGCGTCGTCGTAGAATACCTCTGTGCCGTACATCTTTTCGATAATATGTCTGGGAGCCTTACCCTTTCTGAATCCGGGGATATTGATGCTCTTAACCTGCTTCTTGTATACCTTGTTGATAGCCTTTTCAAAGGTCTCGCCGTCTACGGTGACAACGAGCTCATATGAATTGGCAGCTTCCTTCTTTGTAAATTCCTTCAGTGCCATTTTGAATTCCTCCATTTTTTAAATATCGTCTTATTATAACACAATTATTTCTATAAATCAAGTTATCTGACTAAAACCGGCATGAAACCTATTCTGTCACCCGAAATAAGTCTGAAATCAACACCCTTGTATTCGCCCTCATACGCCAAACGAAAGCCGCCTTTGCCGTGGATATGGCCGTAGTAGCATTTCTTTATGCCGTACTCTATCAGAACGGCCATGATCTCCGGACACTCCACTCCGCGGTAATACGGCGGATAGTGCAGGAAAACGACAGGCTCTTTGCCTGTTTTCACTGCGGCGTCGATCGACATTTTCAGTCTGCCGACCTCGCGGTTGAGCACCTTGATATCCTCGGGGGTGTCGTTTTCAAGGAACCACCCTCTTGTGCCGCAGACGGCAAAGTCGCCGCAGACGTAGGCGTTATTGAAGAGAATGGAAATGGTACTCAGCTCTTTTTCGGCAAGATACTTATCCATTTTGCTCTTTGTCGCCCACCAATAGTCGTGGTTTCCCTTCAAAAAGAGCTTTTTGCCCGGTAAATCGTCAATAAACTTAAAGTCGGTGTAGGTATCCTCGAGCTTCATTGCCCAGGAAATATCGCCCGCGACAACGACGGTGTCGTCGTCAGTAACCAGACTGCGCCAGTTTTCCGCAAGGCGTGAAACGTAGTCGTTCCAGCCCGCGAAAACGTCCATTGGCTTATCCTCTCCGAGCGAGAGGTGCAGATCTCCGATAACGTACAGTGACATCAGTCGATTGAGAGAGCCTTGAGAACATAGGCGGGCATCTCGTTCGCTTCGGTAACGTCGGAGAAGCGTGCCTTCTTGTCCTTGAGGTTCGCAAGAGGCGCGGGTACGGGCATGCCTGTCAGCTCATTGAGCTTATCTACCATATCAAACTCGTTGACGGGCAGAATGCCGTCGGGAGATACCGCCTCAAGAACCGAGCGCGAGAACTTGTAGGGGCTCGCGGTTGAAGCGATGATCGACGGAGTGGTGTCGCCTGTCTTTGCAACATACTGCTCGTAGACATTTACGGCAACGGCGGTGTGAGTATCGCAGAGGTAGTTATCCTCCTTGAAGAGGCGGTTGATGGTAGCCTGAGTCTGACCGTCGTCGCAGAAGCCGCCGAAGAACTTCTCCTGCATTAGAGCCTTGACCTCGTCGGTAACCTCGTACCTGCCCTCGGTCTTGAGAGCGTTCATCCATGCTCTTGTGGTTTCGTCGCTGTCGCCGGAGAGCTTGTAGAGCAGACGCTCAAGGTTGCTGGAAACGAGAATATCCATTGAAGGAGACATTGTTGTATAGAAGTGTCTGTTCTTATCGTATACACCGGTGTTGATGAAGTCGGTGAGAACGTTGTTTGAGTTGGAGGCGCAGATGAATTTGTTGATCGGGAGTCCCATCAGGCTGGCGTAGTAGGAAGCGAGGATATTGCCGAAGTTGCCTGTGGGAACTACAACGTTGATCTTGTCGCCGAACGCGATCTTGCCGTCGTTGACGAGGTCGCAGTAAGCGGAGATATAGTAAACGATCTGCGGAAGAAGTCTGCCCCAGTTGATGGAGTTTGCGGACGAGAAAAGCATGTTGTTCTCGGCGAGCTTCTCTGAGATCTCGGGAGTAGTGAAGATTTTCTTTACGCCTGTCTGAGCGTCGTCGAAGTTGCCCTTGATAGCGCAGACCTTGACATTCGCGCCTTCCTGGGTGTTCATCTGGTGCTTCTGCATGGGACTTACGCCGTTTACGGGATAGAACACAATGATCTTGGTGTGTTCAACGTCCTTGAAGCCCTCGAGAGCGGCCTTGCCCGTGTCGCCCGAGGTGGCAACGAGAATAACAGCATCCTTGCCGTCGTATGTCTTTTTCAGGGATTTTGTGAGCAGGTGCGGCAGGATCTGGAGCGCCATATCCTTGAAGGCGCAGGTGGGACCGTGCCAAAGCTCAAGAATATTGAGAGGTCTGCCGTTAAGCTTTGTGTAAGCGATCGGAGCGGGATTTGAACCGCCGAATTTCTCCTCGGTGTAAGCCTTCTCAACGCAGTCGGCGATTTCGTCGGCTGTGAAGTCGGTCAGAAAATCGGAGAATACCTTTTTAGCTCTGCCTCTGTAATCTTCCTTGAGCAGCGCCTTGAAGGTCGCTTCGTCGTATTTCGGGAACTCCTGCGGTACAAAAAGACCGCCGTCCTTTGAAATACCCTGTGAGATTGCCTGTGCGGCCTCTACCTTTTCAGCCGCGTTTTGGGTGCTGTTATACAACATTTCAATCTTCCTTTCAAAAGAGCTTTAAACAACAATTTATTTTACTACATATTTCAGCGATTGTCAAAGTTTTCGAAGAAATTAAGCGCATTCAGATGAAAAATCTTTTTTATCAGCGCTTCCTTGTAATTTCTTTTGCACATAATATCATATATCTTGTCATAAACACTGCTGTCGGAGAAGTCATTCGGCAGTGTGCCGCCGTCAAAATCGCTTCCAAAGCAGACTGTATCCTCTCCGCCGAGCGAGAGAAAATGCTCGGTGTGTCTTATAATATCCTCTATGCAAGCCTTTTCCGGCTCGTTGTTGAGAAACGCGTTATGGAAATTTATCCCGACCAAGCCGCCGCGTTCCTTGATTATCATAAACTGTTCGTCGGTCAGATTTCTCCTGTGCGGCGTAACGGAGTACGCGTTTGAGTGTGAAGCGACAAACGGCATTTTTGCAATTTCCGCTACATCATAAAACAGCTTCTGCGACGCGTGCGAAACGTCGGCGATAATATGATACTTCTCCATTTCGCGGACGGCGGCTCTTCCGAACCCGCTCAGACCATGCCCGTCCTTTACGTCAGCGCCGTCGCCTATCTGATTTGCGGCGTTCCACGTCAGTGTCATCATGCGCACTCCGCAGTCGGCAAGAAGTCTGACGTTTTCGAGCTTACCATTCAGAGCCAGACCGTTTTCGACTGTAAAAAAGGCGGTGTTCGAATATTTTCGGAAGCTGTCCAAGGGTTGATGCGGTTTGATTATTTTGATACCCTGTTCTTTGCATTCCCTTTGCAGACGTTTGTGCGCCATCAAAAACAGCGCTTCTGCTTCATCTCCCGGACAGGAATCGGGAATCCAGATCGCGTAGCATTGCAGCTTGTGTGACTCAGGGTCGCGGTTGGGCTTTGCCTCTGCCCTGCTGCTTCCAAAGGAGATATTTTCCGTCACGGACTTGTAAAGCGTGTCGCAGTGTAAATCAATAATATCCATTGTCACTCTCCGGAATAAAGGCGTTGTCAAAGTAGTTTATCTGTATCAGCTTGAGGGTGTCCCTGTTTACATAAACCTCGCAGACATCGAAGCGGTACTGGCAGTCGAGATCGTTCTCGTAAATGTACGCAAGTGATGTCCTGTAGATTTTCTCCTGCTTTTTGGTGTCAACCGCCTCAAACGGCCTTGTCAGCGGATTCTCGTGGCGGGTTTTCACCTCGACAAAGGCTACCGTGCCTTTCTTTTCCGCGATAATATCAATTTCGCCGAAGCGCTTTCTATAATTCCTTGAGAGAATTTTATATCTGCGTTTTTTCAGGTAATTAACGGCGTATTCCTCGCCGATATCGCCAATAGTCTTTGTTTTCATTTTTTCAGAATATTTCCTAAAAAGCTGATGCGGTGGTACGGACAAGGGCCGTACTGACGGATAGCGTCGCGGTGCATGGCTGTGCCGTAGCCCTTGTGCTTGTCAAAGCCGTACTGCGGATATTCCTTTGCATACTCATATAGCAGTCTGTCCCTTGATACCTTCGCGAGAATCGACGCGCACGCGATTGACATAGACCTCGCGTCGCCCTTGACGATACACTCCGCGTCTATGCTCAGATCGGGTATTTTGTTGCCGTCAATCATTGCGTAGTCCGCTTTAACGGAAAGGCCTTCAACGGCGCGCTTCATCGCGAGCATTGTGGCGTTGAGAATGTTGATTTCCTCGATCTCCTCGACGCTCGAGTACGCTATACAGTATGAAACCGCGGTCGACTTTATGACCTCAAACAACGCCTCGCGCTTTTTCTCGCTTAGCTTCTTTGAGTCGTTCACGCCGTCGATCACAACGCCCTCGGGAAGTATTACGGCAGCAGCGCAAACGGGACCCGCAAGCGGGCCTCTGCCTGCCTCGTCCACTCCGCAAACAGCGCTGTAACCCTTATTAATCGCATTCTGTTCAAATTCAAGCCAGTTCATTTCAATTCTCCGTTCGGCATTTCAACCGTGATTCTGCCGAGCTTTGCCGCTCTGAATTCGTCGAGCAGCATGATCGCGGCTCTTTCGGTATCGATTTCTCCGCCCGATACGAGCATGCCGCGCTTCTTGCCGATCATACTCAGCAGCTCGTAGGAATCTGTGTTGTCCAAATCAAGCTCCTCGAGCTTGAAGCGGCTGATAAAATCCGCGGGCTTAAGCTGTTTGAGAAAGTCGAGCAGTCTTACGGCGAGCAGCTCGATATCGATTACCTGATCCTTGACAGCTCCCGTAAACGCCAGATGCTCGCCGACGAGCTTGTCGTCAAACTTAGGCCATAATACACCCGGTGTGTCAAGCATTTCAAGGTTGTTGCTTATCGTGAACCACTGGTTACCTCTGGTAACGCCGGGTCTGTCCTCTACCTTAGCTCGGTTCTGCTTTGAAATCCGGTTGATAAACGAGGATTTTCCTACGTTCGGAATACCGACGATCATGATTCTCATTGTGGGGTTCTTCATGCCCTTTGATTTCAGACGGTCGATTTTCTCTTTCATAACCGTATTGACAGCCTGAGGGAATTTATTCAGTCCCGTGCCGCTCTTGCAGTCGACGGCGATTGCCGTAATACCCTGAGAGGCGTAGTGGTCGATCCACATTTTTGTAGCGGTGCGGTTCGCCATGTCGCACTTGTTCATAAGAATAACCCTCGGCTTGTTCTGAATGAGCTTGTCGAGGTCGGGGTTTCGGCTGCTTACGGGAATTCTCGCGTCAATGATTTCCGCGACGGCGTCAACGAGCCTGAGGTTAGCCTGTATCTGCCGCTTGGTTTTGGTCATGTGCCCGGGAAACCACTGTATTGTCTGCATATCACTCATATTATCCTCTTTCTATAAAACAAAGCCTATTTCCTTTTGAAAGAAATAGGCCTTAAAATCTGATTAATAAAGATATCCGAAATGGTCGAACGGGAAGGCTACAACCTGCGCTTTACCGATGACGTCCTTGACATCGATCAGACCGATCTCGGTGCTGCGGCTGTCAAGCGATACCTGTCTGTTATCACCCATTACGAAAATCTTTCCCTCGGGAATGACGGACGGGATCACATTGTTGCCGTAGTTGCCGGAGAAGGTGGTTCCCTTGATATACGGCTCGGAAATCTCAATGCCGTCAACGATGATTTTCTCGTTTTCGTAATCAAGCTCAAGGGTCTGACCCTCTGTTGCGATAACGCGCTTGATGATGGGCTTCTTGTACTCCGCGCCGTGTGAGATAACAACGATATCATTGTCGCGCGGTGTGTATAACAGGTTAGTAACTATTACCTTATCCTTGGTCTGGAGGGTGTCGCACATCGACGTACCCTCAACGTCAACCAGACGGAAAACAAAGGTAAGTACAATAACCACGATCGCAATCGCGAAGATAATGCAGCGAATCCAGTCATAAACGCCCGCCATCATGCCGTCTGCTTTGGCTGTGACGAAGCCCTTCTGACCGTTCTCTTCCGAGGTTGCCTTGTAATCAGCCTGCTCGGTAGCGTACTCCGCAGCCTTGTAGAACTTGTCGTAGCTCGGATGCGGCTTGCTGTTCGCATACATTTCGGGGTTAATATCAATTGAAAGGTCTATGTCGGAAGGCAGCTTTGAGCCTTCCTTGTTCAACGGTGTGTCGCTCAATCCTATCACCTACTTAATGCAAATTAAGGAAAAAGGGAACTTAAGCAAGTTCCCTTTAACTATTATTCGAGAATTACTTACGAATCTGTTCCTTAACCTTTGCGGCCTTACCAACTCTGTCACGGAGATAATAGAGCTTGCTTCTGCGAACCTTACCGTAACGGACAACCTTGATGTCCTTTACGTTCGGGGAATGGAGCGGGAATACTCTCTCAACGCCAACGCCGTAAGCTACGCGTCTGACGGTAAATGTCTCGGCTACGCCGCTGCCTCTCTTGGCAATGACAGTGCCCTCGAACATCTGGATTCTCTCTCTGTTGCCCTCGCGAATGTTCACTGATACTCTGATGGTATCACCGATGCCGAATTCAGGAGTGGATTCCTTCACTGATTCAGCCGCAATTGTTTTTAATGCGTCCATATTTCATCCTCCTAATTATTTACCCGATATTCATACCCTTCCATGGCAGCGGACTATCAGTTTCAAAATGACGGCTTGCGCCGTTATCTGACCACGTCGTCGGGAAACGACGGAACCAAATGTATCAGGTTTGGCATAGACTTTTCCAAACCTACTCGGTTATTATATCATAGATAGAATTATAATGCAAGCACTTTTTGGAAAAAGTTTATGCGGATATGTTTCTCAGTTTTGTTAAAAAATTCTTAAAGTACTCGGGAAGCTCTGAGTCAAACTCCATATACTCTCCTGTTGCCGGATGTACAAACCCGATTTTCTTCGCGTGAAGGCACTGTCCCTCAAACGCCACCTTCTCGTTTTTGACACCGTACACCAAATCGCCCGCCACAGGATGACCCAAGGACGCCATGTGGACGCGGATCTGGTGGGTTCTGCCTGTTTCGAGAACACAGCGGATATGAGTATAGCCCTTGTATCTGGCGATCACGCTGTAATGGGTCACGGCTTCTTTGCTGTTTTTCTGAGTAATGCACATCTTCTTACGGTCGTTGGGGTTTCTGCCGATAGGTGCGTTTACAGTGCCCTCGTCTTCCCTGACGCTGCCCCATACTACGGCCTCGTATTCTCTTGTAAATGAGTGCTCCTTGATCTGTCCGGAGAGGAACTTGTGGGACTCGTCGTTCTTTGCGACAATCAGAAGTCCGCTCGTATCCTTGTCGATACGGTGGACAATACCCGGGCGGAGAACTCCGTTGATACCTGATAGACTGTCGCCGCAGTGGTACAGCAGGGCGTTTACGAGAGTGCCGTCGTAGTTGCCTGCGGCAGGGTGAACGACCATGCCCTTCGGCTTGTTTACGACGAGCAAATCGTTATCCTCATAAACGATATCGAGCGGAATATTTTCAGCCTTCGCCTCGTACGGTACAGGATCGGGTATACAAACCTTAATCTCGTCGCCTGTTTTGAGCTTCTGCTTCTTGTTGGCTCTCTCACCGTTCAGACTGACACCGCCGCTTTCAATCAGTCCGACAGCCGCGCTTCTGGAAACACCGATATCCGCGTCTGCAATGAACTTATCGAGCCTTACACCGCTTTCGGAACAAATCAGCGTATGCTCAGTCATTTAACTTATCCTTGTCTGACTTGAAGGCTTTCGAGAAGAAGAAAATGTAAATCACAAGCAGTATTACGCCGATCGTGATGCAGTAGTCCGCGAAGTTGCAGACGGGCGGAAAGAAGGAAATGCTCAGATAGTCGATAACGTAGCCGTAGATAATGCGGTCAATCAGGTTGCCGATACCGCCGCCTATGATCAAGCCCGCACAGATGTAGAAGAACTTGCCCGACGGACGTTTTTTGAACATATAGAAAATGATAACAGCGATCATTACTGAGGTGAGCGCGATGAAAACCCAGCGCATATCCTTGAACATTCCGAAGGCGACGCCGCGGTTTTCGACGTAAACGAGCTTAAACAGGCCGTCGATAACGCTCACTTCACCCACGGGCTTGAGTCCCGTATTCACAAAGTACTTGATGATCTGGTCAGCGGCGACAATCAGAGCGCCGATTGCAAGTGCGATAAAAGGCATATATACCTCCAAATTCCAAAGTATAATCAAAAATCGGTGCAACCGCAATCACACCGATTTTGTAATTATTGTTATCTTAATGTTTCGCAGCAGTGAGCGCAGAGCGTGGGATGCTCGGCGTCAGCGCCTACGGATTTTCTGATTGCCCAGCAGCGTTCGCACTTCTCACCCTCCGCTTTTTCGGCGGTGATTTCGAGCTCGGCGCCGTTATCGGCAATAACGACCTCGGATACGATGAACGCGTCGGCAAGCTCGGGTTCGGCCTGCCTGAGGAATTCAAGGGTCTCTCCGCCCGCGCTGAGAGTGACCTTAGCTTCGAGCGAGCTCTTGATCGTCTTTTCCTTGATCATCGGCTCAAGAGTCTTTTTAACGTCGTCTCTGAGCTCGTGAATGCGGTTCCAGAACTCCATGAAGCTGTCGTCAACGTCTGCCGCGACCTTCTCGGGCATCTCGTTGTAGATAACGTGAGAAGCCTCGTCGGCAGCGGAGTGCGGCATAAACTTCCAGATTTCGTCGGAGGTGTACGCAAGGATCGGAGCGATCATTCTTGTCATTGCGTTGAGGATAAGGTACATAGCTGTCTGAGCGGCTCTTCTGCGCGGAGAATCAGCCTTCTCTGTATACAGTCTGTCCTTGAGTACGTCAAGATAGAAGTTTGACATATCTACAACGCAGAAGTTGTGAATGCTGTGATATACAATATGGAACTCGTACTTGTCGTATGCTTCCCTTACCTTGTCAATAAGGCTGTTGAGCTTTGCGAGAGCCCACTTGTCAATCGGAAGCAGAGTATCGAAGTCCGCCATATCTGTATCGGGATTAAAGTCAAACAGATTGCCGAGGATATATCTCGCGGTATTTCTCACCTTTCTGTAAGCCTCGGAGCGCTGCTTGAGGATATCGAAGGAGATGTTGACGTCGGACTGGTAGTCGCAGGAAGCGACCCAGAGTCTTAATACGTCGGCGCCGTACTGTTTGATAACCTCCTGAGGGCTGATGCCGTTGCCGAGCGACTTGCTCATTTTTCTCTTTTCCATATCGAGAATCATGCCGTGAGTCAGAACGGTCTTGTAAGGAGCAGTACCCATTGTTGCAACGGAGGTGAGCAGCGAGGACTGGAACCAGCCTCTGTACTGGTCGTTACCCTCGAGATAGAGGTCTGCGGGGAACTTGAGGTAGCCGCGGCGTCTTACAACGGCGGTATGTGAGGAACCGCTGTCGAACCAGACGTCCATGATATCCTTTTCCTTGTCAAACGAGGTGCAGCCGCACTTTGCGCACTTGGTGCCTTCAGGCAGCATCCCGGAAGCGTCGTGGTCAAACCACGCGTTGGAGCCTTCCTTAGCAAATACATCGGCAACCGCAAGCATAGCGGTCTTGTCGATCAAGGGCTCGCCGCAATCTCTGCAGTAGAAAATCGGGATCGGAACGCCCCATTTTCTCTGACGTGAGATACACCAGTCTTTTCTCTCTCTTACCATTGAGGTAATTCTGTCCTTGCCCCATGAGGGGATCCACTCGACCTCGTTGATAGCCTTTACAGCGTCGTCCTTGAAGTCGTCAACGGAGCAGAACCACTGGTCTGTCGCTCTGAACAGAATCGGTGATTTACATCTCCAGCAGTGCGGATACTGGTGAATGATTTTCTTGAGCGCAAACAGAGAACCGGTCGCGTCAAGGTGAATAGCGATCTTCTTGTTCGCTTCGTCTGTTGTAAGACCTGCAAACTGACCTGCTTCCTCAGTGAGAACGCCGTCCCCGTTTACGGGACAGATTACGGGAATTTCGGGATAGTTGCGGCAGACATTGTAGTCGTCAACACCGTGACCGGGCGCGGTGTGAACGCAGCCTGTACCGCTTTCGAGAGTTACGTGCTCGCCGACAATGAGGAGCGACTCGCGGTCAAGGAACGGGTGCTGAGTTTTCATGTACTCGAGCTCGCTGCCCTTGATTGCAGCGACGACCTGATAGTCTGTAATGCCTGCTTCTTCCATAGCGGAACGGTAAAGCTCTGTAGCCATTACATAATACTCATCGCCGCTCTGGATTACGGAATACTCAAATCTGGGACCGACGCAGATGGCGACGTTGGCAGGGAGCGTCCAAGTGGTCGTTGTCCAGATTACGAAGGATACCTTTGCGGGGTCGATGCCCATAGCGGCGAATTTACCCAAGTCGTCGGTAACTCTGAACTTAACGTAGATAGAGTGGCAGGGATCCTCGGCGTACTCGATCTCGGCTTCGGCGAGAGCGGTCTTGCACTCGGGGCACCAGTAAACGGGCTTTAAGCCGCGGTAGATGTAGCCCTTGTCAGCCATCTCGGCAAATACCTTGATCTGCTCAGCCTCGAATTCGTGCTTGAGGGTGATATAAGGATTGTCCCATTCGCCGATAGCGCCTAAGCGCTTGAACTGCTCTCTCTGGTCGTTTATATAACCTGTAACGAACTCCTCGCAGAGCTTGCGCAGCTCAACCACGGATATATCCGCGGAGCTTCCGATACCTGCCTTCTGTCTTGCCTTGAGCTCGGTGGGAAGGCCGTGGGTATCCCAGCCGGGAACGAACGGAGCCTTGAAGCCCGCCATATTCTTGTAGCGGACGATGAAATCCTTCAAGATTTTGTTGAGCGCGTGGCCGAGGTGAATATCGCCGTTCGCGTAAGGAGGTCCGTCGTGAAGCACAAAGAGGGGCTTGCCCTCGTTACGCTCCATGAGCTTGTCATATAATTTCTCGTCCTCCCAATTCTTGAGGGTAACAGGCTCGCTCTTGGGCAGACCCGCACGCATCGGAAAATCGGTTTTCGGAAGATTAAGTGTAGCGTTATAATCCTGGGACATTGTAGTTATCTCTCCAATTTAATAATTTATCAGTCGGCTGAAACGTCGTAGTTATCGCCGAACTTGAGGTGAGCAAATTTGCTCGGGCGCTTTGCAGCAACCTTTGTGCCGTCGCTGAAATCGGCTTCACCCTGGGCGGGAGCCTGTCTTACGGGGCGCTGCTGCTGTCTTCTGGCGGGCTGTCTGAACTGCTGAGGCTGAGAAACTGTCTCTTCACCCTGCTCATCATATGCAGGCTCGTCGTAGCTCTGCTGTGAATAGTCCTGAGCGTAATTCTCCTGAGCGTAGTTGTCCTGACGGAAATCCGCAGGATTGAAGGTGGGCTGAGGCTCTACGGGAGCGGTGGGATATTTCTCGTCAAGCTCCTTGGTGGTCTTGTCGAGATCCTCTGATGTGGGAAGGTCATCGATAGTCTTGATGTGGCTTCTGTAAAGCTCAATGAGCTCGGCTCTGAGATTAACTGCGTCAGCCTGGAGCTGGAGATAATTCTCCTTCTCGAGAGCGGTCTGGTTGTTTGCCTCAACGGAGATCGCATTTGCCTTCTCCTCTGCCTCGCGGATAATTCTCGCTGCCTTCTCTCTCGCCTCTTTGATGCAGGCGTCGGACATCTTCTGTGAAGTAAGCAGAGCGTTTCTTACGGTCTCCTCGTCTGCTCTGTACTCCTCAAGACGGGTAGCGAGTCTGTCGATTTTATGTACAAGATTGGTTTTTTCCTTTTTCAGCTGTTCAAAGGACGCGATTATCTCATCGATAAATGCGTCAACATCTTCGGCTCTGTAGCCGCCGCTGAGAGTAGCTTTTCTGAAGCTGACATTCTTGATTTCATCAATAGTAAGCATGTTCTGAACTCCTTATCTGTAGTGAATAATTGATAATCTGGTTCGGTGTTTCTTTGTTTCCCCTAATACACCGTTTATTTTATATTTACCCTTGCCCCGTATACTCAGGCTGTCGCCGCTTTCAATCGCCTTGCTAACATTGTCGCAGGGCAGAAAGTTAAGGCTGACGTTTCCCGAGCAGATAAGCTGCTTGGTCTTTTCGCGCGATAAACCCGTTACGGCAGCCACAACAGCGTCAAGTCTGAGTGACGCCACGACATAGGACTGCTCGTCAAAGCCTCTGCCATTTGGAAGAGTATCGGGATCCGCTTCTTTAATCTTTACGCCCGCGCTGCCGATTTTGAACAGCTGCGAGGTGATGTATGAGCTTATCTCCGACTTGACAAAGACTACGCATCTTCCGTCCTCGACCAAAATATCTCCGACGGTGTCGCGCTCGATTCCGAGCGACATCAAAGCTCCCAGGAAATCCCTGTGAGTGAGCTTGTCCGCTTTTCGGAAGGTGATTTCCAGCGCGGTAACGGGAAAGTCCTCGATTTCATCATAGAAATACAGCCCGAGAACCTTTCGTTCGCTGTCCTCGTATCCGCCGTAAAAGCGGTAGGTCAAAAAGCCCGAGGAGTCAAGGTATCGCTTGGCGACCGCCTGCTTCCGCTCGCTCAGGAACGGAAAGAAGTACGGCTTCTGTCTTTGCTGACAGAGGTACACGCCGTCGTCAAGCTGAGATAAAAACAGCTTGTCGTTATCAGAAGTATACACCGCTGTTTTCTAACTCGTCGAGCAGATCGTCGCCTGTGAGGTCAACGTTGCTCGGGATAATAATATATGTATTTGAAGCAACTCTTTTGATTTTGCCGTTGTTGGCATAAGCGACGCCGCTGAGGAAGTCAAGAATTCTTCTTGCCATATCCTTGTTGGTGTCCTCAAGATTGAGTACAACTGTGTGAGTTTTGATCAGCTCGTCCGCAATCGCGCGTGTTTCTTCTCCGAAGCGCTCAGGCTTGAAGATACCAACCTGCAGCTTGGCTGTTGCGTTGATGTTAACAACCTTATTTCTGCCTGATGTTACTGCGGAAGCTCTTTCACGCTCTCTGGGAGCCTCTTCCTCGTAATCATCTTCGCCCTCGTCGGCGTAACCGTACTCGTCGTACTCGTATTCGTCGTCGGGAGCGTCCCACATACGCTTGAACTTGTCTACTATTCCTGCCATTTCTATTTCCTCCTAATTATGTATAGTTTCTTGCGCCGAAAAGCGCCGATCCTATTCTAACCATAGTTGCGCCCGCAAGGATAGCCTCGCGGTAATCGTCAGACATACCCATTGAAAGAATATGCATATTTATATTATCTAATTTTTTTTGCGATATGTCAATAAATAAGTTGTGCATTTTATTAAAATATTCAGAAATTTTATGTTTATTATCACAAATTGGCGGAATTGTCATCAAACCTTGTACAGAAATTCCATCAAATCCCGCGATTTGGGCGAGCAATTCCTCGAGGTTTTCCTCAAAAACGCCCGATTTGTTCTCTTCCCTGCCGATATTGACCTCGACGAGAATGTTCGTCGTGATATTTCTTTTCAGTGACTGCGCGGCAATTTCCTTTGCGAGCTTCACTGAGTCGACCGACTGGATCAGATCGACCTTGCCGACGATCTGCCGAACCTTGTTTGTCTGCAAATGACCGATGAACTGCAGCGAACAGTTGTCAAGATCGTAGTCCTCGTATTTTGAGAGCAGCTCCTGTACCCTGTTCTCGCCGATATGGTCAAGTCCGAGAGAAATCGCATGGTTGATCGTAGCGGCGTCTACGGTCTTGGTTGCCGCGAGAAAGGTGATATCCTCTCTCTTTTTTCCGACCTTCTGAGCCGCCTCGGCGATATCCTCGTTTATTTTTTTGTAATTATATTCTACATCAGTGAATGACCTTGCCGTCATACAAATCGTCTCCTTTCACGATTACCTTGTCATAAAGTGAAATTGTGCTGCCGTTTAAGAGAATGCCTTCCTCGGGGCTGGGGTCGCAGATTACATAATCCTCGTCCGCGTAGAGAATAGAGATCTGCTTGAACTGAACCTCGCTGCCGTAGAGAACGTATACGCCCTGAACCTTCTTTTCTTCCTTGTGCGGATTGTCGTTGTCGTCGTATGTGGTCTTTGTTACGAAGTCGTCGTGAATAGCGCGCTTGCTTACACGCAGACCCGTGTATGTACCCATTCCGATTTCGATAGGCTCCTGTCTTGCCTCGAGAATACCGTCGTCCATGTAGTCGCAGCGGAGAATAACAAGGGCGTTTCCGTCCTTCTCTGGCTGCGAGACCTTGTAAATCTCGGCGGGAATCGCTTCCGACGAAGCTTCCGAGAACAGCACCGTTACCGCACTGTCCCAGATATTCAGGCTCGCTGCCTGGTCGGAATTTACCTCGCAGGCTACGTACCACTTTACGTTGCCGATAACCTTTCCGGCGGTATTGTCGGGAACTGAGCCTTTTTTTGCGTTATTCAGATCGTCAAGGGTCAGCTTGTCGATATCGTCGTAGCTGAAGGTCTTTTCATAGCCGTCGCAGAACTCGGTGAAATATCCCGCCTTTGTCGTCTTAATCGAACCCTTGCTGTTTCCTGCGCTGTTATTGAGAGTGCTTATCTGCTCGGAAAGAGAGGCGATTTCCTCGTTGAAGTTTTCGATCTTTCCGGTGTAGAGCATGCGCTGGTTGATATAGGTCAGAAGAGTATCCGCGTCGGTCGCGGTCTTGCTGATATTTCCGTTGTTTGTATCGTCGAGATAGTTGATCAGCTTGTTCTTGATATTGTTGTTGATAATATCAATGTTCATCGTACCCGAGATCGTATTCTTCTGGATATACTCGAGCGATTCCTTCTTTTTCTGGAGCGCTTCTGCGGTGCTGTGGGCAAGCGCGTCCTCAGCGTTCGCGTACACCTTTGCTATTTCTCCGTTAGCGTTAACAGCCTCGCCGTTCGCGACTGAGTACGAAAGCACGCCCTGAGCGGTGTTTTCAATCAGGTTCTCATCGCGGATGATGAACGCATTGGAATAGATTTTGTCGGTTACTGTGGTCTGCACCGCGTTTTCGGTGGGATACATGTCAAAATTCGCGCTGATTAACAGATACGCAACGTATACAACCGCAAGCAAGGTGAGCGCCGCGACAAGTATGCGTTTGAACAGTAGCTTATCCATATAACCTTCCTTTTATAATTTGAACGGCTTTATCGAGAAGCGCCTCAAAGTTCGGCTCTTCGTCTACATACAGCCAATTGATTTCCTTATCTCGTTTGAACCAGGTGAGCTGGCGTTTTGCGTAGCGTCTGGTTTCGCGTTTCAGCTTTTCTATACATTCCTCAAGGCTCTGTTCGCCTTCAAAGTACGGCATAAGCTCCTTGTAGCCTATTGCCTTTACAGAGGTTTGACTAAGCTCTGAACCGAGCACCTGACGCGCTTCCTCGAGCAGTCCGTTCCGGAGCATCAGGTCGACCCTGAGGTTGATCCTTTCATACAGCTTCCCGCGGTCGAGAAAGCCCAGACCTATCTTTATCGCGTCATAGGGTGATTCTTCAAGCCTTGACATCTCGTTTTGTTCGGTAATGGTTTTGCCCGTGGTGTAAAAGAACTCAATTGCGCGGATAATGCGCTTTGGGTTTCTGCCTTCCTTAAGCCGCTCATATGACGGCGGGTCAATCGCGCTGAGCTTTTGCAGCAGCGAATCTATGCCCTCTTCCTCATACTTCTGCCAAAGCTCGCGGCTTAGCTTTTCGTCGCGTTCCTCTTCGCTGAATTTTATATTCCGGAGCAGAGAGTCGACGTATAAGCCCGTACCGCCTGCCAGTAGCGGGAGCTTCCCTCTCGAGGAAATATCCGTGATACATCGCTTTGCGTCGTCTGTGAACATCGCGACGGAGTAGCTTTTGTCGGACGGCAGGAAATCCATCAGGTGGTGCGGAATTCCCTGCATTTCGGCTTTGTCGGGCTTTGCGGTGGCGATCTTCATGCCCTGATATATCTGCATGGAGTCGGCGGAGATAACCTCGCCGTCAAAGATTTTGGCAAGCTCGACCGCAAGACGTGTCTTGCCCGAGGCAGTCGGCCCGACTACGGAGATGATTTTCTGTTTTTCACTCAAAATATCACGCCCTGCCAAATTGTCTTTCAATCTCGCTTTTTTTCATAACAATACAGATCGGTCTGCCGTGCGGACAGTACCTTATCTGCGGATTTTCCTCAAGAGTCTTTACGATATCGATAAGCTCCTGAGCGGAGTTCTTGTGACCTGCCTTGATCGCGCTGCGGCAGGCGACGTTGTGATAGAACCAGTCCATCTTTTCGGTAAAGATGTCATTCTTGCCCATCGAGATGTAGTCAGCCATCTCAGTGATACAGTCTGCGACCTCAGCGGCTTCAATGTACTGCGGAGCGCTGCGGACAAGAAGCGTGCTGTTTCCGAAGTCCTCGACCTCGAACGAGCAGTCTGAGAACATATCAAGATGATTTATCGCAGCGTCGTACTCGCTCTTTCCGAGGGTGACGGTGATC
Source organism: uncultured Eubacteriales bacterium (assembly GCA_900316555.1). Classification (GTDB taxonomy): domain Bacteria; phylum Bacillota; class Clostridia; order Oscillospirales; family Acutalibacteraceae; genus Ruminococcoides. The sequence continues at coordinate 49,201 of ONDL01000004.1, read as the reverse complement.
GGCGTTAGCAAAAGCTGTGCCGACGAACCTGCCTTCTCAGCCTTGAGCTTCTCGTAAATGATCCTCTCGTGAGCCGCGTGCTTGTCAATAAGCAGCATTTCCTTTTGGTTCTTTTCAACGATGATATATGTATCAAAAAGCTCGCCGACGTATTTCAGCTCGTCCTTTTGCTGCTCATACAGAACGACAGGCTCGCTGTTGGGCTTCTCTGTAACGACGATTTCCTCAGCCTTCGGCTTGTCGGCAATGACAGCAGGCTTTGGTGTGTCGGGCTTCTGAATCAGCGGCAAAGGCTGATTCCGGGGCTTTGAGTAGCTTTCCTCGCGCTTTGTGTTTTTGACAGCCTGCTTTGAATACACATCAAACGGTTTTTTCTTGTCAGTTAAATGCAGATCGTCAAGCGGCTGCAGCTTGGGTTTTGGATTCGGTTTGGAGAATTCGATATCACTGAACGGATTGAATTCGTCCTTCGGCTTAATCTGCGGCTGTACCTTCGGCGGCCCGGGCTTTCTGAAAACCGCCTGAGCGTTATTGAAGGTGCTGCTGCGGCGTATCTCGCGGAGAGCCGAATCGTCCTTGAAATGCGCCTGCTTTCTGTCGTCGTGCCTGAGCAGAGCGGACTTTGCGGCATGGTAAACCGCATCGAAAACAGGACGCTCGTTTATGAAACGCACCTCGATTTTTGAGGGGTGAACGTTGACGTCGATCGCTTCAAACGGCAAGGAGAGATTGAGCACGCAGGACGGAAACTTTCCGACCATAATCGAGCCCTTGAACGCCTCCTCTAAAGCCGCCATAGCCGTGCGCGACTTGACATATCTGCCGTTGATGAAGAAATTCTGCATATTGCGGTTCGGGCGGGAGTTGACGGGCTTTGAAACATATCCCGAAACCGTGATGCCGTCGAGCTGATAGTCAACGGGAATCAGGCTTGTCGCGAATTCCCTGCCGAACACCGCGTAGATTGCCGAGAGCAGCTTGCCGTCGCCGAAGGTTTTCAGCGCCTGTTTGCCGTCGCGGACAAAGGTGAATGCTATCTCGGGGTGCGAGAGCGCGGTCTTGTCAACAATATTCGAAACAGTGTTGCCCTCGGAAACGTCCTTTTTGAGAAACTTAGCGCGCGCGGGTATGTTATAGAACAAGTCCCTGATAACAAAGGTCGTGCCGACAGGACAGCCCGCGTCGTCAAAGGACTTTTCCTCGCCGCCCTCGATAATGTACGAGGTACCGGTGTCCTCCTTCGCGCTTTTTGTAATCAGCTGCAAACGGGAGACCGCGCTGATTGATGCGAGAGCCTCGCCGCGGAATCCGAGAGTCGCTATGTGGTCAAGGTCGTCCTGTTCTCTGACCTTGCTGGTGGCGTGACGGAGAAAGGCGAGCTTTACGTCCTCGCGCAGAAATCCGCAGCCGTCGTCGGTGACACGCATAAAGGTAGTGCCGCCGTTTTTGATCTCGACGGTAATGTGCTTCGCACCGGCGTCAATCGCGTTTTCGACGAGCTCCTTGATTACGGACGCGGGTCTTTCAACGACCTCACCCGCCGCAATCAGCTCGGCTACGTGCTTATCGAGCACATTAATAACTCCCAATGCAGTCACCTCCGTTCTATATCATGTTCTTTAATTCGTAAAGTAAATTCATCGCCTCTATAGGCGTAAGTGTGTTCAGGTCGACCGACTTTAGCTTGTCGATAACGGGACTTGAAGCAACTCCCATAAGCGAGAGCTGAGTGTCCTCGTTTACGTTGACCTTCTCGATAATGGTTTCAGCCTTGCCGCTCTCGAGGTCGGCGAGGATCTCCTTCGCGCGGTTGATGATCGTGTTTGGTACGCCCGCGAGCTTTGCTACCTCAATGCCGTAGCTGTCGTCAGCGCCGCCGGGAACAATCCTGCGCAGGAAGGTTATGTCGTCGCCGCGTTTCTTGACGGCAATGCTGTAGTTTTTGACGCCGTCGAGAAGCTGCTCCATAACGCTGAGCTCGTGATAGTGAGTTGCGAAGAGCGTTTTGGCGCCGAGCTTTTTCTTGTCGGCGCAGTACTCGAGAACCGCTCTCGCGATGCTCATGCCGTCAAAGGTCGAGGTGCCGCGTCCGATCTCGTCGAGAATCAGAAGGCTCTTTGAAGTCGCGTTCTTTACGATGTTGGCGACCTCATTCATCTCAACCATAAATGTCGATTGTCCCGATGCGAGGTCGTCTGACGCGCCCACACGGGTGAAAATGCTGTCGACAATGCCGATCTTTGCAGATGACGCGGGCACGAAGCTGCCCATCTGAGCCATAAGGACAATCAGCGCGATCTGCCGCATGTAGGTAGACTTACCAGCCATGTTCGGGCCTGTTATGATGTCTACCCTCTCACCCTTTGTGTCTAGATTTACGTCGTTAGGAACGAATGAGGAGTCCCTGAGCAGCAGCTCAACCACAGGGTGGCGCGAGTCCTTGATCACGATCGCGGTGGACTGGTTGACCTCGGGTCTGACGTATCGGTTGTCCGAAGCGACATTCGCCAGAGATGTCAGAGCGTCTAAAGTTGCCAACGCCTTAGCGGTGTTCTGGATCCTCTCGAGATTATCGGAAACGGTCGTGCGAATAGTCTCGAAGAGCGTATATTCCATCGCAATTGCTCTGTCCTTCGCTCCGAGAATACGGCTCTCCAAATCCTTTAGGTCGGGAGTTATGTAACGCTCGCTGCCGGTCAGGGTTTGTTTGCGAATGTATGTATCGGGCACCAGATTTTTATAGAAATTGGTGACCTCGAGGAAGTAACCGTAAACCCTGTTGTAGCCGATTTTCAGCTTTGGGATACCGGTCTTTTCTCTCTCCTGAGCCTCAATCTGCGAGAGGATATCCTTGGAGTTGTTCATGTCGCTGTTGACAATGTCAAGCTCCTTGTTGTAACCCTCTCTGATCATTCCGCCCTCGCGAACCGAGAACGGCGGATCGTCGACGATCGCGCTGTCAATCAGTGAATGAATGTCCTCGAGCAAATCGAGATCCTTATAAATCATTCTCATGTAGGACGACTGACAGCCTGAAATCAAATCGGAAATCTGAGGCAGATCAGTGATTGCAGAGCACAGCGAACGCAAATCTCTGGCATTCGCCGAGCCGTAGACAATCTTTGTCATAATGCGTTCGATGTCGTAAATACCGCTCAGTGTCGCCGTAAGCTCCAGCCGCAGCACGGTGTCGTTTACAAGCTCCTCAACCGCGCTCTGACGGTTGTTGATTTTGGAAATATTCATCAGCGGATGGTCAAGCCACGAGCGGATAAGACGCTTGCCCATCGCGGTTTTTGTCTTGTCAATTACCCAGAGCAGCGAACCGCGCTTTGTTTTCGAGAGCATAGTCTGCGTCAGCTCGAGGTTGCGCTGGGTGTTGTAGTCAAGACGCATGTACTGCGCTTCGTTGTAGATCTCAAGGTGATTGATGCGCTCAAGACCGCTCATCTGTGTCTCGCGCAGGTAGTTGATCAGCGCGCCGACAGAGCTTATCACAACGGGCTTGTCCGATATCAGGTGCATTTCGTCGGGAAACTGCTGTTCTACTGTTTCACGGCAAAGCGAAAGCTCGAATTTATCGTCGTCGAGCATTTCGACTCCGGCGGACAGCTTGCTCTTGATAAACTCAGGCAGCTGCTTTAGGTTTATAATATCGCCGCCGAAAAGTATCTCGCGCGGACTGTAGGACGCCAGCTGATTGGTCAGTATCCTGTAGTAATCCCTGCCTGAGATATCGGTCGCGTATAATTCTCCTGTAGAAATATCGCAGAAGCAGATACCGATTTTCTTATCCGAGGAATACATCGAGCAGATGTAGTTGTTGCGGCTCTCGTCGAGCATACTCTGTTCCATGACGGTGCCGGGAGTGATAACGCGGATAATATCGCGCTTTACCAAACCCTTGGCGGCTTTCGGATCCTCGGTCTGCTCACATATAGCTACCTTGTAGCCCTTTGAAACGAGCTTTGCTATGTAACCCTCGCAGCTGTGGAAGGGTACGCCGCACATCGGCGCGCGTTCCTCCTGACCGCAGTCTCTGCCTGTGAGGGTAAGCTCCAGCTCACGGGATGCGAGAATCGCGTCTTCGTAGAACATCTCATAGAAATCGCCGAGACGATAGAACAGAATGCAGTCCTTGTTTTTCTCTTTGATCTCGAAGTATTGCTTCATCATCGGAGAAAGCTCCGCCATTTCTCACACTCCCTTTCTGAAAATAATTACAGCTTATCAGCCGCAGCCGCCGCAGGTGCTGCAGCTTCCGCTGCACGACTCGGCATAGTCCGCGACCTCGGGGTCAACGCCGTCGATGCACTGCTGAATGATAGCGGTAACGCGGTTTGAGATCTTGTCAAACGCTTCCTTTGCCTCGTTGTAGGCGATCATGTTCTCGTTAGACATGATCTTTGAGTAAACCTCGCGCATCTCTCTGTTGAGGGTGGTCAGCTTCTGCTGATCTCTGTCCTTCTTTGAGGCTTCCTCGTTGATGCCCATTCTCTTTGTGTTGAACTCGCCGATGAGCTTCTGTAACTCCGCGTCGGCGTCGGCCTGAGCCTGAACGTTTTTGAGATTGATGTATGATTCCTCCTGCTGAATCGCTCTGCCGAGTTCTCTTGCAAGTGTGATTGTATCCATTTTATTTTCCTCCGTTTATGTAAGTTCGCCCTTGAGTATCCAGTTGCGGGCTTTTGTAATTTTGACATTCTGAAATGTGCCGATCAATGACGGGTCGCCGTCAAGCTCGACGATGATGTTTCCGCTTGTGCGCGCGTTAAGCTCGCCTGTCTTTTCCTTTTCGCTCTCGATAAGCACGCGCTCGGTCTGTCCGACCATTGACGAACAGCGCTTCGCGGCGATTTCCTCCTGAACGTCGAGCAGCTCTCTGAACCACTTGGACTTTTCCTCGGCGGAAACGGGGTCGTCCATCTTCGCGGCGGGAGTGCCGACGCGCGGCGAATAGATGAAGGTAAAGAGCGAGGTGAACTCTACCTCTCTGATAAGAGAAAGCGTTTCCTTGAAGTCCTCGTAGGTCTCTCCCGGGAAGCCGACGATGATGTCGCTTGTAAGTGATACGCCGTCGATTTTCTCCTTGGCGTAGGCTATGGTCTCGAGGTACTTCTTTCTGTCGTAGCGGCGGTGCATCGCCTTGAGTATTCTGTCGGAACCGCTCTGGAACGGCAGGTGCAGGTGCTTGCTGATATGGCGGCTGTTTGCGATCGCGTCAATCAGCTCCTTTGAGCAGTCCTTCGGGTGCGATGTCATGAATCTCAGCCAGTACTCTCCGTCGTTTTGGTCAATCTCCGAAATGAGCTGAGCAAAGGTTACGGGTGTCTGCAGGGTCTTGCCGTAGGAATTGACGTTCTGACCGAGCAAAGTGATATCCTTGTAGCCCGAGCTTATCATGTCGCGAGCTTCGGAAAGAATAATATCCTTCTCTCTGCTGCGTTCCCTGCCGCGCACATAAGGCACGATGCAGTAGGTGCAGAAGTTATTGCAGCCGTACATGATAGGCAGCCAGCCCTTGAACGAGCCGTCGCGCCTGACGGGAAAGCCCTCGTATAATTTATTATCGTCATTTCCGCGCTCAAATATTCTCTTGCCGTCGACGAGAGAATGGTACATCAGCTCGGGAAAATGGTGAAGCGAGTGTGTGCCGAAAACAAGACCGACGAACGGAAAGCTCTGGTAGATGCGGTTTGCGATATGCTCCTGTTCCATCATGCAGCCGCAGAGCGCGATAAGTATCTGCGGGTGTCTGCGCTTGAGGTTTTTAAGCGCGCCGACGTTGCCGAAAACCCTGTCCTCGGCGTGCTCACGGACAGCACAGGTATTAAAGAGTATGAAGTCCGCGTCGTCAGGCTCGTCGACAAAGCCAAAGCCCGATCTTGCGAGCATACCCTTGATTTTTTCACTGTCCGCAACATTTTGCTGACAGCCGTATGTACGGATAAACGCGAGAGGTTTTTCGCCTCGCTTGCGAATCTCCATAATTTCGGCGATCAGCGCCATATATTCCTGCTGTTTTTCAGACAGTTTATCCGCCACGATAATATTATCAGACAAATAAACGCCTCCTAACCCATTTTAGTTATTAACTAATTAAGTATATCACAAGTTGATTTTGATTTCAATATTTTTCTTTAGAATTATATAATATATTTCGTTAATAAATAGTCCTTGTTCCACCATATATTGTGGGAATCTCGCCTGTTATGACGTTTTGTGCGACCTCAAAATCCGTGTCAAAGCTTATCGTATCGCCGTAATCCGCGGAAGCCGTCACAATATGAGCGGTCACGACCAGCTTGATGTGGTGCAGGGTCTGATTCATGCCAGCCGACTCAAAGCTGCTCTCGAGGTGCGAGTTGAAGCTGCCCGTCATACAGAAGGTCAGCGGTATCTCGGGGCCTGAGTTTGAGAGAAGCGTCAGCCCCGTAAACGCGCCGAGCGGAATCATGATCTCGCTGTGTTTGATTTTTGTGATCTCGTCCTGCGCGGCGCGTGTAGCCTCGGCTTTGAGCAGATTTATCTGAGCGGAATTCGTTTCGATCGAGCGCGGCTGACCGCTGTCGGAATATTCGACCTTCGCAAGATCGTCGTAGGAAAGATCAAGCTCGCCGAGCTTGCGGGTGACAGCGTCGTTAATCGCTTCCGCAGCGCACCGTTCGGCAAAGGACGGAATGTAGGAGTTTGAGAACACCTCCGCCTTTTTCTCAAAGCCGTAAACGAGCAGACCGAACACAAAGCAGACAAGCAGAATAATGATATGCCATCTGCGTAAGCGATGTCTGCGTCTTTTTCTGTACAGCAAAAAAACACCCCTCGTACATGATATACGAGAGGTGTAAATCAGTGAAAATTATTCTTCGCCTTCGCAGCCGTCACAGCCGTCGCAGTTGCCGTCGCACTCTTCCTCTTCCTCGTCAAAAAGACCGGAGAAATCAAACTCAAGCAGCTCACCGCAGTTCGGGCACTCGATCTCGCCCTCGAGGAGAACGTCCTCGGAAACGTTGAGCTTCTGTCCGCATGCGCCGCAGGTTACTTCGTAGAAGGGATTGTCCTCGTCGTCGAAGTCAAAATCCTCATCTTCGTCATAATCATCGTCATCGTCGTCACAGCAGTCGCAGTCCTCGTCATAAAGCTCGGACTCAACCTCCGCGAGATCCTGATCGATTTCGTCAACCTGATCGCTGAGCTCGTCATAAAGCTCTTCCATATCGGTGAGATCGTAAGCGATATCGTCGAGAAGGTCGATGATCGCGTTGATAACCTTAACCTCGGGCTTCTTCTCGTCGAGAGAAAGACCCTCGCAAAGACCCTTGATGTAAGAAATTTTTTCGGTAATGTTCATAGCTTACTCCCGCAGATTATGCTCTGCCCATGTATTCGCCTGTTCTGGTGTCGATCTGGATAACCTCGCCCTCGTCGATGAAGAGAGGAACCTTGATCTCGGCGCCTGTCTCAAGGGTAGCGGGCTTGGTAGCGTTTGTAGCAGTATCGCCCTTGAAGCCGGGGTCGGTCTTTGTAACCTGAAGCTCAACAAAGTTGGGCGGCTCTACGCCGAAAACATTGCCCTTGTAGGAAAGAACCTTGCAGACCATGTTTTCCTTGACGAACTTGAAGTTGTCGCTGAGAACGCTCTTGTTGATGGGAAGCTGCTCCCATGTTTCTGTATCCATGAAGTAATAGAGGTCGCCGTCGGAATAGCTGTACTCCATATCCTTTCTCTCGATAAAAGCGGTGGGATACTTATCGTTGGGGTTAAAAGTCTTTTCAACTACCGCACCGGTAATTACGTTTCTGATCTTTGTTCTGACAAAAGCAGCACCCTTACCGGGCTTAACGTGCTGGAATTCGATAATGGAAACTACCTGACCGTCCATCTCAAATGTAACGCCGTTTCTGAAATCACCTGCTGAAATCATTGTTATTACCTCCTAAGTGTTTTAGTCGCACAGCTTTTGACACTGTGCTCTCATTATCTACCATTATACATAATATCGCCCAAAAAAGCAAGCCTTTTATAAAATTATCAATTCCTTGGGCAGAGATACGAGGTTTTCGTATCCCGTATCCGTGACGCAGAGCATATCCTCGATCCTGACGCCGAACCTGTCGGGAAGATAAATTCCCGGCTCGTCGGTGATGATCATGCCCGCTCTGAGGATCTCATTGCCGCGGTACGAAACAGCGGGAGACTCGTGGATATCAAGCCCTACCCCGTGACCCGTTGCGTGGCCGAAATACTTTCCGTAACCCGCGTCATCAATCACCTTCCGGGCGGCTCTGTCAACGTCTGCGGCAGGTACTCCCGCTTTTACGACATCGAGCGCGCTAAGCTGCGCGTTTAGAACCGTTGTATAGATTTCGCGCATCTCACCGGTCGCGTGTCCGACGGCGACGGTTCTGGTGGTGTCGCTGTGATAGCCCTCATATACCGCGCCGAAATCGCAGGTGAAAAAGTCACCCTCGGCGATTTTCGCGTCGGACGGCACGCCGTGAGGCAGCGAGGTCTTTTTGCCTGTGATTGTAATGAGGTCGAAGGAGATATCCTCTGCCCCGTTCATTTTCATCAGGAACTCAAGCCTTGCCGCAAGCTCGCGCTCGGATACGCCGACCTTAACGAAGTTGAGCATCTCGAGATACGCCTTCTCGGCGATTTTCTGTGCGGTGCGGATTTTCTCAAGCTCTGTTTCGTCCTTTATTATACGGCAGCCGGCAATCTTCTTGTCAAGCTCGCTGCCGTCGCTGACAGTAATACCCTTTGCCTCAAGCTTGTGTCTGAAAAACCTGAGCCTTGCGACCGTCATGTACTCCGCTTCGATTTTGACCGACTTGATCTCATTTTCGGCAAGGATTTTGAGTAAATCCTCGCTGAGCTTATGAAAGCAGATCACTTCGCAGCCGTGAGCCTTTTGATTTGCCGCCTCTATGTAGCGGAAGTCAACAAGCAGATAAGCCTTTTCTCGTGTGAGCAGATAATAGCCCTCGCTGTGGAAAAAGCCGCAGAAATAGCCTATGTTCTTCTCATTTGTGATAAGCGCCGCTTCCCTGTCTGAAAGGATCTCGCGGAGCCTGTTAATTCTTTTATCGAATATATCACTCATTGCAAAGTTCCTTCAATGCTTCGATGGCTAGGAAATAGCTCAACTTGCCGAAGCCTGCGATCTGTCCCTTGCAGACGGGCGCGATGACCGAGGTGTGGCGGAACTCCTCGCGGGCGTGGATATTCGACATATGCACCTCGACATAAGGAATCTGTACGCAGGCGATAGCGTCCCTGAGAGCGTAGCTGTAGTGAGTGAGTGCTCCGGCGTTGATGACCGCGCCGCAGAATTCCTCGCGCGAAGAGTGGATTTTGTCGATAAGGTCGCCCTCGTGGTTTGACTGATAGACCTCTGCTTCAAAGCCCGACTTGAGCGCGTAGTCCTTGATCTGAGCTTCGATGCTCTCGGCTGTCTCCGCGCCGTAAACGCCCTTTTCGCGGATACCTACCATATTGAGGTTCGGACCGAGCATTACAAGTATTTTTTTCATATTAATACACCCCTGATAAAAAGGCGGACAGCATAAAACTGTCCGCCCATCTCTTTACCTGTATTTGCGCTTGCGAGCTGCTTCTGACTTCTTCTTACGCTTTACAGAGGGCTTCTCGTAAGCCTCTCTCTTGCGCACCTCGGCAATAACACCAGCTCTGGCACACTGCTTCTTGAATCTTCTTAAAGCACTTTCAAGAGATTCATTCTCTTTTAATCTGATTTCAGCCATCTATTATCCCTCCCATCTGCCACATGGCATGGGTAATATGCAAAATTGCATTTGTTATTATACAATATGCAGCTAATAAAGTCAATAGAAATGTAGAATTTTATAAAAAATTTTGTTTTTGTCAACGATTATGGCTTAACAACGAGGTTTACGAGCTTTTTGGGAACCACAATTTCCTTGATGATCTGCATATTTTCGATCGCTGCTTTTACCTTTTCGTCGGATTTTGCAAGCGAAAGAACCTCGTCCTTTGAAGCGTCAACGGGGATATTGAGCTTAGCCTTGATCTTGCCGTTGACCTGAACAACGATCTCGATCGACTCGTCAACGCACTTGCTCTCGTCGTACTCAGGCCACTGAGCCTCGGCGAGAATTCCTTCGCCGAGCTTGTTCGCGGAATAGACCTCCTCGGTTACGTGAGGCGCGAACGGATTGAGCAGGATCGAGAAGATCCTCAGCTCTTCCCTGTTGATCGTCTTGACGTTGGAGATATCGTTGATAAGAGCCATCAGAGCGGCGATAGCGGTGTTGAACTTGATGTTCTCGATGTCGTCGCCGACCTTCCTGATAGTCTTGTGGAAAGCGCTCTCGAGCTCGGGACGGATAGTGTCGCCGTCGACGAGGTTAGTCTGGAGGTTCCAGTATCTCTCGATGAATCTGCGGCAGCCGCGGATGCTAGCCTGGCTCCACGGAGCGGCCTTCTCAAAGTCGCCGATGAACATCTCATACAGACGCATTGTATCGGCGCCGTACTCGTTTACGATGTCGTCGGGGTTTACCACGTTGCCTCTGGACTTGCTCATTTTCTCGCCGTTCTCGCCGAGGATCATGCCGTGAGAGGTACGCTTTGCGTAGGGCTCGGGAGTGGGCACAACGCCGATGTCGTAGAGGAACTTGTGCCAGAAGCGGCTGTAGAGCAGGTGGAGTGTTGTATGCTCCATACCGCCGTTGTACCAGTCAACGGGCGACCAGTACTCGAGCGCTTCCTTTGAAGCGAGAGCTTCATCATTGTGGGGATCCATGTAGCGCAGGAAGTACCACGAGGAGCCTGCCCACTGGGGCATTGTGTCGGTCTCGCGGGTAGCCTTGCCGCCGCAGCACGGACAGGTGGTGGAAATCCAGTCTGTCATGTTTGCGAGCGGAGATTCGCCGTTGTCGGTCGGCTCGTAGGACTCAACCATCGGCAGTCTGAGCGGAAGCTCGCTCTCGTCGAGGGGTACGAAGCCGCACTTGTCGCAGTGAACGATCGGGATAGGCTCGCCCCAGTAACGCTGGCGTGAGAATACCCAGTCGCGCAGCTTGTAGTTGACCTTGGCGTGACCCTTGCCCTCTGCAGTCAGCCATTCGATGATTTTCTTCTTTGCGTCGTCAACGCTCAGACCGTCGAGCATACCGGAGTTTACCATGATGCCTGTCGCGCAGTCGGTGAAAGCTTCTTCCTGAACGTTGCCGCCCTTTACAACCTCGATGATCGGGAGGTCAAACTTCTTTGCGAACTCCCAGTCGCGGGTGTCGTGAGCGGGTACCGCCATGATAGCGCCCGTACCGTAGGACACGAGAACATAGTCGGAGATGAAAATCGGGATCTCCTTGTTGTTTACGGGGTTGATCGCGCGGACGCCGTCGAGCTTGACGCCTGTCTTGTCCTTGGCGACCTCGGTGCGCTCAAAGTCGGACTTTCTCGCTGCAGCAGCCTGATACTCGCGGATCTCGTCCATGTTGCCGAGCTTGTCCGCCCACTTCTCGATAAGGGGGTGCTCGGGTGAGATTACCATATATGTAGCGCCGTAGAGTGTGTCGGCTCTGGTGGTATAAACGGTGAGAATGTCGCCTGTGGTTGTAGTGAAGTCAACCTCGGCGCCTGTGCTTCTGCCGATCCAGTTCTTCTGCTGAGCCTTAACGCGCTCGGGGTAGTTTACGAGGTCGAGGTCATTGATTAGTCTGTCGGCGTACTCGGTGATTTTGAGCATCCACTGTGACTTGACCTTGTGGACAACCTCGCTGCCGCAGCGCTCGCACACGCCGTTGACGACCTCTTCGTTGGCGAGGACGCACTTACATGAGGTGCACCAGTTGACGTTCATCTCCTTCTTGTAGGCAAGGCCCTTCTTGAAGAGCTGAATGAAGATCCACTGTGTCCACTTGTAGTAGTCGGGGTCGGTGGTATTGATCTCGCGGCTCCAGTCGAAGGAGATACCGAGCGACTGGATCTGCTTCTTGAAGCGCGCGATGTTGTTCTTTGTAACGATTTCGGGGTGAATGTGGTTCTTGATGGCGTAGTTCTCTGTCGGAAGTCCGAACGCGTCCCAGCCGATCGGATAGAGCACGTTATAGCCCTGCAGACGGCGCTTTCTCGCAACGGTGTCGAGAGCGGTATACGGACGCGGATGTCCTACGTGCAGACCCTGACCCGAGGGGTAAGGGAACTCGATAAGAGCGTAGAACTTCTCCTTGTCGCTGTTGTCCTGAGCGTGGAAAACGCCCTTTTCTTCCCATATTTCCTGCCATTTAGGCTCTACAGCCTTATGATTATACTTCAATTTACTTCCCTCCGTAATTTAATCCGTAATGATGTCCGTCAGATCAACGGGCTTGCCGTCCTGCCATAGACGGTCGAGGTCATAAAACTCCCTCGCCTCCTCGGAGAACACGTTGACGAGCACGTCGATGTAATCGAGCAGGATCCAGCTGTTTGAGCGGTAGCCCTCGATGTGGCTGACGGAAACGCCCGCCTTGTCGAGCTGATACTCAACCTCGTCGGCAAGCGCCTTGACGTGGGTGGAGCTGTTGCCCGTTGCGATAACCATATAGTCGGCGATAACGGAAACGTCGCCGATTTCTATAACCTGAATATTCAGTCCTTTTTTGCCGTCAATCGCCTTTGCGGCGGCAACGGCGGTTTCGTAAGCTGTCATAGACTACTCCCTTTCGATATTCAAAACCAATTCGTTGTAACAGTCGAGCTGATCGGGGTGGATCGCCAGCTCCTTTGAGGAGAGGTTTCCGATTGTGAACTTGCAGGAAAAAAGCATCGCGTCCTCGAGGGTTTTCCTCGAGAGCCCGCGCATGATATCAACGTCCTTGTAGCTTCTCTCAGCCGAGGTGAAATCCGCGATATAGATGATTTTTTCCAGCAGGCTCATACCCGCTCTGCCGGTTGTGTGGTAACGAACCGCGTTGATGATGTCGTTATTTTTTATACCCAGATAATCGCGCACATATACGCTGCCGCTTATGCTGTGCCACAGCTTAGGTGCGTTTTTCTGCACGCTGTCTAAGATTATACCACCGTCCGCGATAATTTGCAACTGCTCGTCCTTGGGAAATTCCTTTGTCACATCGTGCAGAATTCCCGCGGTGTAGGCAAGCTCCTCGTCGCAGCCGTATATTTTTGCGAGAGCCACCGCCTCGTCAGCGACGTTTACGCTGTGAGTGAAGCGGTAATCCCCCATTTTTTGACGGATGAAATCCTTGTACTCAGACGTTTTCAAGTCAGTCACCCCGCGGTCAGTTTTTCTTTTTCGCCTTGGGCAGAACGATCTTCGGCTCCTTTGGGTTCGGGCGGTAGAGCACGAATTTTGAGCCGATGACCTGAACCACGTCAGCGCCGCACTTTTCGGCGATCATATCAGCCGCCTCGCGTGAGGAGTAGGCGCTTGTCTCGAGCACCTTGCACTTGATAAGCTCGCGCGCGGTGAGCGCGGTGTCCGCCTGCATTATGATATTGTCCGTAATCTCGCCCTTGCCGACAATCAGAATTGTCTCAAAACTGTTGGCAAGTCCTCTGAGATACGCTCTTTGTTTGCTTGTTAACATAATTTCCCCTTCCGATCAGCCGAAATGTTCCCTGAGAGCCGCCTGTAATTTTCTAAGCGCCTTGCCTCTGTGGCTGACCTTGTCCTTATCCTCTCCGCTTATCTGGGCGAAGGTCTTGTCTCCGAAGTAGAAAATCGGGTCGTAGCCGAAGCCGCCGTCGCCGATGAACTCGTAGCCGATTTTTCCCTCGCAGGTTTCTTCGATCTCAATTTTGCTGCCGTCGGGAAGAATGCAGCAGATAGCGCAGGTGTAATGAGCGCCGCGTTTCTCGTCCGGAACGCCCTGAAGCTCCTCCAGAATCTTTGCGGTTCTGTCCTCGTCGGTGACGCAGTCCTCGGGGCTGTAGCGCGCCGAGAAGATACCCGGTCTGCCGCCGAGAGCGTCAACACAGATGCCCGAATCGTCCGCGACTGCGGGCATACCGGTCTTTATATAGGCGGCGTTTGCCTTGAGAAAGGCATTCTCGCCAAAGGTGGTGCCCGTCTCGTCAACCTCGTCGAGCACAACGCCCGCGTCCTTTGCGCTGACGGCTTCAATGCCGAGCGGCTTCAGGATACGCTCCATCTCGACGAGCTTCTTCTTGTTATTTGTAGCGATAATAAACTTCATTATTCAGCGCCCTCCGTTTTTGTGAACAGAGCACGCGCGAAGTCCTCGGCGTTGAAGGGCTGCAAGTCGTCGATCTGCTCGCCCACGCCGATATACTTGACGGGAATGCCCAAACCGTCCTTGATTGCGAGGACAACGCCGCCCTTTGCGGTGCCGTCGAGCTTTGTGAGCACGATACCCGTGATGCCTGTCGCCTGACGGAACTGCTCAGCCTGATTTACGGCATTCTGACCTGTAGTGGCGTCGAGCACGAGGAGTTTTTCCTTTGCCGCGTCGGGAAGCTCTCTGTCGATAACGCGGTTGATTTTCGCAAGCTCGTCCATGAGGTGCTTTTTGTTGTGAAGTCTGCCCGCTGTGTCGCAGATTATTACGTCACAGCCTCTCGCCTTAGCGGCGGCGATAGCGTCGAAGATCACGGCGGCAGGGTCGCTGCCTTCCTTCTGCTTGATGATCTCGCAGCCGCTTCTCTGCGCCCAGATGTCGAGCTGGTCGATTGCGGCGGCGCGGAAGGTATCCGCAGCGGCGAGCAGGACGCGCTTGCCCTGCAAACGGAGGTTGTTCGCGAGCTTGCCGATGGTGGTGGTCTTGCCGACGCCGTTGACGCCGATCACGAGAATTATCGACGGGCTTGTGGAAACGTCAAGCTCTTCGCCGCCCGAGAGCATTTCGGTGATGACCTCCTCGAGCAGTCTGTTGATCTCTTTGGGGTCGGTAATGCCCTCCTTCTTGACGCGGACACGAAGCTCCTCACAGATTTTCTGAGCGGTAGGCACGCCCACATCGCCCATAACGAGCAGCTCCTCAAGCTCCTCAAAGAGCTCCTCGTCTATCTTTGTAAAGGATCTGAGCATGGACTCGATCTGACCCATGACAGCCTTTCTTGTCTTTTTTAAGCCTTCTTTGATTTTACTGAATAATCCCATAAGAATACTCCTTTATTTCGAATCTATTCCCAGCTTTTCGGCGACCTCGGTGGAACGCAGCTCGAGAAGCTTTGAAATGCCCTCGTCCTGCATCGTAACACCGTACAGAACGTCTGCTTCCTCCATGGTGCCGCGGCGGTGAGTAATCAGAATGAACTGGGTTTTTGCGGTGAGTCTGCGCAGGTAGCTTGCAAAGCGGAAAACGTTTACGTCGTCGAGAGCCGCCTCGATCTCGTCCATTACGCAGAACGGCGCGGGTCGAACCTTCATGATCGCGAAATACAGAGCGACCGCGACAAGTGCCTTTTCGCCGCCCGAGAGAGCGTCGAGGTGAACTACGATTTTGCCGGGCGGGTGAACGAGGATATCAATGCCGCTCGTGAGGATATTCTCGGGGTCTGAAAGCGACAGAGAAGCCGTACCGCCGCCGAAGAGCTCCTTGAAGGTCTCGGTAAAGTTGCGGTTTATAGCGCCGAAGCTCTCGACAAAGATCTCCTTCATCTGCTTGGTTAGTGTAACGATGAGTTTTTCGATTTCAGCCTTTGACTTTTCAACATCGGCGACCTGTACGCTCATAAATTCGTACCGCTCGGAAACCTCTTTGTATTCCTCGATCGCGCTGACGTTTACGTTGCCGAGGCTCTTGATGCCCTGCTTGAGCTCTGTCAGACGCTTCTGAGCCTTTGCGGGTTCCTCGATTTTGATCGCGGTCTTTTCCGCCTCGCGGCGGGTTAGCTCATACTCCTCCCAGAGCTTCGAGATAATATTATTATACTCTTTTTCAATGTTGATCTTGCGTTCTTCAAGTCGTGCAAGCTCTCTGCCCGAAAGCTCGCGCTCGGAGGTCTTGTCGCGCTCAAGGCTGCGGATCTCCGCGGTGCGCTTTTCAAGCTCCTCACGCTGCGCGCTGACAGCGGCGATCTGTTCTGTTACGGACTTCTTTGTCGCCTCACATGAATCGATAGCGGCGTTGATCTCCGCGATTCTCTCGTGTGACTGTTCAATAGCCGCTTTGAATTCCTCAATCTGTAATTTAAGCTGTGCCTTCTTATCCTCGTTATCCGAGCCTGTGTTCTTTGCGTATACGATCTCAGAATTGAGCGCGTCGATGTCCTTCTGTGCCCTGACGATTTCAAGGCGGATATTCTGCATGGTGTCGGATAGCTGCTCGCGCTTCTGAGTAAGCTCAGCGCGGCTGCCCGTGACGGAATTGACTTTTTCTTCGGCAGCGGCGATCTTTAGATTGAGGTCGGTGAGTCTTTCTCTCGCCTCTGCCCTGTCCTTTTTAAGCGTTTCAATACGGTCAAGGCAATCATTTATTTCTTTTTCGGAATTATTAATCAATTCCTTGGTATTTTCATATTCAGTGTCGCAAGCTCTGCTTTCAGCCTGCATACGCGCAAGATCCTGCTGTCTGTTCGACAGATCCGCGCGCGTGCCGAGAAGCTCCGCGTCGATTGCGGCGCACTCACGGTTAAGCTGTTCGGTGTTGTTTTCGGCTTCCTTTGCCTTTTTGATAAGGCTCTCTGTCTGTGCCTTGAGCTGAGCGATTTCGGAAGCGCGGCTCAGCACGCCCGTGTTTCTCAGCTGTGAGCCGCCTGTGAGCGAACCGCCCGCGTTGACGACCTGACCGTCGAGGGTCACTACCTTGAAGCGGTAGGAATAGCGCTTTGCGATAGAAGCGGCGCTGTTCAAGTCCTCGGCGATAACGATCTTGCCGAGAAGCGAGCTGAGAATATTTCTGTATCTGTCCTCGCAGGAGCACAGCTCAGCCGCCACACCGATGAAGCCGTAACAGTCGTCGAGGCCGTTTTCGCGCAGCTCTCTGGGCTTGATCGTATTCAGCGGAAGGAAGGTTGCGCGTCCTCCGTCAGAGGATTTGAGGTAGCGGATAGCCTGCTTCGCGTCGAGGGCTGTTTCTATCGCGACGGCGTACTCAGACGGCACCGAGATAACTCTCGAAACAGGGCCGCAGATACCCTTAAGTCTGCCGTTGCGCGAGGCGTTGATCACGACCTTTACGCTCTTTGAGAAGCCCTCGAGGTTGCGCTCGAGGTTCTCGAGAAAGGAGATTTTTCTCCTGTGCTCGTTTAGGTCAAGTGTCAGCCTGTCACTTTCGGCTTTGAGCTCATTTCTCTTTTTATTTTTGGAATTCAGCTTCATTTCCAAGCCCGCTATGGAGTTCTCAGCCGATGAGATTTCTTCCTGCACGGTTTTTTTCTGTTCGGAGTAGCTCTCCTTCATCTCGCCGAGCTCTTTGAGCTGAACGGTTTTTTCTTCGTTTGTTTCTTTAAGGTTTTCGATTCTCGCGGTCAGCTCGTTGATGCTGCTGTCCGTGGTCATGTCGATGACCCTCGCGTCCGCCGACTGGGTTGTCAGTACAGACAGCTCGGCGGTGAGCTCCTGTAATTTATCACCGCTGCGGCTCGAGTCGAGGTTTATAGTGTTTAACTGTTCGGAGATTTTGGCGTACTCGCGCTGCTTTGAGGTGATTTCAAAGTCGAGGGCAGTGATCTTCTCCTGCTTCTCGGCGATAGTCTTGTCGAGCTCGTCAGCGTTCTTGTCCGCCTGCTCAATTTCTCCCTGAAGCCTTGCGATGTTCCCGTTATTGTGGAGAATATCGTTCTCGGCAACGGAGATATCCGCGCGCTTTGCGGCAATCTCTGAGTCTAGCGAGGACACCTGATTTCTCAGCTCCTCAGCCTTCGAGGACAGAGAACCCGTCTTGAAATAGATTTGGTCGTTCTCCTCCTGGATATCCTTGAGAGCCTGTTCAGCGGCGTCGTACTGAGCGCGCGCGATGGCGATTTTCTCCTCCTGCTCCTTCAGGCTTTCCTGCGACTTGTCAAGAGTCAGCAGCCACAGAGCGATTTCAAGTCCGCGTTTTTCTTCGGACAGCTCCAGAAACTTCTGCGCCTTCTCGGACTGCTTTTTCAGCGGCCCTACGCGCTCCTCGAGCTCCGTGACGATATCGCGCAGACGCAGTAGGTTTTCCTCGGTGTTCTTGAGCTTTCTCTCGGCGTCGATTTTGCGGTAGCGGTAGCGTGAAATACCCGCCGCTTCTTCGAAAATCTCCCGTCTGTCCTCGCTTTTGGAGGAAACGATGCTGTCGATTTTGCCCTGTCCTATCATCGAGTAGCCGTCGCGACCCAAGCCTGTGTCCATGAACAGCTCGTTGATGTCCCTTAGTCTTACGGCGGCCTTGTTTATCATGTATTCGCTCTCGCCGCTTCGGTAGTACCGTCTGGTGACGGCGATCTCATCACCGTCAAAAGGCAGAAAGCGGTCGGAGTTGTCAATGTTCAGCGTGACCTCGGCGTAACCCTGACGCTTGCGCTTGTCCGTGCCGTTAAAGACAACGTCCTCCATCTTGGAGCAGCGCAGGCTTTTGGGCGACTGTTCGCCGAGAACCCAGCGAATCGCGTCGCTGATATTGCTCTTGCCTGAACCGTTCGGGCCTACGACCGAGGTGATTCCCTGCTCAAAAGATAATTTGGTTTTGTCGGGAAAGGTCTTGAAGCCCTGTATCTGCAATGATTTTAATCTCAAACGCTCACCCCTATGCGCATTTCGTATTTTTCCAATGAATCGTCAAAAATAATATTCACCCGGTAGCCCATTTCCTCAAAGGCGCGCAGGTTAGATCTTCTCTGTCCGTACAGCTTGGACAGAGATTTTCTGTTGATCGTGATATCGATATTCCGGCTTTCAAGCAGCTTTGTTTTTTCTAAGAAGGAATTATAAAACAGCTTGCTCTCGCAAAGCTCCTTGAAGGCAGGATGGTAGTTTTCGCAGTATCCGTTCTCGATCAGGCTGTCGGAATAGTGCAGCCCGACGCGGATAATATTGATCTTGTTGTCCTCAAATTTCCTTATCAGCTCAGCGCAGAGTTCAACAGACTCCTTAAGCGTGTACGGCTTGTAGCTGCCGTTAAGGAAGTATTTCTCAAGAGCCGTGCCCTTCATAACGACGGTCGGATATATCCTGACTGTGTCGGGTTCGAGCGCGATAAATTTCTCTGCTGTATGCCTGTCTTTGTCAAAATCCGAGCCGTAAAGTCCCGTCATCATCTGCAAGCCGAGTGAAAACCCGAAGGATTTTATAAGCCTTGAAGCCGTACGCACGTCCTCAGCGCTGTGACCGCGCTCGTTAAGTGCAAGCACATGATCATCCATTGACTGAGCGCCGAGCTCAATCGCGGCAACTCCGTACTCTTTAAGCAGAGCGAGGATCTCAGCGTCGATCGCGTCGGGTCGGGTCGATATGCGTATGCCCGAAAACACGCCCTCAAACTCCCTCGCCGCGTCAAGAAGGGAAATCATATACTCCCTGTCAATCGCGGTGAAGCTGCCGCCGAAGAATGCTATCTCGGCGTTTTTCGCCCGTTCGCCCAAGTCCAACCGAGCCTGTCTGAGAGTTTTACGCACGTCCTCAGCGGTCGGCTGGTACGCCTGACCCGTAATGCTTTTCTGGTTGCAGAAGCTGCACTGATGCGGGCAGCCGTTGTGAGGAATAAATACAGAAATATTGCTGTGTTTAATAGCCCATCAGCTCCAATGCTTCTCTTGCCGCCTGCTGCTCGGCTTCCTTTTTGCTTCTGCCGCCGCCCTTTCCGATGACGTTGCTGTTGAGATGTACCTCAACGACAAAGTGCTTGTTGTGGTCGGGGCCGCTCTCGCCGATAAGGACGTACTCGAGCTTTTCGCCCGGGTTCTTCTGGACGATCTCCTGCAGGGTCGTCTTGTAGTCCTTGACCTTCTTTTTGCGCGAATTCTTTATCGACGGGATAACGAAGTTCAGGATATGCTTCGCCGCAGGCTCCATGCCGCCGTCAATGTAAATCGCCGCGATAAGCGCCTCGAAAGCGTCCGAGAGAATCGACGGTCTCTCGGCGCCGCCGTTATTCCTCTCGCCCTTGCTGAGAACAAGGTAGCTGCCGAGGTCGATTTTCTTCGCGAACTCAAAGAGCGATTTCTCGCAGACGAGAGAAGCCCTGAGCTTTGTCAGCTCGCCCTCGGGAAGCTCGGGACAATGGCTGAAAATGTAGTCGGAAACGACGATCGAGAGCACCGCGTCGCCGAGGAATTCCAGCCGCTCGTTGTACTTGATATGCTGAGCCTTGCGCTCGTTCGCGTAGGACGAGTGGGTCAGAGCCTCGCTGAGCAGGTCTTTGTTTTTAAAATGATAACCGATTTTATTTTCTAAGTCCGTCATTTTTTATCACCAGATAACGCGGCGGTAATCTCGGCAATGGCGTTCGCCGAAACATAGTTTGTCGACAGCTTGATAGCGTTGAACATCGTAGTCGCCTTTGAGTCGCCGTGAGCCTTGAATACAGGCTTTGACGCACCGAGGATAGGCGCACCGCCGTACTTGTTGTAGTCGAATTTTTCCTTGATACCCTTGAGGTCCTTCATGAGGAACGCAGCCGCGATTTTACCCTTTGCGCTGTCGGTGAACATGTGCTTCATGATCTTCATCATGGTGATCGCGACGCCCTCGTATGTCTTGAGAACCATGTTGCCCGTAAAGCCGTCGCAGACAACTACGTCGCAGACGCCCTTTGAGATATCTCTTCCCTCGACGTTGCCGATGAAGTTGAGGCTGCTGTCCTTGAGCATTTTATATGTTTCGCGGTAAAGCTCGGTGCCCTTGTGATCCTCAACGCCGACGTTGCCCAAGCCGACTCTGGGGTTTTTGACCTTCATTACTCTCTCCATGTATACAGAGCCCATGAGCGCGAACTGGTAGAGCATTTCGGGGCGGCAGTCGACATTAGCGCCGCCGTCGAGCAGCATGGCAGAGCCTGTTTCGGTGGGAATAACGGGAGCGAACGCCGGACGCTTGATGCCCTTGATCCGCTTGATTCCGAGAGTCGCGCCTACGCACAGAGCGCCGCTGTTTCCGGCACTGATGAACGCGTCGCCCTTGCCCTCGTTGAGCAGACGGATACCGACAGCCATCGAGCTGTTTTTCTTTGACTTGAGGACGGAATTGGGCTCGTCCTCCATCGTAATGACCTCGTCGCAGTGAACGATTTCCATGCGGTTGAGTGAGATATTATTCTCCTCGGCGCACTTGCGGATCTCGCTCTCGATACCCGTCAGGACAATATCAATATCCAAGCCCTCGACTGCCAACGCGCAGCCCTTGATTACCTCGAGCGGACAGTTGTCGCCGCCGAAAGCGTCTACAATAATTTTCATAATCAATCACCTAAATTTTCAACAATAAAGCTATCAAGTGAAGCGAGCGCACGCTCGGCGTATGCAGCGGCACGTTCGCGCTTATCTCTAGGTCTGTGTTCAAGCTCGGGCAGAATACCGAGATTCGCGCCCATCGGCTGGAACTTCTTCACGCTCGGGTCTGTGACGTAGCCCTCAAGCGCGCCTGTCATTGTGTCCTTCGGGAAAACGACCGTATCCAGACCTCTGAGCCTTCTGACGGCGTTGATTCCCGCGACAATTCCCGCGTCGGCGCTCTCCATATAGCCCTCAACGCCCATGAGCTGACCCGCAAAGAACAGATTCTTATTTTCTTTTACAGAATAATCCGCGTTGAGCACCTTCGGAGAACAGATGAAGGTATTGCGGTGCATGACCCCGTAGCGGACGAAATCAGCTTTGTGGAGCGCGGGTATAAGCGAGAACACGCGCTTTTGTTCAGGGAATTTCAGATTAGTCTGGAAGCCGACGAGGTTGTACATCGTGCCGTCGGCGTTTTCCTTGCGCAGCTGCAGCACCGCCCATGGTCTGTGACCTGTTTTCGGGTTTATTAGTCCGACGGGCTTCATGGGACCGAAACGGAGCGTACCCTCACCTCTCTGCGCCATTACTTCAACGGGCATGCAGCCCTCGTACACCTTCGGGTTGCTCACGTCGAAGTCGTGCAGAGGCGCTCTCTCGGCGGACACGAGCGCGTTGTAGAACGTCTCGTACTCCTCCTTGTTCATCGGGCAGTTGATATAGTCGTCCTCGCCGCCGCGGTCGTAGCGTGAGGCGGTAAAGGCGAAGTCCATGTCAACGCTCTCCGCGGTGACGATAGGAGCCGCCGCGTCAAAGAAGGACAGCGAGTCGCCGAAGCGCTTTTCTATAGCGGACGCGAGCGCGTCCGAGGTCAGGGGGCCTGTTGCGACAACGGTGATCGCGTCGTCGGGCAGGTCGGTGATTTCCTCGCTGATCACCTCGATATTCGGGTTGTTTTTTATTCCCTCTGTGACGAGCTGCGCAAACTGTTCTCTGTCAACCGCAAGCGCGCCGCCCGCGGGAACCCTGCACTTGTCGGCGCAGGTCATGAGGAATGAGCCGAGTCTGCGCATTTCCTCCTTCAATAGTCCTGCCGCGCTTTCGACGCGCATAGCCTTGAGTGAGTTTGAGCAGACGAGCTCTCCGAATAAGTCAGATTTATGCGCGGGCGATTTCTTGACGGGCTTCATCTCATAGAGCCTTGCCTTAACGCCGCGGGAAGCGATCTGCATCGCCGCCTCGCACCCCGCAAGACCCGCGCCTATTACATTTATATACATTACTTTTCTTCCGTCTTTAATGTCTTTGAGAAGCCGCAGCCTTCCTTTGCGCAGAACACTGTGGGCTTCTTGCCTTTTTTCTTGAAAAGAATTTCTCCGCAGTTCGGGCACTTCTCGTTAACGGGCTCGTTCCAGCTCACGAAGTCGCAGTTCGGGTAGTTGGAGCAGCCGTAGAAAACGCGCTTGCTCTTTGTGTGCTTGACGATGATATCGCCGCCGCACTTCGGACAGGGTACGCCTGTCTTTTCGACGAACTTGACGATATTCTTGCACTCGGGATAACCGGGACATGCGATGAACTTGCCGTATCTGCCGACCTTGACGACCATCTGTCTGCCGCACTTGTCGCAGATAAGATCGGTTTCGTCCTCCTTGAGCTTGATTTTAACGCCTTCCATGTCCTTCTTGGCGTCCTTGAGTGTGTTCTCGAAATCGCCGTAGAAGCCGTCGAGAAGCTCTACCCACTGGACGTCTCCGCTTTCAACGCTGTCAAGCTCCTCCTCCATCTCGGCGGTGAACTTGACGTTTACGATATCGGGGAAGCGCTCCTTCATCAGCGTGGTTATCGCTTCGCCGAGCTCTGTTGGAACGAGTGTCTTAGCCTCGCGCTTGACATACTCGCGGCTGGTGAGAGTGGTGATAGTCGCGGCGTAGGTCGACGGTCTGCCGATGCCGTACTCCTCGAGCGTCTTGATAAGCGACGCCTCGGTGTAGCGCGCGGGCGGCTGGGTGAAGTGCTGGTTCTTCTTGAGTTCCTTGCACCTTACTGGCATATCCTTTTCGAGCGGCGGAAGCTGTGTCGACTTCTCCTCAGCCTCGTCCTTGCTCTCGACATAGAGAGCGGTGAAGCCCGGGAAATCCACATAGTAGCCCGAAGCCTTGAAGGTATAGCCGTTTGCCTCGATATCCGCCTGAGTTGTTTTCTGAATGCAGTCAGCCATCTGGGAGGCTGTGAAGCGGCTCCATATGAGCTTGTAAAGCTTGTACTGATCGGAGGTCAGGCTGCTCTTGATCTTGTCGGGCTCAAGGCTCGGCATTGAAGGTCTGATAGCCTCGTGACCGTCCTGAGCGTTCTTTCTTGACTTGTAGAAACGCGGCTTGTCGGGCAGGTAGTCGCTGCCGTAGGTTTTGCCGATATAATCGGTCACCTCAGCGATAGCGACGTTTGAGATTCTCAGCGAGTCGGTTCTCATGTATGTGATAAGACCGGTAGCGCCCATACCCTGAATTTCAACGCCCTCGTAAAGCTCCTGAGCGACCTTCATCGTTCTGCGCGACTGAAAGCCGAGCTTTCTCGACGCCTCCTGCTGGAGAGTTGAAGTGATGAACGGCGGCGCGGGACTCTTCTTTCTCGTGCCGTGTCTTACCTTTGTTACGGTGTAATCGGCGTCCTTGATGTCGGCTTCGATCTTGTCTGCCTGCTCCTGATTCCTGATCTTTATCTTGCCGTTCTTGTCGGAATAGAGCGACGCGGCAAAGGTCTTTCTGCTGCCCTTGGGAATGAACTTCGCGTCGATCGACCAGTATTCCTCGGGCTTGAACTTGCGGATCTCGTTCTCTCTGTCGACGATGATCCTCAGCGCGACGGACTGGACTCTGCCTGCCGAGAGACCTCTGCGGATTTTCTGAGAGATGAACGGACTGAGCTTGTAGCCGACAAGACGGTCGAGTATCCTTCTCGCCTGCTGTGCGTTCACGAGGTCGATGTTGATCTCTCTGGGGTTGCTCATACCGTTCTGAACGCCCGTCTTTGTGATTTCATTGAATTCCACGCGGTTGCAGTAATCCTCGGGCAGACCGAGAATATACGCAAGGTGCCATGAAATCGCCTCACCCTCGCGGTCAGGGTCGGTCGCGAGGTAGATGTTATCGCTTTGTTCGGCAAGGCTCTTGAGCTCCTTGACGAGCTTTTCCTTGCCTTTTATAATATCGTATTTCGGAGCGAAGCCGTTTTTGATGTCGACGCTTAGTCTTGCCTTGGGCAAATCGCGAACATGACCCATCGAAGCTACGACCTCATAGTCGCTGCCGAGATACTTCTTGATTGTCTTAGCTTTGGCTGGAGACTCCACAATGACCAAATTTGACATTATATTCCTCCTAATCAATACCTTTTATTTCAACGCGAACCGCCTGTTGCCCTTTGACACAATCAGATCGTAAATTTCGAGCTGTGTCAGTGATGAAATAATCTTGTTGACGGGCAGACCGGTGTCCTGCGATATCTTGTCAATGCTGACAGGTGTGTCGGAGAGGTATTTATACACCGTCTCGGCATCCTGTGAAAATCCCGTAATTTCCTTGTGAACGGGCTTTTTTGAGAGCACTTCCTGTTTTGAAGAGCCCTTATCCTTCTTTTTGACGGACTTTTCGGGTTTGATTCTGCGAACCTTTGATTTTACGGGAATTTTCTCCACCTCGTCGAGCGGAATATCTTCCTCGTCCTGCTGTTCGTCAGGTGTTTTGCGGAGAGCGACGACTATATCCAGAAAATCCGTGACGGGCTTTGCCGCGCCGCTTTTGATACGCTCGTTGGAGCCCTCGTTCTCGGGACTGTTGTTGCCCAGAAGCGCGAAGAGCTGCTTGCCCATGTCAAGGGCGTAGTTCGCGGTGATAAGCGAACCGCTTTTCTTACCCGACTCAATAATCAGCACGCCGTCCGAAAGAGCCGCGATGATGCGGTTCCTCGCGGGGAACTGGTACGGATAAGGCGGAGTGTCGGGCGGATACTCTGAAATCACGGCGCCCTTTTGGGTAATCGCTTCGCGCATGGCGGCGTTATCCATGAGATACGGATAGTTTATGCCGCAGCCGCGGACGCAGACTGTAACTCCGTTTGACGCGAGAACGCCTCTGTGCGACGCGCAGTCAACGCCGAGAGCGCCGCCGCTGACAACGATGAATTTATACTTTGCGAGCGCGTAGCCGAAGGAATAGGAATTCTTCAGCCCGTAATTAGAAGCTGTGCGAGTACCGACGATACCTATGGTGTCGGATTTGTCAACATCGGGCAGGCTTCCCCACACGTAAAGCACTGCGGGCGGATTCGGGATCGCCCTCAGACACTTCGGGTAAGCGTCGTCGTCGATCGGGAGTATGCTGTAGCCGAGCTCGTCGCAGCGGCTGATGATGCCGTCGGCAGCGTCTTGCTTGATGTTGCTCAGATGTCTGAGCTCGGTATCGGTAAAAAGACCGCTGAACCGCCATTCTTTCTCACCGCCGTCACAAAAGACGGTGATGTCTCTGTACAGCTCATACAGCGCCTTGATTTTTGTGCTGCCGAAACCGAGAGCCTTGCTCAGCCATATCCAGTATTTCACGTTTTTGCTTTTCATCGTAGCATTTCCCAGATAATAACCGTGGCGGCAGCGGAGGCGTTGAGCGACTCTGCGTTGCCGTTCATCGGAATTGTGATTTTATGCTGACAGGCGGAAACGGTTTGTTGTTTCAGACCGTTGCCCTCGTTGCCGATAACTGCCACGCACGAGTCCCCGAAGGAGATGTCCGTGATTCTTTCGGCGTTTGAATCCACAACAGCCGCGTATGAAACGAGCTCAGGGTATTCGCCTAAGAACTCCGCGACAGTTCCGCACACAAGAAACGGTACGCGGAACACCGCGCCCATAGAACCGCGGACGACCTTTGGGTTGTAGATATCGCAGCAGTCGTTTGAGAGAATAACTCCCGAAACGCCGAATGCCTCGGCAGACCGCAGTACGGTGCCGAGATTGTTCGGATCCTGCACATTATCGAGCGCAAGGAATTTTCCGCCATTCTTAATTGTAGCAGACTGTAGGGTTTTGTCAAGTGTTTTTATTGTGCACAAAACGCCCTGAGGGTTCTGAGTGTCGCTGACATGGGAGAATACCGCGTCAGAGAGCAGCACGGCTTCCTCGGCGTAATCGATAAGCCCGGCGAGCTTGTCAGAATATTTTTCAAGAGCGGTTTCGGTCAGATACAGCGTCTTTATCACGGCGCGGCTGAGCATAGCGTCGCGGCATACCCTCAGACCTTCTGCGAGAAACAAGCCCGACTGACGGCGAAAGCGAGCGCTAGACTGCAGCTTGATTAGATTTTTAACCCTCTGGTTATCCTTGCTTGTGATCATCTGCATAGTTTTCTCCTGATACAGCAAAAGCGTTTGGAGTTATCCAAACGCTGTTACAGTCATTATTTTACCTTCTCAACAAGAGCGGTGAAAGCGGCGGGATCCGAAATCGCGATCTCTGAGAGCATCTTGCGGTTCAGGATAATGCCGGCCTTCTTAAGACCGTTCATAAAGGTTGAATAGTTAGTGCCGTTAGCCTTGCAGGCAGCGGAAATTCTGGTGATCCAAAGACGGCGGAAATCTCTCTTTCTCTGCTTACGGCCGATATACGCATAGTTGCCGGACTTCATTACCGCCTGCTTCGCCATTTTGAAGTGCTTGGATTTTGCACCCCAGTAACCCTTGGCGAGTTTTAATGTCTTTTTTCTTCTTTTGCGAGTCATCATCGCACCTTTTACTCGTGCCATTCTATATTACCTCCGATATTTTGAATTAAAGTGTGAAGCTGAGATTTATCCCGATTATTTGTAAGGGATAAGGCGCTTCATCTGCGGTGTATTGGTTCTGTCGGCAACAACTGTCTGACGGAGACCTCTCTTACGCTTTCTGGTCTTTTTGTTCAGGATGTGGCTTTTGTTTGCGTGAGCACGAATAACCTTTCCGTTCTTGGAAAGCTTGAAGCGCTTTTTGGCACCGCTATGAGTTTTAATTTTAGGCATTTTAATATCCTCCCTTGATGAAATTACTTGTTTGACTTTGGCGCAAGAAACATAAGCATATTGCGGCCTTCGAGCTTCGCGGGCTTCTCGATAACGGCTTCCTCAGCGCAAGCCTCGGCAAAGCGCTTCATGGTATCAAGGCCGATCTCGGGGTGACCCATCTCGCGTCCTCGAAAGCGTATGGATACCTTGACCTTGTCGCCGTGTCTGATGAATTTGAGAGCGTTGTTGAGCTTAGTGTTGAAGTCATGCGTATCGATATTAAGTGAAAGTCTGACTTCCTTAATGTCAACGATATGCTGATTCTTTCTGGCTTCCTTCTCTCTCTTAGCCTGCTCAAAGCGGTATTTGCCGTAGTCCATAATCTTGCATACGGGCGGGTTGCTCTGAGGAGCGATCTTGACAAGGTCAAGATTCTTCTGCTCCGCAATGTTGAGAGCTTCCTTTGCGGACATAATACCGAGCTGCTGACCGTCTGAGCTGATGACTCTCAGCTCCTTGTCGCGGATTTCTTCATTGATCTGAATGTTGTTATCTTTCTTGCCGATGGTTGAGCACCTCCAAAGCACATTTAGCGAAATAAAGAATGCGGACAGAAATACTTCCGTCCGCAGCAATACACAACTATAGCATAGTCAGATATTGACCCGTGCAGACGGTACCCCACAGGTGAAAGCATTTCTGCTTTGCTTTATTTTACCGAATTATTATATTACATATTTCTGAGTTTGTCAAGAGTTTTTTTGAAAGTTAAGATCAGTTAAAATAATCCTTGTACGTCACCGCGAGCGTCTTGTTTCTGAAGCTTTTGTCGTACGTTACCTCTTTGATGACCGTGACAAAATCGGGCAGAGTAAACTCCTGGTTTTCATCTAAAAGCTCGATTTCAAGCAGAGCGAACCTGTCCCAGAACGGAAATACGTCCAGCTCAAAATATGAATTGTTCCATACAATACAATATCTGTCCTTCGCGATTGTACCGCCGCAATATTCTTTTCTGGAAATATAATTTTCATATTCTTCCTCGCTGATGCTCTCTTCGATTTCTATGCGGCGGATCTCGCTTATCTTTTTCTTGACGGTCTTAATGAAAACCGCGTCCTCTCCCTCGCCGCGCTTTCTGACCCTGAACCTGCCCTCCTCGGGAGTTTCGAGATATGTCTGCGAGAGCGGTACCCTGCGGCAAGCATGCATGTTATTCAAAAGACTGAGGTCGGGATAAAAAATCAAAAATTTCCGTTCTATCTCAAGCGGCTCGGGTATACCTACGACGGCGAGCGTTTCTATTAATAAACGTTTCAGCTTGCCCTCAAAGTCCGTGCTGTTGTCGATCACCCTCAGGTGCGGAGCGCCTGTCCAGACGGAGAGCAGCCTGTTATCTATCCTGCGCGCGGTTTCGATGTCCTCGCTTCTCGATTCGTTGTTGTCGGTCTGATAATGCTCCTGCGCGCCGTCGGCGGCAGTTACAAGATGAAACACCGCGTCGTACTCGCAGAGGATATGGTTCTCACCGAAGCCGTTTTCCTTCGCGTACGCAAAAAACTCCTCGTCTGTAACATACGCGCGGCTGTCCATCAGACCTCTGTCGCAGAGGATAACGCACTTCTCCGCATCTGACTGTTCAGCGAGCAAGCGCAGTCTTTTCTCACCCTCGAGCTGGGTTTTGAACAGCAGGCTGTGAAAAGCAAAGCTGCCCATACCCCCGGGAGTCCTGCCCGAGTTCATCAGCGCGGTGGCGGTTTCTTCAAGGCAGAATACCTCTGCGCCGAAGCGTTCAAGCTCTGTTTTAAGGAAGGCGGCAGCAGAGGTTTTGCCGGCGCAGGGACCGCCTGTCAGTGCGATTTTGTAAATCTGAGTCATAAATATCCCCCGAAATTAGCAGATAATATTATTATAATCTGCAATAATATCATTATTTTTCCATAAAGGAATATTAATGAAGTTTTAAAGTGCTAAAATACTAAAAAGAAAATTTCACTTTTGAAAGGAAGTTATATAAATGGCAAAGCAGAATATCGATTGGTCAAACCTCGGCTTCGGTTACATCAAAACCAACGAGCGTTTTGTCTCCAACTACAAGGACGGCAAATGGGACGACGGCGTTCTGACAACCGACGACATGGTAACAATCAGCGAGTGCGCGGGCGTTCTCCAGTATGCCCAGACCGTATTCGAGGGACTCAAGGCGTACACCACCTGCGACGGCAGAGTTGTTGTATTCCGTCCCGACCTCAACGCGTCCAGACTCAAGGACAGCTGCGAGCGTCTTGAAATGCCCGTTTACCCCGAGGAGAAGTTCATCGAGGCGATCAAGAAGGTAGTCAAGGCGAACATCGACTTCGTACCTCCCTACGGCACAGGCGCGACTCTCTATATCCGCCCCTACATGTTCGGCACCAACCCCGTTATCGGCGTTAAGCCCGCGAACGACTACCAGTTCCGCGTATTCACAACACCCGTAGGCCCCTACTTCAAGGGCGGCGCCAAGCCCATCACTATCAAGGTTTCGGACTTTGACAGAGCTGCTCCTCACGGCACAGGCCACATCAAGGCAGGTCTGAACTACGCGATGAGCCTGCACGCGATCGTTACCGCTCACGAGGAAGGCTTTGACGAGAACATGTACCTCGACGCTGCTACACGCACAAAGGTTGAGGAAACAGGCGGCGCGAACTTCCTGTTCGTAACGAAGGACGGCAAGATCGTCACCCCGAAGTCAAACAGCATTCTCCCCTCTATCACCAGACGTTCGCTCATGTACGTAGCCGAGCACTATCTCGGTCTTGAGGTTGAGCAGAGAGAGGTTTACTTCGACGAGGTCAAGGACTTCGCTGAGTGCGGACTCTGCGGCACAGCTGCGGTAATCTCCCCCGTCGGCAAAATCTACGACCACGGCAAGGAAATCTGCTTCCCGAGCGGCATGGAGGAAATGGGCCCGATCACAAAGAAGCTCTACGAAACCCTCACAGGCATTCAGATGGGACAGATCGAAGCTCCCGAAGGCTGGATCGTTGAAATCAAGTAATTCAGATAATAAAAAAAGGCCGCTCAGCTTGGGCGGTCTTTTTGCATATTAATAAACCGAAATCAAAAGGGCTGCCCGATCGGACAGCCCTCTTCAATACATAAATATGGAAATGATTACGCCTGATTCTTAAGCTGAACAGCACCAACGATGTACAGTACGGGAAGAATAAGACCTGAAAGAATGCTTACGATCTGAACTCCGAGACCGCCGGTAGCGAACAAAATGTTAGCAACAAGGCTGAGAACGGCACAAACGATACCAAAGATCATCAGGGTCTTGGCAGCAGCGGGGTTGTCCCAGTTCTTCTTGCCCTTCGCGCCTGCGATGATCTCAACGACTGCGCCTGCAACGGAAATAACAACAGCGATCCAGATAACAGCCATGATAGGACCTGTAGCGCCGCTGTAGCCGTTAGCGGCAAGCGCGCTGTCAACTGCGCTGGAAACCTCGGGCTGTGACATAACAGCGGTGCCGAGACCTGCAATGATAGCAGCGATAAAGCTGAATACTGCGCTTACGATACCGCCGATCATCATGATGATGCTGACGATTTTAAGAAGCTTTGAACCTTTCTGTTCCATAATAAAATCCTCCTCTTGAAGATAAAAAATTGTTTCCGGCCTTTCGACCGAGGTTATTATATCATAAATAACCCTCGCAAAACATTACAACCCTGTAACTTTTAATGAATATTCAAAAATTTTAAGTTTTTATGCAAATCAATTAAGAGTCAGGTTCAGTTTTAATCAATTTGACGAAGCATTTGGCGGTATCCGGCTGCTTTGTTCCGAAAAACAAAGGAGCCGTCATCAAACGGCTCCTTTTCTATGATCAACCTCTGCGGTTTCTTCTGTCGTTGTTTCTGGGTCTGCGCGGACGTGAAGGACGGTCGTTGTCGCCGTTATCCTCGGGAGTGAGGCCGTCAACGTCGATAAGCACCTGACGGCGGCTGAGGTTCAGTCTGCCCTTGTCGTCGATCTCGGTAACCATAACGCGGATAATGTCGCCTACGTTCACAACGTCGGTAACGTTCTCGGTGCGCTTTACATCGAGCTGAGATACGTGAACAAGACCTTCCTTGCCGGGAGCGATCTCAACGAACGCGCCGAAGTCCATGATTCTGGTGACCTTGCCGAGGTACATAGCGCCGGGCTCGGGATCGGAAGCGATAGTCTGGATAATGTCGATAGCGCGCTTGCACTTCTCGGTGTCAAGACCTGCGACGAATACCTGACCGATCTCGCCCTCTTCCTCGATGTCGACCTTAACGTCGCACTCTGCCTGGATCTCCTTGATGACCTTGCCGCTCTTGCCGATGACCTCGCTGATCTTGTCGGCGGGAATGGTTGTGGTGAACATCTTGGGAGCGTAGGGTGAGAGCTCGGGTCTGGGCTCGGCGATAGCCTTGAGCATGACCTCGTCGAGAATAAAGATACGCGCCTTGTGAGTCTTTTCAAGGGCTTCCTTTACCATCTCGGGAGTAAGACCGCTGATTTTAAGATCCATCTGGATAGCTGTGATACCATCGTGAGTACCCGCAACCTTGAAGTCCATGTCGCCGAAGAAGTCCTCGAGGCCCTGGATATCAACCATTGTCATCCAGCGCTCGCCCTCGGTGATAAGACCGCAGGAAATACCTGCAACGGGAGCCTTGATCGGAACGCCCGCGTCCATGAGAGCGAGGGTGGAACCGCATACGGAGCCCTGAGAGGTGGAGCCGTTGGACGAAAGAACCTCGGAAACGAGTCTGAGAGCGTACGGGAATTCCTCAACGGACGGGATTACGGGAAGAAGAGCTCTCTCAGCGAGTGCGCCGTGACCGATCTCACGTCTGCCGGGGCCGCGGCTGGGCTTGGTCTCGCCTACGGAGTAGCTCGGGAAGTTGTAGTGGTGGATATATCTCTTCTCTGTCTCGCCGTCGATGCCGTCGAGGAGCTGCTTGTCGCCGACGGTGCCGAGTGTGGCAACGGTGAGAACCTGAGTCTGACCTCTGGTGAACATACCGGAACCGTGAACTCTGGGAAGAACGCCGACCTCGCTCGCGAGAGGACGGATATCGTTCATGCCTCTGCCGTCAACGCGCTTCTGCTCGTCGAGGAGCCAGCGGCGGACGATGAACTTCTGGGTCTTGTAAAGGCACTCGTCGATGAGAGCCTCCTGCTCGGGATAGATCTCGTCGAACTTCTCGTGTACAGCCTCGTAGATGGGCTTGAGACGCTCGTCGCGGACGGTCTTGTCGTCTGTATCGAGAGCTACCTTTACGTCCTCCTCTGCGAACGCCTTGATAGCCTCAAACATATCGTGGTCGGGCTCCAGGCTCGCGAATTCAAACTTGGGCTTGCCGATCTCGTTCTTGATATCGTTGATGAAGGTGATGATCTTCTGGTTCGCCTCATGACCGAACATGATGGCGTTGTACATCTCGTCGTCGGAAACGCAGTCAGCGCCTGCCTCGATCATAGCGATTCTCTCGCTTGTGGAAGCGACGGTGGTGGACATGCGCGAAACCTTTCTCTGTTCCTCGGTGGGGTTGATAACGAACCCGCCGTCAACCATGCCTACGGAGCAGCCGGAAATGGGGCCGTTCCACGGAACGTCGGAGATGGAGATAGCGATGGACGCGCCGATCATAGCCACGATTTCGGGCTGGCAGTCGGGGTCAACGCTCATAACGGTGCAGACGATGGAAACATCATTGCGCATGCTCTTGTCGAAGAGCGGACGGATAGGACGGTCGATAACACGGCTGGTGAGGATAGCGTGCTCGGAGGGTCTGCCCTCTCTCTTGAGGTAAGAGCCGGGGATTCTGCCGACGGAGTAGAGCTTCTCCTCGTAGTCAACGGAAAGCGGGAAGAAATCAACGCCTTCTCTGGGCTTGGGAGAAGCGGTGACCGCACAGTGAACGACGGTGTCGCCGTAGGTAACGAGGCACGCGCCGTTAGCGAGCTGGGTCATCTTGCCTGTTTCGACCTTGAGGGGTCTGCCCGCGAACTCTGTCTCGAATACGCGGTACTTGTCAAATGTCATAAAGCTGTTCATTCTAAAATCCTTTCTGAAAATATATTCGGCGGGATTTTACACTGCTTTAGCAATAATATAAAACCGCTGTTACCACTCAGTGGACTTATATTACCGCTAAAAAAAGTATAGAAATCCCGATATTTGAATGTAGGGCAAACGGGAAAAACCCGCCTGCCCTTTTTACTGCAAACTTACTTACGGATGCCGAGTCTTGCGATGATAGAACGGTATCTCTCAATGTCAACCTTCTTGAGGTAGCCGAGAAGGCTTCTTCTCTGACCAACCATCATCAGAAGACCGCGTCTTGAGTGGTGATCCTTCTTGTGAATCTTGAGGTGCTCGGTGAGGTCGTTGATTCTTCTGGTAAGAAGAGCGATCTGAACCTCGGGAGAACCTGTGTCGCCCTCGTGGAGAGCGTACTCAGCCATGATAGCCTGCTTTTCTTCTTTAAGCATTGTGTATTCCACCTTTATAAAAATATTTGTCACCAGCGTCTCAGAATAAGGCTGTGAAACTCCGCATTGCGGCTTGATCCAAAATCCGTGGCGCAGGTCAACTGCTATATTCTACCACAAAAAGCGGTAATTGTAAAGTGTTTTTTCAATTTTTATTTGTTTTCTCCCTTAACGACTTCCTCTTTGGTTCGGCTGATCGTTTTGCTTATACCTTTTATAGCCTTCTGCTTGGCAGGCTGAGGAACATCTCTGAGCGAAAGCAGCAGGCTGCGCTCGTCGCCCGTGATAAACATAACGCCGTCGCCGACATTCTGAAGAGGTCTGCCGTCGTAAAAGAGGGTGTTAACGTCGATTTTCAGAGCCTCGACGATAGCGAGGATCATGGCAACGCTCGGCTCGCACACACCCGTTTCGTACTTGGTGTATGTTGTACGGTTAATGCCGAGAATATCCGCGAGCTGCTTCTGGGTATAACCCATGCGTTTGCGGTACTTCACCAAATTCGCGCTGAAATAGTCCTTTTGGTTATTCTCAGGTCTGTTAAGCATACATTCCACCCCATTCAACATTATTATAAACTATTTTGCCCGTATCTTCTACAAATGTGAAAAAAACTCACAAAGGTTTTTTAGAAAATTTATTTTAAATTCCATCTTGCAATTAACGGGAAGTTAGTGTATAATAGGTGTGTTGTGAACGCTAATGTGGCGCAGCCGGTAGCGCAACTGATTCGTAATCAGTAGGTCAGGGGTTCGAATCCCCTCATTAGCTCCATAAAAACACGGTACAGTCGATGACTGTACCGTGTTTTTATTTGTTACCCGTGCGGTTGAGGGGATTCGAAGACGAGCGTTAAGAAAACAGTCCGGGGGACTGTTTTTAGCGAGAGAGGAGATGAAACCCAACAGAGCGCACTGAACCCATCAGGCGAGACGGAAGGCATCGGAAGAGCGAACGAACCTCATTAGCTACATTTGTTACCCGTGCGGTTGAGGGGATTCGAAGGTGACGAGAACGACCGCCGCCGGTGGCGGATGAAGGGAGTTCGAGGAAGATCCGAAACAGGGAGTTCGAGGAAGCACCTTCAGGTGCGACGCTGAACGACCATGTTTCAATCGGTTTGCGGCGGGAAGCCCCGCAGGCGAATCGCGAGAGAGTAGATGAAACCCATCAGACCGCACTGAACCCATCAGGCGAGATGGAAGGCATCACCGGTTACGCCCAATCCTCCAGTGTGTTGATTTCCTCGAGCTCGTCAATGTCGTATGAGCTCATGTTCGTTGTATAGTCCTGTGCAGCCTTGCCCGGTTCTCCGACGTCCTGCATCAGCCAATCGAGCAGTGTGGCGTAATGGTTTGAATAATCCTTGCCCTTGCTTTCGATGACAAGTGACAACCGGTCAATCTTGCTTTGATAATGGTTAGGATATTTTTCCCTGAGGTCTGCAGCTTCGGAATCAGATAATAAAACATTCCCGAAGGTTCCGTGCGGTGAGAGCGTTTCTCTCTCACTTCTTACCATTCTTTTGTTCTTTACATTCTTAACATTCTTACGATGTGGTTGATTGTTGGTTATCAGTTGGTTTTCTGTCGGTTGATTGTTGGTTAAGCTGTTGGTTGATTCGTTGGCAGGAGTTTTGAATTCCGCTTGATAATCACGCCATTTTACTATGGTTATGACAGTAAATCTGTTGGTTGCTTCAATGGTTATTTCGTTGGTTGATTTCAGCTTTTTTAATGCTGTCCGCACCTGTTGTCTTGAAAACCCCAAATCGTCGGCTAACTTCTGCGTACTGACAATAGCCTGACCCTCTTGTACTATTATCGCTTTCCATGGTCTCTCCTTAAAACTTGCCAGCAAAAGCAGATGAATAAACACATCTTTTACGACACTATCCTGATACCAGCGCCATGTAAGGAGTTTTCTGTGTAATTTTATAAAGCCGTTTAATGAGGTCAAATGCTCTCAACCTTCTTTCTCCCGGTGCCTGCTCCTTCGTTCAGCCCGGACGTTTTAAATACAGCGTTGTCATGAATTTGCACCGTCATTTGCTATCCCCTTTCATAACAGGGACGTAATTCAGGGAAATTGCATACTTTTATGCAATCAGCTCCAAACAAAAAACCGCATGGGAGAGCTTTTCGGCAATCTCATGCGGTATACTTTTATATTTTTTCAGTACCTTATCCTGAAACGCTTTTCTTTCGGGTCGACGGGGATTGACCTGCGGTCGGTTTGGGATATGCTGATGTACCTGCTGTTTTCAATGGTGATGAGCACCTGCTCTATCTGCGTGCGGGTACCTTGAAGCTCCATGCTGACGGTGCCGTCGTACTCGTTTCTCACCCAGCCCGTCGCGCCGTATTCGTTGGCGGCGAACTGCGAAACATAGCGGAAGCCAACGCCCTGCACCCTTCCGTGAAATACAAAACGGCAGCGGATAATTTCACTTAAGTCCATATCAATGCTCCTTTCACCTTGCTCTTATAATTTAATAATACCAGATACTCAGGCTCTTGTCCAGACAAATCGGCTGGTTTGTATGCATTAATCGCAACAAGCGGTAGAGCAAGCCCGTATCATATGCGGCTAATTTTGTTAAATTTGGGGAAATTCGCACAAAAACCGCGAAAACACTTGCCATTTGGCGTTATTTGGGGTATTATAGGTGCGTAAAGGTATATATTTATGTACTATTTCAGGAGGTTTATGATGAAAAGAACTTTGATTTCAGTCACAGCCGCCGCCCTCGCGGTCACTTCCGTACTCGCGTTCGCAGGCTGCGGCAAAAACGAACAGCCCTCGGCTGACACAGCAGCGACCACCGCTGCCGCTCAGGAAACAACCGCTGCTCAGGCTCAGGGCGCTATCCCCGAGAGCGACACGGTATTCACCTACAACGGCGCTAAGGTAGAGCTCAACACACCGATCGACGACATGCTCGCAACTCTCGGTCAGGCTAACGAAGTAAGCTCACAGCTGAGCTGCCACGGCGAGGGTGAGGACAAGACCTACTCCTACAACGGCTTCACCGTCAACTCCTATCCGCTCAACGGCAAGGATTACGTTATGGAGGTCGTCGTTAACGAGGCAGGCATTCCCACATCAAAGGGTGTTGCGGTAGGCGACCCCGTTTCGAAGGTAACAGAGGCTTACGGCAATAACTACAAGGCTGTCGGCGTTTATTATTCCTACGACGCGGGCAACAAGAAGTCGCTGCAGTTCCTCATTGAGAACGACACCGTTACCGAAATCGACTACTTCTACACCGTATAACCCGATTCTCTTGCAGGGGCGCTCAAACGTCCCTGCTTTTTTCAAAGGAAAATCAGTATGAAGAAAAACGTCCTGCGCTTTCTTAAAATACTATGTCTTATGCTTGCCTTCGCTCTGACTGTCGGGGTATTGCAGCAGCTTGTGCTCGTTCACGCCGACCACAACAGGCAGCGCATAAACGGCTTTTATGAGGAAAAGGAAAACTCGCTCGATATCGTCCTGCTCGGTGCGAGCGAGGTCTACTCGGACTTTGCGCCTGCACACGCCTATGAACACGCAGGCGTGACAAGCTATCTGTTCGCGACCCAGGCGAATTCGATCCTCAGCTACAAGAGCGCGCTCAAGAATATCCTCGACCGCCAGAAGGACGCGCTGATCGTGATAGAGCTAAACGGCGCGGTAAACGACGAGGCGGAAACCACCAAGGAAGCGAATCTCCACAACTACGCAGACAACGTGCCGCTCGATATGACAAAGCTCGAATGGCTCTCGCAGGGTGAGATCGAAAACAAGGAGGAGTATCTCTTCCCCATCATCAAGTACCACAGCCTTTGGAGCAATAATTCCGAGAGCGAGAAGTACATGAGGACGATCTCCGACGACAAGACCCGCGGCTACTGTCTGCTCAAGGGCATTCTCAACGAAACCGCCGTTTTCAAAAGCACACAGCGCTCGATGAACCAGTATTTACAGAAGCTCGCAGACGGAGAGGGCATTCCTCACAACGACATAAAGGCGACCGCCGATTCCGCGCAGAAGCAGAAGATAAAAGAAAGAATCAAAAATGAAGTCAAGCGCACCGACGACAATCAGTCAAAGAAAGGCAGAAAGCCTCTGCCCGAGCTTGAGGAAAAGGCACTCAGAGAGCTGCTGAGCTACTGCAGAGAGCAGAACCTCGAGAATGTTGTATTCGCGAGATTTCCTCACATAGTCGTAAAGCGAACCTTCGACCGCTTTGAAAAGAGCAACACCGTCGGAGATATCGTTGAGGAGTACGGCTATGATTACCTGAACTTCGAGCGCGACTTCGTTGAAACGGGACTCGATGAAACGTCTGACTTCTACAACCTCGACCACCTAAACGTGCGCGGTCAGCAGAAGTTCACGGCGTACCTGACGGATTATCTTACTGCGCGCTACGCCGTCGCACCAAAGGAGCAGAGTGAGAAAATCAAGGCTGAATGGAAAAAGTGCGGCACCTACTACAAAGCGTATGTGAGGTACAGCGAGGAGCTGATCGCAAAGGGCGAAAAGCGTGAGCTCTCCGAGGACTATGAGCTGATAAACAAGCTCGGAGATTATATCTACAAACAATAACATAACCGCAAAAGAGGTTCACCCCGAAAGGGCTGAACCTCTTTTTTTATGCTATATTTTGATTCTCATCCAGGCTTTGCCCATTACGAGGGTGCCTGAGTAGTTAACGTCGCACGGGTCGTCGGGCAATACTCCGAAATGATTGTATTCGTTGTGGTGGATATCCCACTCGGGGTCGTAGTACTTGCCCTCGATCTCAGCCCAGCCGTGACCGCCCGAGTTGCAGGCATAAACCTCCGTGTAGCCTATCGCCTTGCCCATGTACGCGTATGCCGCGCCGTAGCTGTAGCAGTCGCCCTTGCCGTAAACATAGAGGTCGTTTGCGTATACTATCGGCCAATCCATCTCGGTATAGGGCGGGTCGTGGCGCACACCCTCGAGATATGAGGTCTTTATGTAGTCAAAGCACTTCCTGAGCTTTTCCTCGCGGCTCATCTTGCTGTCCGTGCAGGCTGCCACCGCCTTGCAAGCGGCGTGCAGGGTCTTGTCGGAATCGCTCTCAGCCTTACCTGCCCTGCCCTCGATAACGTACCAGTCAACGCCGCCGACATTCACGCCGTCGCAGTAGCCTGTGTCTATGACGCCGTTGTCGTCCGCGTAGTAGTAGCCGTCATTCTCGCTGCCGACTATGCCGCCCTTCTGAACCTCGCCGCCGCTGATGTAGTACGCGGTCTTGCCGTCGGACACAAAGCCGTCCTTTCTCATGGTCAGGTGTATCTCCATGCCGTCCGTGAGGTACTCGCGCTTGTCAACGTCGCTGTCGTACATGGAGCTCATGAAGCCCGCCTGTGATATCGCGAGGTCTACCGTGCCGCCTATCAGCTCGACGTCCTTCGTGTCGCTGCCGTTGCTCACCTTTACCTTCGCGTAGCGCTTTACGGTGATAGCGTGAGCTCCCGCGTCGACCCACCTCGCGTCGCGTTTGGGCTCTACGGTGTCGCGGTCGGATATGTTTATTCCCGCCGCACCGAGCAGCTGGGCTACGGTCATATCGTCGGTGCCTTCGGCGGTCTCGGACTTGCCGCAGTCAAAAATCGTCACCTTTACGGGGTCGCCTGGCTTTCCGCAGCCGCCAAGCGTAAACGCCGTCAGTAATATCGCCAAAACAGGAACAAGTGAAATCAATCGCTTGGTTCTCATTTCCTAAACTCTCCCTTATACAGCCGTGTGCCGTATTTTATACCATTGCCGCCTTGATCGCAGCAAGAAATTCGTCGTAGCTCTCGAACGCGGGCAGGTCGGGGTTGTCCGCCTTGATCTTGTCGGTGCTCCTGAACAGGAAGCCTGCCTTGCTCGCGCGGATCATGCCGAGGTCGTTGTAGCTGTCGCCAGCAGCGATCGTGTCGTAACCGATGGACTGCAGCGCCTTAACGGTTGTCAGCTTTGACTGCTCGCAGCGCATCTTGAAGTCGGTCACCTCGCCGTTTTCAGCCACTACAAGCGAGTTGCAGAAGATTGTCGGCATGCCTAGCTTCTTCATCAGGGGTGCAGCGAACTGGGTAAAGGTGTCGCTGATGATGATTACCTGACAGCATGAGCGCAGCTCGTCGAGGAATTCCTTTGCGCCCTCCATCGGGTCGATAGTCGCGATAACGTCCTGGATCTCCTTGAGTCCCAGACCGTGCTCCTTTAAGATCTTGAGACGGTATCTCATCAGCTTGTCGTAGTCGGGCTCGTCGCGTGTGGTTTTCTTAAGCTCCTCGATTCCCGTTGCCTTTGAAAAAGCGATCCAGATTTCGGGCACCAATACGCCCTCGAGGTCAAGACAGGTTATATACATTTTTGAACATTCCTTTCAGTGTGAGATTATGCAATTATTTATTTCAGAAGCGTGCCCTGGCTGGCGCACTTGAGATAAGCGTTGATAAAGCCGTCGAGGTCGCCGTCCATTACCGCCTGGATATTGCCTGTTTCGAATGCGGTGCGGTGGTCTTTTACCATCGTGTACGGCATGAACACGTAGCTGCGTATCTGAGAGCCCCAGGTGATCTCCTTCTGTACGCCCTTGATATCCTCGATCTTCTCGAGGTGCTCGCGCTCCTTGATCTCAACGAGCTTTGAGATAAGCATTTTCATGGCAACGTCGCGGTTCTGGTACTGGCTGCGCTCGACCTGGCTCGCAACTACGATACCCGTCGGGATATGCGTCAGACGGACTGCCGAGGAGGTCTTGTTAACCTTCTGACCGCCTGCGCCGCTCGCGCGGTATACGTCCATCTTGATGTCCTCGGGCGCGATGTTGATCTCTACGTTGTCGTCCATCTCGGGCATTACTTCGAGCGCGGAAAAGCTCGTGTGACGTCTGCCCGCCGAATCGAACGGAGATACGCGCACAAGTCTGTGAACTCCCGCCTCGCTCTTGAGGTAGCCGTAGGCGTTCTCGCCCTCGATAAGAAGTACAGCGCTCTTGAGTCCCGCTTCGTCGCCGTCGAGGTAGTCGACCTCCTTAATCCTGAAGCCGTGAGCCTCCGCCCAGCGCGTGTACATTCTGTAGAGCATCTCAGCCCAGTCCTGAGCCTCGGTGCCGCCCGAACCCGCGTGGAAGGTAAGAATGGCATTGTTCTTGTCGTACTCGCCCGTCAGAAGCGTCTGCAAACGCTGCTTCTCGAGCGTCCCGCGCACCTCGTCAACCTCTGCCTGAGCTTCCTCGAGGAGTGACAAGTCCTCCTCCTCGTTCGCAAGCTCGATTAGCGCCGCGGTGTCCTCGTATTTAGATACAAGCGCCTCGTATGCCTCAACCTTGCCCTTGAGCGCGCCTGTTTTCTGCAAAACCTGCTGCGACTTCTCAACGTTGTCCCAGAAACCCGGCTCTGTTGCCTTGAGCTCGAGCTGCTCGATCTCGGACTTCATGCTCTTCATTCCCAGAGCGTCCGAGAGGTCGTCGATGTCTGGCTTCAACGCCTGTAAAGTCAGCATCAATTCTTCAAACTGTACCATACTAATACCTTCTTTCATTTTACCAACTATATATTATACCAAAAAAGGTAAAACTTGTAAACTAAAATTAAAATTTCTTTATCTGTTAAATATTGTTGCATTTGCCGATAAAATTTGTTATAATAACTAGTGACTATAAGTACGGAGGTTAATATGGAGTTTACGCAATACAACTACCCCGTATGCGACAAGAGGTTTGAGAGTGCGGACGATATCGTCGTCTGCCCCGAATGCGGCACCCCTCACCACAGGGATTGCTACGACGAGCTCGGACACTGCTTCTACGAGGACAGGCATAAGGAAGGTTTTTCGTTCGACAGCCTTCACCCCGAACAGCCCGGGGATGAACAGAAGGAGCCTGCTTTCGAGGATTTCGAAACTATCCTCTGCCCTGTCTGCTTCCACAAGAATCCCAGAGGCACCGACGTCTGTCAGCGCTGCGGCACCGATTTGAGAGCTGAGAACGCATACAATCCTCAGCAGCCCGGCAACGGACAGAATCCCCGTCAGGAAGGCTCGCCGTATCAGGGTATGCCGTTCGGATTCGGCGCTTCGGGTATGCCTCAGTTCGACCCTCTCGCGGGTATGGACAGCAAGGAGGAGGTCGGCGACAACGTCACCGCGGGCGAAGCCGCAAAGTTCACGGGCAAGAACACTCAGTATTTCTCGATGGTTTTTCAGAAGCTGAGAAAGCTCGGCAAGGGTAAATTCGGATTTGCCGCCTTTATTTTCTCGGGAGTATATTTCCTTTACAGAAAAATGTACGGAATCGGAATCGCCTTCTCGCTGATCGTAATCGCCACAAACGTGCTCTCTACCTTCATCATCATGACGCCCGAATGGTCGTCCGCAGTGCGGGAGCTTGCAGCAGCCTCGCCCGACAACATTGCAGGCGATCCGCTTTACGCCTATTCGCTCCTCGGAAAGATGGGCTACGCTTACCTTCCGATCATACTCAACGGCGTTCGCTATGTGCTCATGCTGATAAGCGGTCTTACAGCCAACCGTATTTACTACAATCATTCGATGAAAAGGATCCGCAGAATCAAGGACGAGTACCGCGGCAAAACCGCAGACGAGCTCAACAAGGCG
This sequence comes from uncultured Eubacteriales bacterium, assembly GCA_900316555.1. Taxonomy (GTDB): domain Bacteria; phylum Bacillota; class Clostridia; order Oscillospirales; family Acutalibacteraceae; genus Ruminococcoides. The sequence goes on along the minus strand of ONDL01000004.1, from coordinate 6,667 downwards.
CTCGAGGAAAAAGGCGGCGTGAACCTGCCTCTCGCGCTGAGCTTCGGCATCACAACCGTCGCTATCTCGTATATCTGCAACTTCTTTATTATGTCATCGAGTATAACAGCTTAACGGAGGAGAAAATTATGAAAATCACCAAGGCAGTTATCCCTGCCGCGGGCTTCGGAACCAGAGTTCTTCCCGCAACTAAAAACATACCCAAGGAAATGTTCCCCATCGTCGACAAGCCCACGATACAGTACATCGTTGAAGAGGCTGTCGCCGCAGGTATCACTGATATTCTCATTATCACTAACCGCGGAAAGAGTCTTATCGCAGACCACTTTGACCGCTCGCCCGAGCTTGAGCAGATCCTCGAAAAGGGCGGCAAGACCGAGTTTCTCGAGCAGGTTAAATCGATCTCTCAGCTTGCGAACATCAGCTTTATCCGTCAGCAGGAGATGAAGGGCTTGGGTCACGCGGTACTCAAGGCTAAGTCCTTTGTCGGAAACGAACCCTTCGCGGTTCTCTTCGGCGACGGCGTTATCATCAGCAAAAAGCCCGCTATCGCTCAGCTTATCGAGCATTACGGCGAGTACGGCAAAGGCGTTGTCGGCGTAAAGAAGGTCGCTGAGTCGGAGATCCACAAGTACGGCTCACTCAAGGTCGAGAACCTGCACGACAATGTTTTCGCCTGCACAGATATGAAGGAAAAGCCCAAGACAAAGGAAGAAGTTCTCTCCCTCTACTCTATCCTCGACCGCTGCGTGCTGCCGCCCGAGATTTTTGAGATTCTCGAGCGCACAAAACCCGGCGTCGGCGGTGAGATCCAGCTCACGGACGCTATGCGCGAAATCGCTGTCAAGGAAGGCATGGTCGCCGTTGAGTTTGAAGGCACCCGCTACGATATGGGCAACAAGTTCGGCATTTTACAGGCTCAGATCGAAGTCGGTCTTGAGCACCCCGAAACAAAGGATCAGCTCACCGAATACATCAAGAACCTCGCAAAAACCCTTTGATAAGCAAAACGGACGTGCAATCACGTCCGTTTTTTAATTGAAAATGAAAAATGGAAAATTGAAAATTAAGGGCGGGACACCCGCACCCGATTTATATTTTATCGGCACGTTCTATTCAATCGGCAAAAGAACCGGCTTATGCTCGCGATATATCGTATAATGCGTAAAGCCTGCCGCCTTTGCAACCTTTATGCCCTGCTCAATGCCCTTGCCCACCATTTCATCTGAATGCGCGTCGGTGCCGATTGTGATATACCCGCCGCCCAGCTCGCGGAAACGCCTTACGAGCGCTTCGTCGGGCAGGGTTCGTCCGATCGGCTTGAACAGCCCCGAAACATTGATTTCGAGGGCTTTTTTGTTTTGTATAAGTATACCGAAAATGCGGTCAATCTGCTCGGAGTACAGGGTCAGATCGGGATAATAGCCCTCTCTCTCGACTATGTAGCGCAGCGGATAGGTCAGGTGCGCGAGGCTGTCGAAATGCTCAAACGAGGCGGTCTCAATAAGCTCGTCAAAATACCTGCGCAATATTTCATCGATATCAACGGTCTTATAGTCGAGGTAATAGAAATCCTCACACCCTCTGAGGTTGTGTACCGACGCTAATATAAAATCAAAGTCCGCGTAACCGAGAGCGTGCTTTGTCTGCTCGGGGTCGTGCATTGGTTCACCCAGCTCCAGCCCTCTTAAAACGAGCAGTCTGTCCCTGTATTTTTCTTTTGCGGAATCAATATCCCGTACCGACTGCGGAATCTGCCTGTCAAAGCTGCCGAATTCACAGTTTTCTCCCAAATTGATATACTCCGCCTCGCAGTGGTCGGTCACGGCAATGGCGTAAAGACCCTTATCAAGCGCTGCCTGACACAGCTCGTCAACGGTGCTTTTTGCGTCAAAAGAATTATCGGAATGCGTGTGCATATCGCAAAGCTTCATGTTTTATCACTCCCGAAAAAATCATATCATAATACTTTATTTTTTGCAATATTTAACTTTACTTTCAGCGTGAAAAATTGTATAATAAATAAGAATGTGTCATACATATTTAATGTATAAAATTGGCACATGGAGGTTAGTTATGAAGGCTATAATTACAGTCATCGGCAAAGACACCGTAGGCATTCTCGCCAAGGTTTCAGACGCCTGCGCAAAAGCGAGCGTGAACATCATCGAGGTGACGCAGAGCGTGCTCCAGGATATGTTCGCCATGATAATGCTCGTGGATATCGACAAGGCTACGATAGAGTTCGAGCAGCTCAGAGAAAACCTGAACGCCGTCGGAGAGTCCACAGGCACTCAGATCCACCTGATGCATGAGGATATCTTCAACAGCATGCACCGTATCTGAGACGGAGGACAGCTATGTTAGAAACAAGAGATATACTGGAAACTATCAATATGATCGATAACGAGAACCTTGATGTGAGAACCATCACCATGGGTATCTCGCTTCTCGACTGCATTGACGAGGACATCGACAAGGCGTGCACAAAGGTTTATGACAAAATCTGCCGCAGCGCCAAGGATCTCGTCAGAACAGGCGAGGACATCGAAAAGGAGTACGGAATCCCGATCATCAACAAAAGGATCTCCGTCACACCTATCGGCATGGTCGCGGCTCCCTGCCAGAGCAAAAGAGTCGTAAAATTCGCCCACACCCTCGACAAGGCGGCTAAGGAGCTCGGCGTCAACTTCATCGGCGGCTACTCCGCTCTCGTTCAGAAGGGCTTTGCAAGCGGCGACTACGCGCTTATCGAGAGCATTCCCGAGGCGCTCAGCGAAACAGATTTCGTCTGCTCGTCCGTAAACGTCGGCTCCACAAAGGCAGGCATAAACATGGACGCTGTAAAGATGATGGGCAAGGTCGTAAAGAAAACCGCCGAGATCACCGCCGACCGCAACTGCATCGGCGCCGCGAAGCTCGTTATCTTCTGCAACGCTCCCGAGGACAACCCCTTTATGGCGGGCGCGTTCCACGGTGTCGGCGAGTCGGATACCGTTATCAACGTCGGCGTTTCGGGTCCGGGCGTAGTGCGCGCGGCACTGGCAAAGAACGGCGAAGGCAAGGATATCGCCGAGATTGCGGATCTCGTCAAGAGAACGGCGTTCAAGATTACACGCATGGGTCAGCTCGTCGCAAAGGAAGCGAGCAGGCGTCTCTGCGTACCCTTCGGTATCGTCGACCTCTCCCTCGCTCCCACTCCCGCCGTCGGAGATTCCGTCGCGTACATTCTCGAGGAAATGGGTCTTGAGAAGTGCGGCTGCCACGGCACCACCGCCACCCTCGCTCTTCTCAACGACGCTGTCAAGAAGGGCGGCGTTATGGCTTCCTCGCACGTAGGCGGCCTGAGCGGCGCGTTTATCCCCGTATCAGAGGACGCGGGCATGATCGCCGCTGCCAAGAGCGGACATCTCGACATCACTAAGCTCGAGGCTATGACCGCGGTATGCTCCGTCGGTCTTGACATGATCGTCGTACCCGGCGACATCACACCCGAGGTCATCTCAGCTATCATCGCTGACGAGGCGGCTATCGGCATGGTCAACACAAAAACCACCGCTGTCAGACTTATCCCCGCTATCGGAAGAAAGGCGGGCGATATGCTCGAGTTCGGCGGACTTCTCGGTTCAGGCCCCGTTATGCCCGTAAGAGAAGGCTCTCCTGCCGTATTCATCAACAGAGGCGGCCGCATTCCCGCTCCGCTTCAGGCGCTGAAAAACTAAACTGTTTGTCTACGGGCGCAAATTCTCCACCTGATATCTAAGGCGTAATTTCACCTGTTCACATATATCATTTCATCATATCGGAGGTGAGGAAAATATGCAGGACATGATTCGTAAAATCGTAGAAGCGGATACCGAAGCGAAAGCTATGGACGAGGCTAACCGAAAGTCTGCCGAGGAAGAAAAACGGAAGATAGAACAGGAAGCCGCCGCGCTCTACAACAGTTATATGGAAAGCGCAAAGCGTGAAATAGTCAAAAACAACGCATATCTGGAAAAACGTTACTTCAAGCGGTGGACTGATATCACCGCCAAACAGGCATCGTCGCTGATAAAACTGAGAATGGATTATGAACAGAACTGCGACAGATGGGTTGACGAAATCGTCCGGCGTGTGCTGGAATAACAAAGGAGGCGTAAGGATGTCAACTACTTCCTATGCTGTCCTCGCAAAGGCACGGGCAAAGTACGGCAGGCACCTGACCGACCGCGACTACTCAAGCATTGTCGCCTGTCAGAGCGTTGCCGAGGTTATGGTCTATCTTAAATCACACACCCACTTCTCCTCCGCCCTTTCCGAGGTAAACGAACGCGACGTCCACAGAGGCAGACTCGAAATGCTGCTCCGTCAGTACCAGTTCTACGAGTTCGACTCGCTCTGCCGGTACGATTCGAGCATGAGCGAGGGCTTCTCGAGATACGTCGTCGAAAAAACCGAGGTTGAGCAAATCATACGTTTTCTCATTCTGCTCAACTCAAACTCAACGGAAAAGTTTATTTTCCAGTTCCCCGCCTTTTTTGTCAAGCATACCTCTCTCGACATAAACAAGCTAGCAAACGCGCGCGATTACAGCGAGTTTCTGAGCGCTCTGTCGGGTTCGGGGTATTATGATATACTCAAAATCTACAAGCCCGACCGCAGGGGTATGCTGCCCGTTTCCTACATGGAAAACAAGCTCTACGCCTATGTTCTGGGCAATGTGTTCGAGCTGATCAAAAAGAAGGCGAAGGGCACCGAGCGAAAAGAGCTTCTGCAAATGTTCTACACGATCAACGATTATACTATCTTTTCAAAAATCCTGAGATTGAAAAAGTATTATAATCTCTCGCCCGAGGTCATCAAAACAAATCTCATTCCCGAGTACAGCGACCTCAACGCCAAGATGATCGACAGAATGTGCGCCGCGGAATCCTCGGCGGAGGTTTTCAGGATAATGCAGAGCAAGGGCTGCGGCAGGCTGATAAACAAGATCGGCTACACGTATGCGAGCGATATCAGTCCGCGCGTGCAGTACCGCATGGCAAAAAAGTACATTCATTTTTCCGATAACCCTTCCGTTGTGATGATTTCGTACATGTTTCTCGCCGAAACAGAGCTGACAAACGTCATCAGCATGATCGAGGGCATTCGATATCAGCTCGACAAATCGATAATCCAGTCATTGATTATAAGATGACTGCTAAAAAGAGGTGAATAATTTTGGCAGTATCATCACTGCAGGCCCTGAACGTGATCGGTCTGATGGAACATATCGACGAGGCTATTACCGCACTCGGTGAGTCGGGTGTTTTCCAGCCAGATGACGTCAGCAATTTCTATGACAACGTTCAGGATTTCACACATTTACAAACAAAAAATACCTTCGCGGAGCCTTTGACAAACCTCAAGGCAGCTCTCAACCAGACCAAGCGCAGCTTTCCGCTGACCGACGTCAGCGATTTCAGCCCCTCCGTCGAGGATCTGGAAAACTTCTCCGCCGTCACCACAGCCGATATCGACGCGCTGATCGACAAGAGAGAAACCGCTGCCGCAAAGCTCAATGAGGTCAGACAGAATCTCAGCGTGACAAGCCACTTTGTAGGCATGGGCGTTGAAATCGAGAAGGTTCTCAAAATGAAGTACATGAAGGCGCGCTTCGGCAGACTGCCCAAGGACAGCATGTCAAAGCTCGAGGCGTACCGCGACAACGAGTATGTCGACTTCGCCGTCTGCACCGAGGACAAGACCCACTGCTGGGGTGTTTATTTCGCGCCCTTCGACGTCGTGGAGGAAATCGACAAGATCTTTGAGGCGCTGTTCTTTGAGAGGTGCAATCTCGTCAGCGAGAACGAAACGCCGCGCGAACGCATCGAGGACTACAAAAAAGAAATCCCCGCGCTCGAAGCAAATGTCAAAAAGGCGCAGGCTCAGCTTGACAAGTACCTCGACGAAAACAAGGAACAGATAACAAATTATCTCTCCAAGCTCGAGGAGCTTTACCTCTACGCGAGCATAAGAAGCAAGGCGCTCCAGTACAACAACAGCTTCATCATCGTCGGCTGGGTTCCTACAGAGAACAAAAAGCAGCTCAGCCGCAAACTCAAGAAGATACGCAGCATCGAGGTAGATTTCTCCGATGCAAAGAACGAGCTGGATAAGCGCCCGCCCGTCAGGCTCAAAAACTGCTTCCTCGCAAAGCCCTTTGAGTTCTACACCGAAATGTACGGCGTACCTGAGTATAACGAGATCGACCCGACGCTCTTTATCGCCTTTACCTATGTCGTGATCTTCGGCATAATGTTCGCCGATCTGGGACAGGGACTTCTGCTCTCGGTCGTCGGCATACTGATGTGGAAGATAAAAAAGATGAAGGTCGGCAGGATACTCTTCCCTTGCGGAATTTCCGCCGCGATATTCGGAACTGTCTTCGGCTCTGTGTTCGGCTTCGAGCACCTGCTCGACCCCATGTTCCACGCCCTCGGCTTTGAGGAAAAGCCGATGCAGGTAATGAACCCCGAGAACACGAACTCCGTTATCCTCACGGCGATAAGCATAGGCGTTATACTGCTGATCGTCGCCATGTTCCTCAACGTCTATTCTTCACTGAGGCAGAAGACTATGTAGACCTTGTCGGTTTCACAAAAGGAGGAACGACTTATCCGCCTGAAGCTTATGATAGCAATGG